>CAZZNG010000049.1:13912-25868 GCA_964655505.1 uncultured Litorilinea sp. | reverse complement strand
TCTTGCTGCTGTCGATCTGTTGAGAGGGGGCGTCTGGTTGATCCTCGGGACGCTCCGAGCTTCCTGGAAGGTGCATCCCTACATGTACGGAAGATCGACGGGGCCGCAAAAGTGATGATTGACAAATCGCTAAAGTGGTTTACACTCATCTTACCGGCCGCGCATTCCCACATGACAGCCCACATGACCGATGAATTTCTCCTTGCCGGTCGTCCAGCGATGATTTAGGCCGAACCACGCGCTTGGGTGCTAGCATCGTCTGGTTCGAAGTCGTTTTAGACTATTCTGTTCGCTCGACCGTTCTGTTCGACCGTTCTGCCAGGGGTTGAGCCTGGCATCCCCTAGTTTCGTTTAACTGCATACCGCTTCTCCTGCAGGGTTCTTGTGCAGCCAGGGCGCACGTTTGTGCAAGCAATGGCTGTTTTGTTGATCATGTTGTGTCGATCATCTTGTGCTGATGACGCGACCTGCTGGAGAGCGTGGCGGTTCGTGCCCCACTGTGTGCCTCATTCGTGCGCCGCTTGCTGTGGATCGTCCTGCGGCCTTGACGGTTAAGTTTGCTGTGCCGCCCCCTGTGCGGGGGATCGCAGCTTTGAGGGAGGAGCGAGCATGCCAGCCACACTGATCATTCCTGGGGTCCAAGTCCGCACCGAGTTTGAGCCTGCGCCGGTGCTGCCGGGCGCGACGGGCATTCTCGGCCTGGTGGGCATCGTGGACCGCGGCCCGACGATCCCCACGCCGGTCGGCTCCTTTGGCGAATTCATCGAGCGCTTTGGCCCGGCCAGCAACTTCACCATGCCGGAGGCGCGCACCGCGTTCGCCAATGGGGTGGCGCAGGTGGTGGTGGCGCGCGTGCCGCCGGGGCGGGGCCAGCGGGGCACGCTGGACCTGACCAACGACGCGGGCGACAAAGTTGCCACCTTGGAGGCGCGCGCAGAGGGCGCTTGGGCGGAGCGCGTTGCTGTGCGCGTGACCCAGGTCAAGACGCTTTCGGGCCGCGGGGTCAAGTATGTGAACTTGGTCGTCACCTATGACGGGCAGGTGGTGGACACGCTCAACAATCTGGTGATGGACCACACCAGCCCAGATTATTTCTTCGACCGCATCAACAGCCAGTCGCGGCTGCTGACCGCGATCGATCCGGGTTTTCAAAAGACGCTGCCCGGCGCGCTGACCAAGACCGCGCTGGTGAACGAGACGGGCCAGGCCGCCACAGGCCGCTTGCAAGCCGGGGGCAGTGATGTGCTGACCGTCACCGCCAAGCAGCCCGGCAACCGGGGCAACCTGGTGTCGATCCAGGTCAAAGAGGGGCAGGCCGCGCTGACGCTGTTGGCGGACGATGACAGCCCGTCGATAGAGATCATTGCGCGGCAGCCAGGCGCAGCCGGGAGCAACATCCAAGTGACGGTCACGCCCGGCGGCGAGGACGGGGTGACGCTGACGGTTGTGCCGCCCGTGGGCGCGCCGCGCGTGATCGGCCCCTTTAAGACGGTGCGAACCTTTGTCAATCACCTAGCCAATGACCCAGATGTGATGGGGATTGCGCGCAGCGACGCGCTGCCCGCGGCCATCGGCGCGACCTCGCTTGTGCCGCGCGTCGATGTGCTGGTCTTTGTGGAGGGGCAGGACACCGCGGTTTACGCGGGGCTGGCCGACCTGGACGCGATCGTGGCGATCAACGACCCGATGGTGCGTTTTGAAGCGGTCGAGGGCGCGACCAGCTTGCCCGACCCGGTGGACGGGGTGCGGCTGGCGGGCGGGCGCAACGCGGGCCCGTCGCTGCTGCTGCGTGCCACGCCGGACAGCGAGCCGCTGGCGGAGATCGTGCCCGCGCCGGGCGTGGATGAGCCGATCTCGATTGCGATCACGCCGGGGACTTCCTCTTTTGACGGGGTGACGCCGGTGGTCAGCCTGGAGGTCTTTGTGGGCGACGACGTGGCCGAACGCTGGGAGAATGTGACCATGGACCCGGACGACCCCGGCTATCTGGTCAGCCTGCTGGACGGTTCCAACTTCGTGCGCGCCTTTGATTTAAGCCCGCGCACACGCACGATTTCATTCCCGCGCAGCATGGGCCAGCCCCAACGCTTGACCGGCGGCGTCACGCCCGGCTTGGAGGATTTCCAGGCCGCGCTGGATCAACTGGCAGGGGCCGAGACGGTCGATCTGGTGATCGCGTCGGTGAACAATCAACTGGACGCAGCCAATATCCGCGCGGTGCATCAAGCGGTGGTTGCCCACTGCACCAATATGGCCGATGTGGCGCGCAACCGCATCGGCATCGGCTCGGTGAGCGCGAGCGAGAGCGGCGTGGTCGAGGAGATTCTTGACCACGCGGACGATGTACGCAGCGACCACTTTATCCTGGTTGCGCCCGCGGGCGCGGAAGCGGCGCTGGCCGGGTTGTTGGGCCGCCAGGACTATTTCCAATCGCCCACCTTCAAGACCATTGCCAGCCTGGGCGTGCCGCCGGGCCGCTACAGCGACGCGCAGTTGACCCAGCTTATTTTGGGCAATGTGTTGGTGATCAACGAAAAGGCCGGGCGCGGCATCATTGTGATCAAGGGGCTGTTGACCAGCGGGCGGCAGATCAATGTCCAGCGGACAGCCAACAAAGCCGTGCGCGAGGTGAAGGCCATCTCCGACAACTACATTGGCCTGTTGAACAACGAGGGCACGCGCAATGCCCTGCGCCAGCAGATCATCGCGCTCTTTTTGCAGATGGAGCGGGACGGCGCGCTGGTTCCCTCCACGGATTTGACCGACCCGGCCTTCAAGGTGGATGTCTATTCCACCCAAGCGGATTTCGCCACGGGCATTGTACGCATCGACATTGCGGTGCGGCCTGTGCGGGCGATTGACTACGTCTACGCCACGATTCTGGTCAAGAATTGATTCAAGAGTTGCGTGGAGGCGCACCCATGCCACAGCTTTATACGGCCTTTGCCTCGGAGGTGAAGGTCAACGAAGAAACCATCGAGGGGCTTCAATCCATCGAATACACGTTGAGCAAGAACCGGCGCGACGTGGGCGCGATTGGCACAGCCGAGCGGGTCGGCGTCTATTTTGGGCTGCAAGTGGTGGTTGGGCGCTTGCGCGTGGCGTCGGCCAATTTGACGCTGGACCGCTTTTTGCAGGAGAACACGCGCTTTTCGATCAGCGCCACACTCAAGCATGAGGAGACTTCCCACCGGCTGACCTTTGACGACTGCTTCATGGAGGATAAGAGCTTTGGCATGGATGTGGAAAGCCACGGCTCAACGGTCTACACCTTCACCGCGACGCGCGTGCGCGAGGAGTAAGCCAGGGTGAACAGTGCTGTAGACATTGCTGTTGACGCTGCCGCGGGGGTGGTGCGCGTGGGCGCGCAGCAGTGGCCCTTTGATCTGGACCTGCACGCGGGCGCGGCCGCGCTGTGGGTGAGCGGGCAGCGCATCAGCGTGCGCCCGCTGCTTTGGCGCGAGAAGGTGATGCTGGCGCGCTTTGCCCATCTGGGGCCGCGCTTTGTGCAGCAGCACTTTTTGCGCCTGGCGCTGGGGGGCAGACCGCTGCCGCGCACCGGCAAAGACGAGGCCGAAAACAAGGCTGCAAACGACGCTGCAAACGACGCGCTGGATGAGGCAGTGACGGCCGCGCTGGTGGCGCTGGCGCAGTGGATTGATTCGCCCGACGCGTCGCGGCCGCGCGTGCCGCTGGACCCGGTGGCGTTGGGCCGGGTGGCGCTGGCTGTCTGCCGCGGCACGGGGCTGCGCCCTGCCGATCTGGACACGCGGCCCGCGGTCGAGGTGGAGTTGCTTTGGCAAGCCGTGACACAAGCCGAGCCGGGCCAACAGGCTGGCCCTGCGGCCCACGCCGCGCCCGCTGCTGCCGAGGACGACGGCCAGGTGCGGATTCTGATCGTGCCCGACCCGGCCCCGGTGCAGCCGCATCGCCCGACCGGCGCGGACGATCCAGGCGGCGCGCAGCAGCCCGTCTCGCCGCCACACGCGCCGGAGCCAGCGGCACACCGCGCCCCTGCATCGCCAATGGACAGCGAGACAGGGGAAGCGGTGGAGCCGCCGCGCCGTGGGCCGGAAGCGCCGCCTGTGTCCAGTGTGCCGCTGTCCACCCCACTGGCCCCGTCGCGCAAGACGGATGCACAGACCGATGCGCCCCAGGCGCAGCCTTCACCCTCCGCGCGTCGATCTAGCAAAAGTCAATCCGGCAACGGTCAACCTGTCAAGAGCCGAGCCACCCCGTTTCGCCTTTTCTATCCAACGCCTGACGCACGCGGGCCGGGGGCAGCCGCCGCGCTCATGCCCAACGCGGGAACCGTGCAGGCGCAAGCGTACCCTGTGCATCCGGCGCGGTTGGCCCCGCTGTCGATGCCCGAGCCTGCTGCTGTGAGGGCTGCGCCGCGCCCGGCTGTGTCTGGCCGCGCAGCCCTGCCCCAGGGGGAACTGTCTACGCCGATGGCCGCGCACACGCAGCCGCCCGCCTACCTAGCGGAAAAGGACGCTGCAGACGCCGCGGCCTTCGATTGGGAACGGCTGCTGGAGGAGTTGAGCGAGCGGCTGGCGCAGGCCGCGGCCGAACTGGGGATCGATCTGGAGGGATGAGATGCCTTCGCCGATGATCGACGATATTGAACTGAAAGCGGTGCAGTGGATGCGCCAGGAGATCGACCAGGATTTTGTGCGCCAGAAGATCGCGGGCCTGGACGGCAGCCTGCACCAGAAGCTTGGCCGCGAGTCGCACCGGGTGCGGCTGGCCGGGCTGCTGCTGCCGGAAACCGCGGCGGACGATCTCAAGAAGCTGCAAGAGAAGGCCGCGTCGGGCGCGGAGGTGACTTTTACCGCGGACATTGTGACCGCGCTGTCGGTTTCCAAGATGGTGATCGAGCAGTTTGCCGCGGAGCAGGAGGTGGGCGCGGGCCAGCAGATCGCGTATTCGATCGTGCTGGCCGAAAGCCCGCCGCTGCCGCCGCCCGCGGAGGTCAGTTCGTTTGGCGGGCTGGATGGGTTTGGGCTGGGCGATCTGGGCTTCGACCCGGACGCGCTGGGCGATGTGCTGGCGACGATCGAGGAGCAGGCAGGCGCGATCACGGACGCGGTGGACGCGGCGCTGGACTTGGCGGAGCAGGTGCAGGGGCTGGCGCAGCTGGGCGATCTGCTCAGCGCGGGCAACCCCATTGCGCCGGTGGTGGAGAAGGTGAACGAACTGCGGCAGCTTGGCCCCGCGACGCAGACGCTGGCCGCGCTGTTGGGGGGTGAGTGAGCTTCCGGGGAGGGCTGCCTGGGGATCAATCCCCAGGCAAGCAGTGGGAAACAGGCTAAAGGCCTGTTGCACCAGACCAACGCGCTTCAGCGGGTTTCCCATCACTGGCCGCAGAATTGATTCTGCGGCGCAAGGTTACGTCGGCAGGAATGGATCGTACACGATGTTAATGCCCAAGTACACGTTGACGCTTGGCTCGCAGCAGTGGACGGAGCAGGTGATCCGCCTGGAACTGCGCTTGGCCCTTGCGCCGCAGTTGAATGTGCTGGCCGCGGTGCTGCCTGTGGCGGCTGCGCCCACCGCGCAGGTGGGCGACCCGGCCAAACTGCGCTTAGCCAACGATGAGCAGGCGGCTGACCTCTTTTCCGGACAGATTTGCAGCGTGCGCCGCTCGTTTGACCGGGTGGCGATCCGCGCCTTGGATGGGGGCGGCAGTCTGGCAAGCCTGCGCCCGGCTGTGACCTATGAAAAGGTGACCGCGGGCACGTTGATCCGCAATTTATGCGACGCGGCCGGGGTCACGCCCGGCAGCATCGACGACGGCATCGACCTGGCCTTTTATGCCGCGGACCCGGCGCGCACCGGCCTGGATCATGTGGCCCGCGTGGCCGCGTGGAGCGGCGCGGCCGCGTGGGTGACGGCGGAGAATGCGCTCAACGCGACGGTGCTCAACACGGAGCAGGCGCAGGTGGCGCTGCGCTTTGGCCGCGAACTGCACGCGGTGCGCCAGACGCAACTGCCCGCGGCAGTGGAGCGTTTTGTGGTGGCCGGGGAGAGCGGCGCGGGGTCAACGGCCGCGGCGGAA
Organism: uncultured Litorilinea sp.; assembly: GCA_964655505.1. GTDB lineage: Bacteria > Chloroflexota > Anaerolineae > Caldilineales > Caldilineaceae > QEUY01. Next base: position 19,807 of record CAZZNG010000049.1, on the reverse strand, counting down.
GCGCTGCGCCCGACCACGGATTTCTTTGGGGGCAATCGACCGGATGGCCCGTCTGCCGCGGTGCGCTGGTCGTTCGAGCCTGCCCTGCGGACAGCGGCTGCGGCAGGCACAGCGGGTGCGGCACGCGACCGGCTCTATCGCTCGACGCGTGAATGGGGCACGCTGGACGCTTTTCTGCTGCCCCAGGTGGGGCCGGGGACGGTCTTTGAGGTGCAAGAGATGCCCGATGGGCTGGCGCAGGGGCCGTTTTGGGCCATGCAGGTGCGCCACCGGCTCGACCGCCGCGGGGCCAGCAGCCGCGTCCACTTTGCCCAGGGGGGCGACCGCTTTGACCCGGCCGCGCTGTTGGGGTCGCTGCTGGGCGCGCTGTTCTAGAGGATTTGAGGAGCGTACACGCGGCCATGAGCCATGAACTGGTGCAAACCATTCGCCAGATCGCGCGCTACGAAGCGCGGCAGCAGTGGCCGCCCGCGTTGGGCGTGGTCACGTCTGTTTTTGGCGCGGACGGCGCGGACAGTGCAAACGGCGCGACCGACTACGCGTGTACGGTGGCGCTGCGCGAGTGGGGCATTGTGCTGCCGCGCGTGCCCATTGCCACCCAGTTGATCGGCGCGGCCAGCCTGCCGCGTGAGGAAGACCTGGTGCTGGTGGTCTTTGCCGGGGGCGATCTGCACGCGCCGGTGGTGGTGGGGCGGCTCTACAGCCAAGCGGTTGCGCCGCCCCAGAACGAGCCGGGCGAACTAGTGATGGTGCTGCCAGGGGATGAGGCGGACGCGACCAAGCGGCTGGAGGTGCGCGTGCAGACGCCGGGCGACGGCACGCGCAGCGCGACGCTGAAGCTGGACGGGCAAGTGCCGGTCACGCTGACGGTGGACGATGCAGGGGTGCAGGTGGCAGTGGGCGAGACGCGGCTGTCGCTGCAGCAGACCAACAGCTCTAACGGCACGCTGGAATTGGTTGCGGGCGAGGCGACGGTGCGCCTGCAGCAGGGGGGCGATTTGACGCTGGAGACCTCCGGCAAGCTGACGATCAAGGGATCGACGGTGGAGATCAGCGGCGATACGTCGGTCAAGGTGACCGGGCAGACGGTAGATATTAACTAGGGAGGGCGCAATGGGCCAGCCTGCGGCAAAGGCCAATGATCGGGTGGTGGCGACGGATACGCATATTGTGATGGCCCCGGCGGGACCGTCGCTTGTGCCGACCCCGGCTCCCCATGCCTTCAGCGGCGTGATCAACGGGGGGCTGGTGGGCACGGTCAAGATCGGCGGGCAGGCCGCGGCAGTGGCTGGCTCCACCGCGGACAACACGCCCGCGCACCTGCCCACGCCGCCGGGCGTCAGTTTTCAGAAGCCGCCTGCCAACCGCGGGACGATCCAAACCGGCAGCGCCACCGTGCGCATCGGCGGCAAGCCCGCGGCGCGCAACGGCGACATGGCGTTGACCTGCAACGACCCTGCAGACTTGCCCATCGGCCAGGTGGTGGCCGCGGGCAGCGTGTTTATTGGGGGGTAGGGGATGGCGCAGAAGCAGTATCGCGTGTTGGGCAGCGACATGGCCTTGACGCGCTACACCGGCACAGTCAGCACCCTGAGCCTTGCCAGCGCGGATTCGTGGGGGACGGTGGACCTGCGCGTCGTGCCCGCGGGCGAGGGGGGCTTGCCCATCGGCGATGTGGCGGATGTGGCGACGGTGAGCGGCCGCGAGAATTTGGCCCAGGCGCTGGTCTTGCGGCTGCTTACGCCCGTGGGCAGCCTGGCGGCTTTGGGCCATCCCGCCTATGGCTGTCGCCTGACCGAACTGATCGGCAGGCTCAACGACGAGTCGACGCGCAACTTGGCGCGGCTCTTTACGCTGGAGGCATTGGCCGCGGAGCCGCGGGTGGCGCAGGTGCTAGACCTGCGCGTGGAGCCGGTGGCAGGCCAGCCGGAAGTGGTGCAGATCGTCTTTTCGGTGCTGCCGCTGGACGACGACGCGCCGCTGGCGCTGGCGTTGGAGATCAGCTTATGAGCCTGATCGAGCGCAGCTACCCTGATATTGTGCGCGACCTGCTCACCAACTTGACCCAGGGGGTGAGCCGGGAGGTGCACCGCGTCACCTACGATGCCACGGCGCGGCCCCTGGTTCCGCCGGAAGTGGTGCTGGCGCGCAGGCCGGTGCGCCGCGTCTCGTTGGTGACGGGTTTTGTGGCCGCGGCCGCGGCGGATGAGCCGCCGATCCCCTATACCTTTACGCTGAATGATTATGAGTTGGTCGGTTCGACCGGCGACCCCGACGACCTGAACACCATCCGCTTTCTTCCCTTTGGGCGGCTGCCCGCGCCCGATACGGATATTACGGTCAACTACTACCCGCGCACGACCGAGCGGCTGCCCATCACCGATTTGAATGTGGGCAGCGTGGCGCGCACGCTGGTAGAGGCGTTGAGCAAGGAGTTGGCGCTGCTCTATGCCCAACTGAATTTGGCCTATGATTCGGCCTTTGTGGAGACCGCGGCGGGTGCTTCGCTGGATCGGGTGGTGGCGTTGTTGAGCTATGAACGCTTTCGCGCAGGCCGCCCGGTGGGCACGGTGGTCTTTCGCCGCCGCGGCACGGTGGGCAACATCACCATCCCCGCGGGCACACCCGTCACCGATGCGGAGGACAAGGTGCGCTATGAGACGGTGGACACCTATACCATGCTGGCGGGCGAGAGCGTGGCCGAGGTGCGCGTGCGCGGGGCCAGCGCGATCACGCCGCCGGTGGAAGCGGGCAAGCTGACTGTGATCCAGCGCGCCATCGCGGGCATTGATTCGGTGATCAACGAGCGGCCCACGACGCGCGCGGCAGAGGATGAGAGCGACGAGGACCTGCGCGGGCGCGTGCGCAGCGCGCTGATCGCCAGCAACAAGGGCACGGTCGCCAGCCTCACCCACGGGCTGCTGCAAATGCCCCAGGTGCGCGGGGTCAAGATTGACGAGATGCCCAATGGCGTGGCGGGCGAGATCCGCGTCTCGGTCAGCTTGACCGACGCCGCGGCGGGCGGCACGCTGCCCCAAGCGGTGGCAGACCGGATTGAAGAACTGCGCCCCGCGGGGATTCGGGTGCTGTCGGGGGTGGCCGAGGGTGTCCAACTGGCGGCGCAGGTGCAGCTTGTGCTGGCGGGCGGCTTGCTGCTGCCCGCGGAGATCGAAGCGGTGCATCGCCAGGTGCAGGATACCCTGGCCCAGCAGATTGCGCGGCGCGGGGTGGGCGAGACGGTTCGCGTCGGCCCGCTGGTGGCGGCCATCCTGGCGGACGAGCGCATTGTGGATGTGACGCTGGCCTTGAGCGTCAAGGGACAGGGCGCGGGCCAAGCGGGCGTTGATTTTCAGCCGCCCAGCGATGCGCTGGCGCGCCTGGACCCCGCGGATGTGGTCTTTGCGCCGGATCTGTTTGACCAGCCTGCAGGGGCCGCGGGGCAGGTGACGCCGGTGGCTGTGGACGCGCTGATCCCAGCGCAGCCGCTGACCGGCGTGCCGATTGAGACGGTGCAAAGCCAGATCCAGGCGCGGCTGGCGGCCTTCTTCGGCCAGTTGGCCGCGGGGGCAACGGTGGAGAGCGACACGCTTTTGGCCCATCTGCGCGACGACACCAAATATGCCATTGACCCGCTGCGGCTGGTGGTGACGCTGACCACGCCCAGCCAGTTTGTGCAGATTGCCCAGGGCGGGCAAGCGTTCCAGGTATTGCCGCAGCATCGCTTTACGCTGGCTTCGGTGCAGGTGACGGCATGAGCGCGCTGGATCGCATTTTGGGCGTGCTGCCGCCGATCTACGCGACCGCGCCCGACGCCATGGTGACGCAACTGCTCAACCTCTTTGCGCTGGAATGCGATGTGCTGCAAGAGGACATCGAGCGGATGCGGCGCACCCATTGGGTGAATTTTGTCTACCGGCTGGAGGATTTGGAGCGGTTGGCCGCGCTGGTGGGGGTGACGCGCTACCCGTGGGAGACGCTGCCGCTCTTTCGCACGCGGCTCTTGGCCCATGTACGCAGTTTGCTCAAGGGCGCGCTCGGCCCCAACGAGATCAAGACGTTTGTCTATGACTATTTGATGGGTGTGACCGAGGCGATCCCCGGCTTGACGCTGATTCCGGGGCTGGAGGGGCTGACGCCCGCGCAGGCTTTTGCGCCGATTGCGGATCGCCCGCTGCTGCGCCCGTTGGCGTTGGTGGAGAACCCGCCTCAACTGCGGCGGAGCGCGACGCTGCTCGCCAGGGGCGGCCGCGTGCCCTATCTCTTTCGCTGGGAGGAGCAAAATCGGGGGCTGGAGGTGACGGTCCCGACCTTTTACATCAGCGGGCACGCGGGCGGGCGCACGGCTGTGCCCTTGCTGGTCAACCTAACCACGGGCGAACTGATCGGCTATGCTGCCACGCTCAAGCTGGGGCAGACGCTGGTGATCGCGCCCGCGGGGGCCAATACGCGGCGCGCCCAGGGCACGATTGACGGGGTGGATGTGAGCGCACGACTGTTCAGCGTGAGCGGTTTTCGCTTGGGCACGCCCTTTGACCCGGCGGATCAAGACCCGGAGCCGCTGCTGCCCCATTTGGTGCGCGGGGCCAACCGCTGGATCTTTCTGGTGCTGGGGCTGTACGACGTGAAGGGGCTGGATCATTTCTTCTTTGCGATTGCCAATGAGTCGCTGGCCGAGGGGGTCTTTGATGGAACCTTTTTCGACCATGCGCTCTTTCCGAGCGGCCCGGTGGCGACGCTGGCAATGGAGTGGACCGACCTGGAACCGGCTTCGTTCGAGGTGCGCGTGCCCCATCATTTGGTGGTGGAGCCGGGGCTGCTGGGCGCGGATGAACGGCCCGCGGCCCAGGTGGAGGGGGTGCTGGCCGACGCGATCAACGCGCTGCGCGGCGCGGGGGTGCGCGCGGCAGTGCGCTTCGTGCCCTTTCAAGAGGTGCAGCGCCAGCAGGTGCGGGTGCGCTATGGCTGGCAGGCGCTGCCGCCGGAGGACGCGCCCACGGGCGAGAATGAGCAGTTCAGCTTTGGCGCGCTCTTTGGCGAGACGCGTTTGGGCATGGGGCGCTTGGGGTGAGATCCCCGTAGATCTTCCGGGAAGGTTAGGCGTCGGGAAAGATAAAATGCAGGCAAAGAGGCGACGATGAAGCGAGCAAGAAGCGCCATCTACGGGCGGATGCGGCTGCAGGTGCAGACAGCGGGCACAGGGCAGATCCAGGTGGCGACGCGCCGCGGCAGCAACATTGTGCTGCGCCAGGGGGCCACGGTGATCGCCACGCTCTTTGCCGGTGGGGTCGGCGCGCAGCCGATTACCCATATCCAGGTCGGTTTTGGCCGCGAGACGGTGGACGCGGAGGCGACCGGCTTGACCACGACGCCCCCTGTGCCGGGGCCGAACCCGCCACCGCTGGAGGCGCTGCGCAGCCCCATCGCAGCGGAGGATTTCAGCGTGATCACCGACAAGCCCAAGTTCGTGCAGGTGGCGATTACGTCCACCTTTACGCCCACGGTGGAGTTGACGGATGTGAGCGAAGCCGGGCTGCTGGCAGGCGACACGCTCTATAACCAGGTGGTTTTTGAGCCAATTACCTTGCTCGTGGGCCAAGAGATTACCTTCTTCTGGGAGATTGACTTTCCGTTCGGGCATTAGAGCGGCAAGCTGGTGCGGCGCGATCTTCCGGGAAGATCCGCCCGTTTCGGGTATTGAGGAGGCGTTTGTGAGTGATTTGACCTTGAACATCCTCGGCTTCCCCGCGGCCAACCGCGATCTGCAAATTGAACTGCGCGACCCGGTGAGCAACGCGGTCGTGAGCAAGGTGCAGCCGTTCCTGGACGGGACAGCCCACTTCCGCGTCGATCCGGGCGCGTATGAGGCGATTGTGTTCCACCCCAATCTGCCGACCC
>CAZZNG010000049.1:0-13902 GCA_964655505.1 uncultured Litorilinea sp. | reverse complement strand
CGTGCGCCGTCCCATCCGCGTGTTGCCCACAGGCGAAACCAAAGTCTCGGTGGTGATCGACCCGTCCCAATTCCGCAATACGCCCATCGAGGACATTCCCGACGCCAACCTGACGCCGGTGCAGCAGGTCGCGACCTCGATCGGGGAGACGTTGGCCCCGCTGGCGCAGAAGCAGCCGGGCGAGGCGATTCGCGCGCAGGATTGGAACACGATGGCGTCGAGCATCCGCGATTTGGCGTTGGCTGTGGCGGAGTTGACGCGCCTGGTCAGCCCGGTGGGCCATGACCACCCTGAATTTGTGCGCAAGTTTGACGAGATCAACGACAACTTTAATGGCTTGGTGACAACGCTGAACGCGTCCATGGCCGAGTTGCAGCGCCAGATCCAGGCGCTGGAGGTGCGCCGCCGCATCGAGGAGGTCTTGATCGCGGCGGACATTGACCGCGGATCGACGCGGGGGCTGGAGATTTTGGCGCTGGCCGATGAACTGGACTTGACCGCGACCGATACGCCGCGCGCGTTTGCGCTCAAGCAGCGCAATATCGGCATCCAGATCGAGCAGAAGATCGAGTCGATCTTGAACGAGAAGCCGGAACTGGTTGACAACGACGAAGTGGTGAAGCTGGGCGAGGCCGCGATATTGATGAAGCAGACGCGCGAGGCCACCTATGAGGCGGAGTTGGAGATGCACCGCAGCTTCAACCGTGCGGTCGGCGGCGCGCTGATCAATACGCAACTGCGCTAGCGCGCTGCGGGTGATCTGCCGGGACGCTGGATGAAAGTCCGGAAGGTTAGGCGGCAGGATGGAGTGGAGGAGCGCTTTTCTATGGCTACGGCGACTCAATTGGAACGGATTGCGGCATTGGTGGATAAGGTGACGCCGCTGGGCAACAAGCAGCGGGGGATGCCCATCGAGGCCGACGATTGGAATACGTTGGTCAGTGTGCTAACGGGTATTTTGGAGATCGACCACACCCAGGAGACAGGCGGGTCGCAGGTGCTTGCCACGCGCTTTGCCGCCATCGACCATGACCATCTGGGCGAGGTCACGTCCGAATGGCTGGCCGCGGACCTGCAAGGGTCATTTGGCGGGCTGGGCATCGAGGCGCGGCGCACCCTGGCGGAGATGAACGAGCGCATTGCCGTGCTGTCCGCGGAGGTGGCGCGGCTCTCCGAGTTGGTCAAGGGGCAGCAAAGCGTGGTGGATCGGGTGCAGGTGGTCAATTTGGATCACACGCGCAAGATCCGCAGCTTTGACGACCGCTTTAGCACGGTGGACACGCTGCGCACCCAGGTCGAAGGGCTGGGGACGCAGGTGATCGATATGAGCAAGAATGTGGATGTGGTGCTGGAGACGCGCCAGATTTTGACCGACCCCACGGGCAAACCGATTGACCTGTTTGCGCTGACCAAAGAGATCAGTAATCTGCAAGAGGTGAGCGAGAACCTGCGCGGGGTGAGCGGCGAGTTTGTGCGGCTGCGCGATGTGGAAGTGCGCCTGAGCCAGTTGGAGACTGTGTCCGACGTGGGCGGCGGCTTTGATCTGGACACGCGCATTGGGGAAGTGGTGGGGCTGGCGGAAGAGCGGCTGGCTTCCCGCTTTGAAACGCAGATCAATACACAGGTCGATTCGAAGGTGGCGGAGCACGCCGGGCAGCTGCGCGGCGACCTAGAAGCGTCCAACTTGACGCAGTTTGAGTCGTTGCGCGGCGAGTTGCGCACAGACCTGGAGGCGCGCAGCGACGCGCAGATCGCCGCGGCGGAGGGTCGCCTGGATACGCGCCTGAATGATGCCCTCGCAACCAACCGCGAACAACTGCGGGGCGAACTCCTGCTGGAGACGCAGCAGGCGATTGACGCAGGGGTGGGCGAGGCGGAAAGCCGTTTGAACGAGCGGATGGCGGGCGAACTGGCCGCGGGGCTGGATCGGGTGCAGGTCGATGTGCTGGCCGCGGCGACGGCAGAGGTGAACAGCCGGGTCGGCGACCTGAGCGCCGGGTTGGATCAGCGCATTACCGCGGTGGAGACGGGGCTGGATACGTTGGGCAACCAGACGCTGCCCCAGCGCATCGAGGAGGTGTTGGGGCTGGTGGATGAGCGGGTCGACGCGGGGGTGAACGACGCGCTGGGAGACTTGGATCAGCGGGTCAACCGCGTGGTGACGCGCGGGTTGGAGCGGGGAACCTTTAACGATCAGCTTGGGCGCATCATCGACGAGCGCATGGGCAACCAGCCCCTGCCGCGCGATATGGTGTTGGATTTGGTGGATGAGGTGCTGGCTGAACGGGAGGGGGTGCTGCGCGACGAACTGCGCGGGGAGATGGCGCGCACCATCGAGGGGCTGCGCGCCGAACAGCAGGCCGAGGTGAGCAGGCTGGTCAATGATCTGGGCGCGCTGCGCGGCGAGGTGGACAGCGGGCGCAACGCGCTGCGCGAGGAGATTTCGTTGCAGGTGAAGTCGGAGGTTTCGACGCTGCGCAGCGAGGTGAACAAGACGATTGACGATCGGCTGGTGCTGCGCCCATTCCGCCCGAATCAGTAGGGCGTGATCAGCATCGCTGGCAAGATCGATCCAGAAGGCGGATCTTCCGGGACGCTCGGAGCGTCTCGGAAGATAAATCCCTACATGAGTGGGATTACCCGATCAATTTCTTAGTGTCCATCCAGCGTCCGGGAAGGTAGATTTTTGAGGCAGCCGTGTTCGCCGAGCTAGAGCGTAAGATTACTGCGGTGATTGCCGATGGCGTGGCCGCGCGGCCCCATCTGCGTGTAGTGGCCGCGCCCAGCGCGGAAGTGCCCACGGACCCGGATGATGGGGTCGTGCGCGTGGCGCTGGCCGCGCTGTCGCCCGAACCGCACTTTCAGCCGGAGGTATTCGCCCAGGTGAACGGCGCGAATGGACCGGCCAGCCGCCGCGTGGTGCGGGTGCAGTTTACCGTCGATCTGGCCTTTATCCTGCGCCCGCTGACCGACGACGCGACCACCAGCCAGGCGAGCCGGGGCAGGCTGCTGGACGACATGGCGCTGGTCGCGCATTGGCTGGCCGGGCCGGAGGTCTACAGCGGCAAAGCCTTTGCATCGGCCGCGGCTGACCCCGGCTATCGAGTGCTGCGCTTCGAGTTTGTGGAGGGCAGCAGCGCGCCGATCGCGGTCGACGGGCTGCTGACGGGCAGGCTGGCCTATCGCGGGCTGGCCGACATCTGGCCGCCCGCGGTGAGCCAGGCGGAAGGGGTGATCCGTGTGCCCGCGACGACGTTGGTCCCGCTGCCGCTGGCGATCGTGGTTGATCAGCCCGCGCTCCTGGCCGAGGGGACAACCGCCATCCACATCCGCGGGGTGGAGGGCGCGCGGCCGGTGGATGCCGAGGGCGCGGTCGAGCCGCTGCGCCTGGCGCTGACCGTGGTGAGCGATCTGCCGCCGGACCAGCGCGGCCGCATCACGTCGGGCGAGGCTGGCGCGGAGACCGGCTCGCGCATTGTAACCGCCGGCGCGGGCGAGACGGTGGTCACCTTTCAAGCCTCGGCCCTTGTGCCCGATCAGCCGCGCACCGAAGTGGTTGCCATCCACCTGGCGACGCCGGATCAGCGGCGCGGGCTGCTGTTAGGCTCGGCGGTGGTGCAGACGCTGCCGGGAGGCGCGTGATGCTGGACGAGGCGCACAAAACGCTCTTTTATCCCGCGGATGCCTCCAAAGTCGAGTTGACCGCGCTGCTCACCGAAGCCGCGGTCATGGGCGGGCGGCTGGCCGCGACAGAAGCCCTGGGTGAAGCCGAAGCCGCGGACGTGGACACGCTGGAATTTCCAGAGGCGGGCGGCACGGTTGAGCGCGAGCTGGCGATCCCCTTTTTGCCCTATATGGACGAGGTGCGCGTCAACCTGGCTGAGTTTGTGCTGCATGGGGTGGGCCGCGAACTGGCAATTGCCAACTACACGGTGAGCGAGAGCTACGGCAGCGATAGGGGCCGCGTGATCGCGCTGGACGCACCGGCCCAACTGCGTAAGGTGGAGATCCGGCGCGCCTCATCCTTCCTCACGTTTCCCCGGCCCCTGCGTCTGGTGGTGCGCCCCGCAACGCGGGCGAATGGCGGCTTCAGCTTTGGGCCGCCCATCTTTGCCGATCCCCCGTTTCATCTGCCTGGCAATCTCTACGCGCCGGTGTTGGGCGGCATGACGGTCAACTACTACGCGGACGGGCGCACCCTCCTTGTGCTGCCCAACGTGTTGGGTACGGCTTGGCTGATTCAGTATGCAGTGGGCGACGAGGCCACCGCGCTGACCGCGGCGGATGTGACATTTGAGGTGCTCAAGGTGACAGTGACCGCCGCGCCGATCAATCTGTCGCTGGTTGTGCCCGCGGCGGAAGGCGATATCATGCTGGCGCGCTTTCCCAATGCGCTGCTGCCCTCTGCCGGGTTGCAGCCGGTGGGCTTCACGCCGATTGCCCAAAAAGTGCTGAGTGACCGGCTCAAGGCGTCGGGGTCGGATCAGGTCACGCTGCCGATCCCGCTGCGCTTTGCCGCGGAGAGCGGCGGCGCGGTCGGCATCCGCTCGCACACGCTCACCGCGCGCTATGTGGTGCGACCGCTGGGCGCGGGCAGCCAGACGCTGGCGCTGCGCGGGGACTGGACGCGGCTGACGCTGCAAGCACCGGCCAGGCTGCGCCCGGAGTCGGGGACGGTGCGCTTGGTGGTGACCGCGCTGGGCCGCGCCTTGAACGAGGGGTCGCCCCTGCCGCAGGCGACGCGGCCCAGCAGCGGGGTCTTGGTGACGCCGGAGCAGTGGGCCGCGTCTCCCATGCCCTTTTTGCCGCCTGCACCGGCCACAGTCGGCAGCATCGTGCCGCTGGCAAGTGTGCGTGTCTATGTGCAGGCGTGGGATGAGGCCGAGGTGGTGGCGGGCATCTGCGCGGATGTGGGCGGCGCGCCGGGGCCGGTGGTGACGCCGCCGCTGGTGCGCAAGCTTGGGGCCATGACAAGCGGCTGGGTGGAGTTTGAACTGCCCGCGCCCCTGCCGATTGTGGCCGGGCTTGCGCCGCTGTGGGTTTTGATCCGCAGCACGCGCGGGCGGCTGCTCTGGTTTGGGCAAGGGCCGGGCAGCGTGCGGGTGAGCCTGGATCGGGGCGGTTCTTGGGGGACGGTAGACCCGGTGCTGTCGCCGCCGCTTGCGCCGCTGGTGCAGCTTTTTCATGTGGTGGCCGATCCGCAGCCGCTGCCCGCGGTGAGTTTGTATCAGGGCGCGACGCTGTTGGCCGCGGATCTGTTGGCCGGGGCCAACGTCAGCCAGACCACCCCGCGTGAGTTTGTGGTCGAAGACTTGGCGCTGCCGCCCGGCCTGTTGGACCTGCTCGCCACGACAACCGGATCGGCTTCCGGCGCGCCTGCCAGCAGCGGCCGCTTGGCGACGACGCTGCACCTTTTGAGCCGTGCCGCGCTGGACGTGACTGTGGAAGAGATGACGCTGGCCTACAGCCCGTATCAGTGAGGGGATTGTGGGGTCAGGTGATCTGCCGGGACGCTTACGCCGCCGTTGCCTCAAGTGGCAACTGTAGCCAAACAAGTGGCGGCGAGAGAGTATATGAGCGTCCCGGAAGGTTAGGCTTCGGGAAGTGGGTTGGCGAGGAGGTTCTTTTGGCTGCGCTTGATCTATCCATCGACATTCCCCCTGAGGATCTGGCCGCGATCCAGACGCTGCCGCGCCAAGTCGAGACACTGGTGGCGACCACGCGCCAGGGGCTTGACGCCATCCTCAGCGGCACGCAGAGCGACAACGCGCTCAGTGAGTTGTTGGGCGATCTGCCAGAGGTGGCGGCCTTGGCTGGGGAACTGCCCGACCTGGAGGGGATCATCGCGCCGCTGCGTCAAGTGGTGGACGATCTGCCGGTGGACCTGACCGACACCCGCGCCATCGAGGCCGCGATTGACGAGGTGATCAGCCTGTTTGGGCCGTTGGTCGAGGAGGTCCGCCAGGGGGGCATCGACGCGGGGCTGCAAAACGCGCTCGCCAAGGCGGTTGAGGGGCTGGGCCGCCTGCTGACCAGCAACGACGAGATCAGCACGGTCACGCGCGAACTGGAGCAGTTTTTTTCCCTCTTTCGCCAGTTGCTCGCGTGGGAGGCGACCACGCCCGCGCCCGACGAGGTGGCTGCGCTGCTCGCACGCTCGTTGATTGGCATTGCGCCCGACCTGCTGGCCGCGCCCGCGGCCGCGCTGGATGGGCTGTTTGCGCCGCTGGACGACCTGCTGCCGGGGGGCGCGGATCTGGCGGCTTGGCGCGGGGCCGGTACGCAGTTGCAGGGCTTTTGGCAGGGCGTCGCCGCGCGCGTGGAGATCAGTCCGATTGATTGGCCCGGCCTGGAGCTTGAATTGATGCGCGGGCGCACCGCGCTGTTGAGCCTGGTCGCCGCGCGCGACCGGCTGGGCGCGAACACCGTGGCGCGCATCGGGCAGGCGCGTTGGACTGGCTTGGAGGAGGTGACCGGCGCGCTGGCCCGCCTGCCGCGGGTGCAGCCGCAGCAGTTGACGCCCATCTTCGACGGCTTGATCCGCACGATGCAGGGCATGATCGCGGAGTTGGACGAACTCACCTTCACGCCGGAGGAGGTGCGCCTGGCGATTCGCGAGGTGGTGCGCGGGATGCTGGCCGCGATCGACGAGACGCCGCTGGGCGAAGTGCGGCGCTTGCTCATCGAGTTTCAACAGCGGGTGATGCGCGGGGTGGAGGGGCTGCCCCTGGCCGCGCTGGCGCATGAGGCGCAGTTGGCTTTGCGCCGGGTGGCCGACAGCCTCACCTTGATCGACCCGGACGCGATCCGCGCGCCCATCCGCCGCTTTTTTGACGAGATCAGCCAACGGCTCGACGCGCTGGCGCTGGATGCGGTGGGCGAGGCTGTGCAGCAGGCGTGGGCAAGCGTGAGCGACGCGCTCAACAGTGTGGCCGAGCAGTTGCAGACCCTGCGCACGCGCATCGAAGGGCTGGTGGTGCAACTGCAAGGGCTGGTCGAATCGGCCGCGCCGACGCTGGCGCAGATCGGCCAGCAGGTGGACACGATCAAGGGGGTGTTGGACAACTTCAGCTTGGACCCGGCGACGCAGGTCGTCGTGGGCGAACTGCACGACCTGCGCGACCAGGTGGCGGCCATCGACCTGTCGGATCTGCCCGCGGTGGCGGTAGACGGCATCAAGGTCGCGGCGGAGGCGCTGCGCGAGATCGACATCACCGCCGCGGTCAACGACCCGCTGGACGAGGTCTTTGCCGAGATCGACCCGCGGCCGTTGATGGAGCAGGCATCGGCGCGCTTGCGCGGCGCGCTGGCCCCGTTGCAGGAGATCGACCCGGCCAAGCTGATCGGGCGGCTTGACGCGCCGGTGGACGATCTGCTGGCGAGTCTGGGCAAGTTTGGGCCGGACGCGCTGCGCGCGCTGATCGACCAGGCGTTAGCGCCGCTGAAAGAGGCCATTCACCAGATCGATTTCAGCGCCTTGATCCAGCCGCTTGTGCGCCTCTACGCCGAGTTGCTCGCCAAGGTCGACGCGCTGCTCAACCCGGACCGGCTCTTCCAGCCGTTGGAGGCGCTCTTCCAGCCCATTGTGGAGCTGGTGGACGAGGTGAACCCGGCGCGGCTGCTCGACCGCTTGACGCCCCATGCGGGCGCGCTGGCCGAGGCCGCGGGCAGCAATGCCGCGCCGCCCGCGGCGATTGGCAGCCAAGCGGGTATCCTGCGCCAGAACCTCCCTTCGCCCGTGGACAGTACAGATGAATTGTTCGGCTTTCGCCCTGGCGATCTGCTGGTGCCGTTGATCGATTTGCACCATAAACTGATGGCTGTTTTCGACGGCATCGACGACGCGGTGTTGGCCCAGGCCGCGCGGCTGCTGCGCCAGATCACGGTTGGACGGCTGCACGCGCTCGACCCGGACGCGATTGTGGCGCGGCTGGACAGCGCGCTGGGCACGGCGCGGGCCGAATTCGACACGGGCGCGCTCTTTGACCGGCTCTCGGCCGCGCTGGACGGCTATCACGCGGCTGTGGCAAAGATCGCCGCGGCCAGTGTGAACCTGTCGAGCGAGGATGCCGCGGTCGCGGCGCGCATCAACATCCTGCTGCCCGAAGTGGACCCGCTGCGCCTCCTGCCTGACCTTGACCTGCAGGACGCGCTCTATCGTGGGGCGCTGCGGCTGCACGATGAACTCGACCTGAGCAACCTGCGCGGCGTCTTTGGCGAGGTGGAGGAGGAGCTAGGCGCGCTGATTCCGGCCCCGCTTGCCACGCTCGAAGAGACGAGCGCGGGGCTGCGTGCCGCGCTGCAAGCGCTCGACCCCGCGCCGGTGCGCGTGCAGATCAACGAGCTTTTTGACCAGATGGGGGCGAAGCTGGTCGAGGTTAGCGAGATCTTTGAGGTGGCGCTGGACGAGATTGGGCTGGCGGTGGAGGAGTTTTTTCTGCCGCTCAACCCTGCGGGCTTGGTCAACCTAGCGGGCCAGTTACATGCCGCGGCCAAAGCGCAGTTGCTGGCGTTGAGTCCGGCGGCCTTTAAAGACGAGGTGCAGTTGATCTTCGACGTGGTTAAGGAGCAACTTGACGTGCTCAACCCGGCTTTTTTGGTCGAGGAGATGGGCACGCTGCGCGATGAAGTGTTGGCGCGGCTCGATCATCTGGTGGACGATCTGCTGCCCGATGCCGCGCCCTTTCACGCGCTGCAAGCAGAGTTGGCCGAGTTCAAGCCGAGCGAAATCCTGGCGTCGTTGGCGACGAGCCTAGAGCCGTTTAGCGATCTGGTGCAGGAACTTGACCCGTCGAGCCTGTTGGAGCCGCTGATTGCGGCCATTGCTGCCGTGCGCGAGCAAGTGCCCGAAGCGATTGCCACGATTGAAGCCGCGTTCGACGAGGTGTTGGCCGCGTTCCCAGAGGGAGGAACAGACCGTGTCAGTGCAAGCGCCACGCTTGGGTGAGCCTGGGGCCGCGGCCAAGGCGCAGCACCGGGCCGATGCCCCGCGGCTTGACGAGGTTGTGCGCCGCGTGCCGCTGCCCAATGGCCGCGCGCGGCAGCGGCATTATGACCTGTTGGGCCGCGTCACCTATGAGAAAGACCCGGACGGTCGCCGCGTCCGCTACCGGTATCACAGCACGGGCCGCCTGGCCGAGATACGCCAAGAGGCCGGGCCACCGGTCGAGCAGCCGAGCGTGACCTATGAGATGGACGAGGCGCGCCGTGAACTCGTGGCGCGCTTTGGGCCGGTGACAACGGCCATGCGCCTGGCGTCGGATGGCAGCGTGGCCGAGAGCCGCACGACGATTGACGGTCACTGCTGGACGGTGGGCTATCGCTGGGATGAAGCGGGGCGTCTGAGCGGGCTGCGCTATCCCCAGGCCGCGGGCTGGCTGGCGCTGCGGCATGAAGCGGACGATGGGCTGGCGCTGGCCGCGGGCGCGCACGAATACTGCCGCTTGTGGCGCGAGGCCGCCACGCAGCGCACTTACTTGGACTTTGCCAACGGCGCGTGGACGTGCGAAGAGACAGAGATAGGTCGGGCGCGGCGGGTGGGCCGGGTGACCTGCGGCACAGCGAGCCAGGCCGCGGTGGTGGATGTAGGGTTGGCCTATGACGAGCGGGGGCGGCTGGCACGCGTGGGCGCGTACCGCGCGGCGTATGATGAGGGGGGGCGTTTGGTGCGCCTGGCGCGGGAGGGAGACGCACAGCCCTTTACCTTCACCTATGCTTTTACCTATGATGCGCAGGGGCGGCTGCTGGCGCGCAGCGACGCGCACCGGCAGGTTGTCTATGGCTATGAGGATGGGGGGGATGAGGCGGATGGGCCGCCGATCCGCCGGGCGACGGACGACCGCGGGCATGTGCTGCGCTTCGAGGCGGACCCGGTGGGCCGCCGGACGGCGCGGCATGGGCCGGAAGGCTGCACAGCCTACGCCTATAATCTGCTGGGGCTGCTGGCGCAGGTCGATCTGCCCGATGGCAGCACGATCCGCTATCTCTATGACGGCTTTGGCCGTTTGGTGGGCCGGGTGTATAACGGCGTACCGACCTATTATATTCTCGACCTGGATGGCCGCCGCTTGGCCGAGGCCGACGACCAGGGCGAGATCGTGTGCAGCTATCTCTGGATCGGCGGGACGTGCGTGGGGCGCATCGACGGGCGACCGGGCGACGCGCTGGCCTGCTCGTTCCACCGATCCTATGGCAACCGCCTGGCCGCGGTGGGCGACGCGGCGGGCAACCTGGCTCCGGTGGGCGATGCCCCCTTGGGCGGCGATCCCTTTGGCAGCGACAGCCCCATCGTGGGCCGCGTGCCTGGCTTTGCCGGGCTGTTTGGCGACCCTGCAACCGGGCTGCTGTACGCGGGCAGCCGTTGGTACGACCCGGCGCTGGCGCAGTTCATCACGCCCGATAGTTGGTTTGGCGATGAGATCGGGCGGCGCATGATCGACCCGGTCTTTCGCAGCCTCGACCATACGCCGGGATGGACGACGCGACCGCTGACGCCTGCCGGGGCCTATGCCTGGTGCAACGGCGACCCGCTCAACTACAGCGACCCCAGCGGTCACAACTGGTTCGGCCTGATCTTTACCACGCTCTCGGCCTTCTTTTGGGAAATGCAGCTGACCAGCGTGTCGCTGCAAATGCATGTGATCAACTTTGTTTTGGACACAATCCAGGTTGTGCCTGTCTTTCGCCCGATCTGGGATACCCAGGGTTATTTTCGCAACAGCGTCTACAACATTGCATGGCCGGTTGCCTCCTACCGGCTCATGGTTCCCTTTGCCCTGATCTTGAACGGCTTGCTCAATGTGCAGGATGTCTGTTGGACACTGGGCAGCGTGATCTGGGCGCGGGGGACGGAACTGCGCCGTCTGGCTTCGTTGAGCAAGCGCGAACTGCTGATCTGTGCCAATGCGCAGGATTACTTGGCGGCGACCAACGTGGCCGCGGCGGAACCGCGGCGCTTCCGGGCACGCAACCCCCAGGCGCAGGCCAATGGCACGGTTGACGCCACCGGGAACCAGGTCAAT
Organism: uncultured Litorilinea sp.; assembly: GCA_964655505.1. Taxonomy (GTDB): domain Bacteria; phylum Chloroflexota; class Anaerolineae; order Caldilineales; family Caldilineaceae; genus QEUY01. The sequence continues at coordinate 2,881 of CAZZNG010000049.1, read as the reverse complement.
GGGTTGACCGTGGTCGCGCCAATAGGCGGCGCGCTGGCCGACCTGCTGCAAGCGGACGATTGGGTGGCGGTTAAGCTGCCCGGCGGCGCGAGCGATGAACTGCGCCAGGTGATCGGCACGGGCGGCGGCGCGATTGGGCTGGATCGCCCCCTGCCCGCGGCCTATCAAAACCAGGCGGCGGAGGTGACACGGCTGGATCAGCCGCTGGTCAAAATGGTGCAGGGCAGCAAGCAGGCCGCGCGCTTCATCTCATTTGTGCGCGGCTCGGCCCTGCACTTTGGCAAGCAGCTTCCCGAAGGCTTCCCCACCGAGAGGCTGCAAGTGAGCGAGCATTTGACCGCGGGCCAAGCGCGGCGTCGTGTGGCCGACTTCCCCCCGGAGCGGGTGCTGCTGCGCATGGCCAAGGCCGCGGATGTGGCCGGGTATGCCGCCAACGACTTTGTGCGCGTCAGCGGCGGATCGGCCAGCACCGCGCGCCAGATCGTGCGCGGCATCGGCGCGACCGATCTGCTGCTGGATCGGGAACTGCCCGCGGGCATGGTGCGGCTCGACGTGGTGCGCATGACCCCCAGCGGCGCGGTCGCGGCCGCGCAGACGGCTAACGGCGACCGCGTGACCTGCGGCCCCATGGTGGACTTGAAGCCGCAGGATGGGCTGGCAATTGAAAACACGGGCGCGCCCACGGTCACAACCGAGCGGCGCATTGTTAAGCAGATTCTCTTGGACTGCCAGGTGGATCCGCTGCCCGCGCCGCTCCACCTCATTGCGGTGAAGGTGGACATTGTCACGCCCGACGCAACCAAGACAGCAAACGGCACGGTCGATGCCGCGCTGGAGATCACCACGGACGCGGGGCAGGCGACCCGCTTCAGCGCGGAACAGCCGGTGCAGATCGCCACCGCGGGGGGCAAGCTGGCCTATTCGGTGGTGGACAGCGTGGACGGGGCGACCAACAAGATCACCCTGGTCGAGCCGCTGCCCGCGGCGGACTTTCCCGCAACCACCGCGGTGACGGTGACGCTGCTCAAGGCATCCAACAGCTATGACGCGGACAACGTGGCCGCGCCGGGCAATTATGTGTTGGTGCAGACGCCCTTTGGCAATACGCTGGCGGCCAATACGGTGATCCGCGTGCGGCCTGCGCCCGACCGCGCAGGGGGATCGGTGCGCGTGATCCAGGCCGCGCCCACGGTGGTGGCGCAGGTGGACGCGGTGCTGCCCGGCAGCCATACGGCCAATTTGAGCGTGCAGCGCTTTGTGCCCGACGTGGGCAGCCAGCGCAAGGGCGTGCGCGCGCCCGCGGTGCGCTGGCGGCTGCGAACGTTCGCCCCGGCCCACCCCTACGCGGTGGGCGACGAGTTGATGATCGATGGCGACGAGGAGGCAGTGGGCACGGTCTTTGCCGTGAGCGGCGCGGATCTGATCCTGCAGGAGCCGCTGGAATTGGCCTTTAGGCCGGTGGTGACCGTCTATGGCTTCACGCCTACGGGCAAAAGCACAGCCAATGCCAAGCTCGACGAGGGGCTGGTCATGGTTCCTTCGGACCCCAAGGTGATGTTGACGCGCCGCGAGGCATTGGAGCAGCATGAAATGCGTCATGTGCTGCAGGGCGCGAAGTTCGGCCCTTTCCTGCTCAGCCTGCCGATCCCCTGACTTTTTCACATGGGCTATGCGTTCGGTGAAAAGGCGCACCAGAAGTCTTCCCTCTGGCGGCACATTGGCTTGGGCGGCCTGGATTCGCTCTTTGCGCGGATCGCTTGGGGCATTGGCGGGAGCGAGGGGCCGACCGAGTTGGCGGGCATCCTCAGCGACAGCGCGCGCAAGACCGTGACCTTTGCCGAAGGCACGGACGCGGCCAAGCTCGCCAAATTCACGCCAGACTCGCGGCTGGAGGTGAACAAGAGCGGCAAGGAGCCGTTCTTCAATGTGGTTGAGCAGTTGGACGAGGCAGCGCGGCAGGTGATCATGCGCTTCCCAATGGACGAGGAGCATTTTAGCCAGAACGACGAGGTACGCATCAGCGTTTCGCCCTTCGAGGAGATGCGTAAGTTCGTCAACACCTGGTTCAGCCTCAACTTGGAGCAGCTTTGGGCCGATCATCTGCCTGAGTCGTGGATGCGGGCGCTTTCCAAACTCCTCAACCGGGATGGCTGGTTCCCGATGATCGGCATCTATCCGCTGGCTTGGATCTTTGCCTGGGGCGACCGTGACCGGATTCCGGCGGAGCAGGACGCTTCGTACCATTCAGGCGATCTCTACAACACCATTGTGCTGGGGCGGCCCAACCGCATGTTTGTGGGCCAGTTCTCGCGCATCTTCGCCTTTATCCACACCCGCAGCGGCACGTCGGATGCCGCGGGGCTTGCCAAGAACACTTGGGGCAGTCTGTTGGAGATCCTGACGGTGGATCTGCCGCCGGGGGGCACGGCTGCGGACGTCGCGGGCGCGATCCCCGCGTCCGCGCCCAACGAGGTGCGCTTCCGCGAGAATTATTATATCCCGCTGCAAGACCGGGTGGAGAACGCGGTGGGCGTCTTTTTTAACCCGCTGAAGCCGGGCACGTATACGCTCAAAGCGCCGGGCACGCTCGACAAGGATCTGGTCTTTAAATTTCTGTTCGATGTTAGTTTTAGCGAACTATCGACCATCGAGGTGCTGGACATTCCGATCACGCCAGACCCTGCGCAGCCGGTCTTTGAGACAGACGAGATCACTTTTGTGCCCAGGGGCGACAAGCGCGCCACTTATGCCATCCGCTTTGCCGCCGGTCCCGGCCCCAACTTGGGCGTGCTGAATGGGATGCGCTATTCGGTGCCGGTGCTGGCAGGGGGCGCGGCAACGGCGACGCAAAATTTTGAGATGACCGCGACCTATCCGGCCA
>CAZZNG010000048.1:0-25961 GCA_964655505.1 uncultured Litorilinea sp. | reverse complement strand
ACTTGTGCGCGCGCCTCGCGCACAGCTTCGGTCTCGCCTAATTGTTCCATCAATGCCTTGAGCCGACGGGCCACCCTGACCCACGCCAAATCAATCTTTTGCAGTTCATACAGTTTTGCAGCATCGCCCATGCGTATCCTCCGCCGTAAAAGCTTAAACCGTGGAAAGTCAACTGTGGATGCCATCTTGCGATCCAACATGTCGCGTGAACACGGTACGGCCGATGGCGCCGTTGCTACCCGCTGCACCGTCGAGGAGACAACCTTGTGCATTATAGCACGAAGGATGCCATGCGTCTAAATAGATTGTCATAATCTAGACAAAAAGCCCCCTAGAATACTTGATGAAGGTTGAGGCAAACCGGCGCGCCGACTTGCGCGTTCGTGCCATTGCGCGGACAATTGCATAACGTACGCGCGGCGCAATAGGCTGCGCCGCGCACGCGCCCATTTTGTTTGTCGGAATTGATGCTGCAATGTGTCGCGGCCAGGCTCCTGTACAACTCGTTCCATGCCTGCTGCCGGACATTGCGCACTTTGCAGGGGACATGGAAATTATGTCACGACTGCCGTCCAACCGGACCGGTCAAAACTTTGTCGAATTCGCCCTGATCATCATCCTCTTTGCCATTGTCCTGCTCTCGATCCTGCTGATCTTGGGCGATGATCTGCGCACTTTTATCAACGACCTCATTACCACCTGGTTTCCGGCGGGCAGCCCCACCCCATGACTTGGCGTACCCGGCTCCAACACTTGACGCAAGCCGGGCTTGACCTCCTCTTTCCTGCCGTCTGCTGTGGCTGCAGCGCATTGGGTCATGCGCTGTGCCCTACTTGCGCGCAACAAGTCGAACCTGTTCCCGGCCCCGTCTGTTCCCATTGCGGTCGTCCATTGGCCCATGCCCGCGCGGTCTGCGCCGACTGTTCGCGCCTGCCCCACGACCCGCTGATGCTCTCGCGCGCGGCCACGCTGCACACCTCGCCCATGCGCGAGGCAATCCACAGCCTGAAATACGAAAATCGCCCCGAACTGGCCCCCTATCTGGCGCGTTATCTCGTCGCCGTCTTTGCCGCGCCGCCTTGGTCTGGCCTGGCGCACACGCTCGACGCGGTTGTGCCTGTGCCGCTGCACGACGAACGCCTGGTCGAGCGCGGCTACAACCAATCTGAACTGCTGGCGGATGCGTTTTGCGCGGCAACCAAGCTGCCCTGTATGCCTGGGTGGATGGCGCGAACGCGCGCCACTCGGCAGCAGGTGGGCTTGGGGCCGGACGAGCGCCGCGCCAATGTGGCCGATGCCTTTCTCGCGGCTCCGCCCGTAGCAGGCAAGACGCTGCTGCTGATCGACGACGTGCGCACGACCGGCGCGACGCTGCGCGCCTGTGCGCAGGCGGCCTTGGCAGCCCGCGCCCGCGGCGTCTACGCCCTCACCCTTGCCCTCCCGCTTTCCTCTCGCGACTGAACCAGGCGCGCTGACCCTTTCTTGTTGCGGACTTCGGAGAGGGGTAACGCCGCGGCAAGGGTGTGATCCAGGTCACGGAGCAGCCACCATGCCAATGATAAAGTCTAGATAGAGTCTAGGCGGCAGCACTAGGGGATTCGGGGACAATTACACCGAATTTTACTCTGGAAAATGGGACAAACGTCCATTGACAACACACGTCAACGACCCTAGAATGGAAAGTGAAATGGTCATCACGATGAACCGAGTTCAACGGCTCTTTCCATACGCTAACCGCCATCCGCATCGTTGCGGCTGCTGGCTCTCGACACGCATCATCCCAAACTAAGCCAATTCTATCGCCGCTTACCGGACTGTTTACCCGGTATGGCTCGGCTCCCCTGGAGCATTCGGCTCCAGGCCGGATTTGTGCACCATCGGAGCAGCACCTATCCAACCTTGTATCAAGCGATATGCATTCAGCGACACGCACCCAGCAAAGGAAGTTCATCGACCGATCTAGCGGGCCATACAGTGTGAGTGAGCCAACCCCCGGTGGAAGCGTCCCGTGTCGCCCACCGTATGAATCTTGCACGCTTGAACAGTTCGAAAGGAGTTAGACCATGCAACTTATCGTTCATGGCCGTAATGTCGAAATCACCGATTGGATCAACGAGTATGTCACCAAGAAAGTAGGCAAGCTGGACAAGTTCTTGCCGCAGATCCTGGAGACACGGGTCGAACTCAGCCATAACGCAACGCGCGCAGCCGAAGATCGCTATACCGCCCAGATCACCATGTCGGCCAACGGCCATATCCTGCGTGCAGAGGAATCGACCAGCGACATACTCGCATCCGTCGATGCTGCCGCCGATAAGATCGCCCGCCAAATCCGGCGCTTCAAGGGTCGCCGTTATCAGACCCGCCGGCGTGCATCCGCCGCGGCCGCAGCCAACGCCGAGGCACAGATGATCGCATCGCTGGCCGAAGAGGAGATGGAAGAGGAGGAATTGGGGCGCATCGTCCGCCGCAAGGAGTTTGCCCTCCAGCCCATGGACGAGGACGAAGCTGTCGCCCAGATGGAGATGTTGGGCCACGACTTTTTCGTCTACTATGACGTGAACGAGCGCAACGTCAATGTGGTCTACCGCCGCCGCGACGGGCAGTATGGTCTGCTCCAACCGCGCATTGGCTAACGCCATCGGTTAACCTGTCGCGTGCGCCGCGAGTGACTTGAACCGGCAGCGCGCCGCGCATGGTCTTACATCAACCACATCTTACATATAAACCACGAAGCCCGCACCGGCAGCCGGTGCGGGCTTTCTGTTGCCACCCTTACGCGGCAGCCGGGCCTAGGCCACGCCAAACTCAATATCGCGCACGCTGCGCAAGACACTGCCTGTATAGAGCGAGGAGACTTGGCGCAGTGTCGCGGCTTGGTCAAAGGTGGTGAGCGCGGAGATACCATCCGCGGGCACAACCACATGATACCAGCGCAGCCCCGCCGAAGCCGCGGTGTGCAGCACACAGATGCTGCTCACCGTCCCGACGATCACCACATGCTCGATCTGCATCACGCGCAGGTAGTGATCAAGCGCTGTGCCATAGAAACCGTCGTAGCGCGCCTTTTCAAAGACGAGATCATCTTCTTCCGGCGCAAGTTCGTCGATGATCTGCCATCCCCATGTGCCCTTGCGGCAATGTTCCGGCCAAATCTGCCATTCGGGGTCATCTTCGTGATGGGTGTCTTGGGTATAGAGCACGGGCACACCCTGGCTGCGGGCAACCATCACCAGCGCCTCGATGGCCGGGACAGTCTCCGCGGCCGAGGGTACGACGAGCGTTCCCCCCTCTTTGACAAAATCATTCTGCATATCGACCACAATCAAGGCCGTCTTGTTCATCGGCAGCTTCAGATGCTCCTTAAAGTTGATCTCCGGCACTTCGACTGTGGCGGGCGGTATCATCTGATAGTCCATCGTTCCTCCTAGTTCGTTCAAGGTTGTTGCGTAGGTCGGCCCCGACTTAGCGTCACAAATACACGATCGCCAGTATCCCCCATCCGCACCAGATTGTCCAATAGCCATTGTACAGTGTTTTTCTCGCAAACTGCGAGCCTGCGAGAGATTACGCCGCCCAACTTCAGGACGACCGGCTTACATGCGGCACGCTCTTACATCCCTCACAGCCGCTGTATGCTACAATATCACTCGGCGCGACGTTGCAACTTGAATCGGGTTTAGACGTAGTAGATAGTGATGCGCCCAAGTTGATTTAGGGGAACATGAATAAGGAAAGTGCGTTGCAACGCCTGATAACACAAGAGTACGATCAACTCCTTCGCCGCGAACGCGCGCTGTTGGAGAATTTGCGCGTCTATTTGACGCGTCTGGACGCGCCCGAAGATGATTTGGCGCTGCTCCAGCGCAGCCTGCGCCAGCTAGAGGAAATGTTCCTGCTGGTGGTCGTCGGCGAATTCAATGCAGGCAAGACGGCCTTCCTCAACGCCATGCTGGGCGACCGGCTGCTGACCGAAGGGGTGACCCCCACCACCAGCCAAATCCATCTGCTGCGCTATGGCCCCTCGCTGCGCCATGAGCCGGTTGAGGACGAATACAGCGTCATCTATGTGCCGGTCGAATGGCTGCGCGAGATCAACTTGGTCGATACGCCCGGCGCGAATGCAGTTGTGCAGCGCCACCAGCAGTTGACCGAGCATTTTGTGCCGCGTTCCGACTTGGTGCTCTTTGTCACCAGCGCGGACCGGCCCTTTAGCGAGAGCGAACGGCTCTTCCTCGAACGCATCCGCGAATGGGGCAAGAAGATCGTCATTGTCGTCAACAAGATCGACATGCTCGAAACCGAGGAGGAGTTGGATCAGGTCTTGGAATTCGTGCGTGCCAATGCGCGCCAACTGCTGGGAATGGAGCCGCAGATCTTCCCGGTCAGCGCGCGCCAGGCGCTGCAAGCCAAGGTGAACGCACGCACGACAGGCCGCACTACACCCGATGGCCCCCTGTGGGAGCGGTCGCGCTTTGCCCCGCTGGAAGAGTATGTGTTGAACGCGCTGGATGCCTCGGCGCGCATCCGGCTCAAGCTCGAAAATCCCCTGGGCGTGGCCGCACGGCTGCTCGACCGCTACGGCCAAGTGATCGAGGAACGGCAAGATGTGCTCAAGGGTGATTTTGAAACGCTGGACATCATCGACGCCCAGTTAGACGCCTACGCCACCGACATGCAGCGCGACTTCCGCTATCAACTCAGCCATGTCGACAATGTACTCTTTGAGATGGCCGAGCGCGGCGACCGCTTCTTCGACGACACACTGCGCATTGCACGCATCATGGACTTGATGAACAGCGAAAAGGTGCGCGGGGAATTTGAGCGCAAAGTGATCGGCGACACCAGCCGCGACGTCGAACGCCATGTCAATGACTTGATCGACTGGTTGGTCGACCGCGACTATCGCCAATGGCGCGCGGTCATGGACTATATGAGCCGCCGCGCCACCCACCACGCAGACAAGATCATCGGCCAGGTCAACAACGATTTTGAGTTCAACCGGCAAAACATGCTGGCGAGCGTTGGCCGCGAGGCGCAGCGGGTGGTCGACGGGTATGACCGCGAGGCTGAATCGCTCAAACTCGCACAGGAAGTCCAGCGCGCCATTATCCAGACCGCCGCGGTCGAAGTGGGTGCGTTGGGGCTGGGCGCGCTCTTGGTTGCCTTGCTGCACACAACCATGCTCGACATCACCGGCATCGTCGGCGCCAGCGCGGTGGCCGCGCTGGGGCTGTATGTGCTGCCCTACCGGCGCAGCAAGGTCAAGGCCGCGCTGCGCGAGCGCATTGGCGAGCTACGCAGCCAGTTGGCCGATGCCCTGCAGCGCCAATTTGAAAAAGAACTGGGCGAGAGCGTGCAGCGCATCCGCGAGGCGATTGCGCCCTATACCCGTTTCGTGCGCGTGGAGCGCGAAAAGCTGGAGAAGATTTCGGCTGATCTGCAAGCCGCGCGCGCCGAAGTGACAGCCCTGCGCCACAACATCCAGCGCATGGGCGAAGCGGAGCCTGCGGCATGAGCAGCAAAGCGCGCGCCGCGCCGGTAATTTCGCTGCTGCCGCTCAACGCGGACGACCACAGCCAGGCGCTGCAAGAGGTTTACCACGCCACACCCGGCTATTGGCAGCAATACAACCTACCCGGCGCACCAGCCCAGCGCGCGGAGGCGGACCTGCGCGAAGCCGCGGAGACGCCAGGCCGCACCCTGCTGGGGATTGTGCGTCACCTGTCCGGCGAGCCTTCTGGCGCACCCGGCAGCGCATCCGGCGTCGAACTGGTGGGGATGATAGATTTTCGCCTGCATTGGCCCGACCCCCAGGTCGTTTATCTTGGGATGGTCATGGTCGCCGAACCATACCAGCGTCAGGGGATCGGCAGCGCGGCCTGGGGCTTGCTCGCGCCGTGGCTGGTGCAAGGCGCGCAGATGACTCTGGCGCGCACGGGCGTTGAGCAGTTCAACCCCAGCGCGATGCGCTTTTTTCAATCGATTGGCTTTCACCTGACCGGCGCGAGCAGCCGCATCCAATCGGGCAAGCGCTGGGTGCGCCTGCTCTACATGGAGCAGCCCTTGACGCCCACGCAGCCGGCGACGTAAACCGCGACAAGTCATCGATCCTCATCATCGAGCCTCATCATCGTCCACATCATCGATCCATCGGTGATCCATCGGCGGCCTAAACCAAAACCCAACCGCGACCCTCAATCGCGGATAGCAGACCGACAGCAGACCACGGGGAGCAACCATGTCCGACTTGATGACCTCTCTGACCGCCACACCCGCATGGCAGGCGTTGGCAGCGCACCGCGCCGAGATGGAAGCCGTCCACATGCGCGACCTGTTCGCCGCCGAACCGGACCGCTTCGAGCGTTTTTCGCTGCGCTTCGATGATATTCTTTTTGATTATTCCAAAAATCGCATCACCGCCGAGACGCTGGACCTGCTGCTCGATCTGGCGCGGCAGGCGCGCCTCGCCGATGAGATCGCGGCCATGTTCAACGGCGTGAAGATCAACACGACCGAAGATCGCGCCGTGCTGCATGTGGCGCTGCGCAACCGCAGCAACCGGCCCATTTTGGTCGACGGCGAAGATGTGATGCCTGGCGTCAACGCGGTGTTGGGCAAGATGCGCCGCTTTAGCGAAGCCATCCGCAGCGGCGCGTGGCGCGGCTACAGCGACAAGCCAATCACCGACGTGGTCAATATTGGCATTGGCGGCTCCGACTTGGGGCCGAAGATGGCTGCGCGCGCGCTGACGCCCTATGCCAAGCCGGGGCTGCGGGTTCACTACGTCTCCAACGTGGACGGCACTGATCTGGCCGAAACGCTCAAAGGGCTTAACCCGGAGACGACGCTCTTTTTGATCGCGTCCAAGACCTTTACCACCCAAGAGACGATGACCAACGCCAGATCGGCGCGCGATTGGTTCTTGGCCCAGGCCAGGGAGCGCAGCGCCATTGCCAAGCATTTCGCCGCGCTCTCCACCAACGAAAAAGCTGTTATCGACTTCGGCATCGACCCGGAGAATATGTTTGAATTTTGGGATTGGGTCGGCGGGCGCTATTCGGTTTGGTCCGCAATTGGGCTGTCGCTGGCGATCTACATCGGCATGGACAATTTCGAAGCTATGTTGGCGGGCGCGCACGCGGTCGACGAGTATTTCCGCTCGACCCCCTTCGAGCAAAATATCCCGGTCATCATGGCGCTGTTGGGCATCTGGTATAACAACTTCTTCGGCGCGGAGACCCACGCCATCCTGCCCTATGACCAGTACCTAGATTATTTTGCCGACTATTTCCAACAGGGCGATATGGAAAGCAACGGCAAGAGTGTGACCAAGACGGGCTACTGGGTCGATTACAGCACTGGCCCGATCATCTGGGGACAGCCGGGCACGAATGGGCAGCACGCCTTCTATCAGTTGATCCACCAGGGGACCAAGCTGATCCCCTGTGATTTTATCGCCCCGGCCCAAAGCCAGAACCCGCTGGGCGAGCATCACAAGATTCTGCTCTCCAACTTCTTTGCACAGACCGAAGCCTTGATGCAGGGCAAGCCGGCCAATGAAGTGCGCGCCGAGCTAACACGCCAGGGCGTCGTGGGCGCTCGGCTCGAGCAGTTGACCGCGGCCAAGACCTTCACCGGCAACCGCCCCACTAACTCCTTTCTCTTTCAGAAGCTGACCCCTGCCACCCTGGGCAAGCTGATCGCGCTCTATGAGCACAAGATCTTTGTGCAAGGCGTGATCTGGGGGATCAATTCGTTCGACCAGATGGGCGTCGAACTGGGCAAAGTGCTGGCGAACTCGATCCTGCCCGAGTTGGACGACGACGCGCCGGTGGCAAGCCACGACGCATCGACCAATGGCCTGATCAACTACTACAAGCAGATCCGAGCATGAGCCAAGAGGAAAAGGCCGCGACGCGCTTGGTGCAGATTGCCGAAGAACTGCGCGCCCTCAGCAACAACGGCCTGCAATATACCGACGATCCCTATCAGATCGAACGCTATCGCAAGATCTTGGGGTTGAGCGCCGAACTGCTCGATATTGTCGCCGCACAGTCGCTCGGCGAGATCAAAGAGCGCTTTTTCGCGGACATCGACTACAAAACGCCGTTGTGCGTGGTGGACACCGCGGTCTTTGACGAGCAACAGCGCATCTTGCTGATCCAGCGCGCCGACGACCAGTTGTGGGCCATGCCCGGCGGCATGTGCGATGTGGGCGAAGCACCCGCCGCCGCGGCAGCGCGTGAAGTGTGGGAGGAGACTGGCTATCGCGTCGAGGTGACCCACCTGATCGGCCTCTTTGACAGCCGGAGACAGCCGGATCAACAGAGCCGCCATCTCTATCACCTGCTCTTTGCCGGGCGCGTGATCGGCGGCGAACCCGCACCGAGCATCGAAACGCTGCGCGTCCAGTGGTTCGATCTCGACGCCATTCCGTGGGACGCGCTTTCCCCCGGCCACGCCGAACGCCTGCGCGTTGCCCTCGAATGGCACGCAGCCCCAGAGACTCCGGCCTATTTCGAACAGGTGGAAAGTCCTGGCGGCGACTCGCCGGATTAGAGAATTGCAACCCTTTCAACCTAAACAACGTTGATTATCTGATTCAGAGACGAACGAGGATAAACGATGAGAGTGCTCGTTACAGGAGGCACAGGGGCAGTCGGCCAGGCAGCGGTAGAGCGGCTGGTCCAGCGCGGCTGGGAAGTGCGCGTGGTGGGCCGCCGCGCCGGGTTCGACATTCCCGGTGCAGAATATCAGGTCTGCGACATTACCGACTATGACGACGTGCGCGAGAAGATGCGCGGCTTTGACACGGTGGTCCATCTGGCCGCCATCCCCAATCCACGCGTCGCGCCCGGCCCGGAGGTCTTCCGCGTCAACGCGCTGGGCACGTACAACGTCTATGAAGCCGCCGCGGCGGAAGGCATCAAAAAGCTGGTGCAGGCCAGTTCGATCAACGCCTTTGGCTGCTTTTGGGGCAACCAGGACATCATCCCCCACTATCTGCCCATCGACGAGGCGCACCCCACCTATACCACCGACGCCTATTCCTTCTCCAAGACAGTGGTCGAGTCGATTGGCGATTACTACTGGCGGCGCGCGGGCATCTCCAGCGTCGCCCTGCGCTTGCCCGCGGTCTGGTCCGATGAACGCTTCAACAGCGAGGAGGCGCGCCAGCAGCGGCAAAAGACACGCCAACTGCTGGACGAGTTTGCGGCCCAGCCGGAGGATGAACGCCGCGCTCGGCTGGCACAGGTGCAGCAGAACATCAACAGGGTGCGCCGGGAGGGAATCATGGAGTATCCCGCCGCGGCCGAGGGATGGAAACCGGAGCAGTTTGGCGAAGACCCGCTCAACTTCGCCTATAACTTCGACCGGCTCAACTTCTGGGCCTATGTGCATGAGCGCGACTCGGCCCAATCAATTGAGAAGGGGCTGGTTGCGGACTACGAAGGCAGCCATGAACTGTTCATCAATGCCGCGACCAACTGGCTGGACTACGACTCCAAGACGCTGGCCCAACTCTTTTTCCCGGAGATCCCCGAAGAGAACGTTCACCTGAACGGCTCCGAGGCACTGGTGAGTATCGCCAAAGCGCGCGAGCTAATCGGCTTTGCCCCCGAATACACCGCGCCACAATAACCAAGATAAGCACCAAGACAGGAAGCACAACCACCGGCGCGAGCCATCCCCCAGCACGCCCACCAAACCATAGGAATGACCCAAGGGGCGACTGCATAAAGCGGTCGCCCCTTGCTGATCCGCTCTTTGCGCCGCGCGGATGCGCGCGGCGGTTGCCGCCAGTTGCCCCCCTAGTTCACGGGTTGCAGCGCTGCGCCCAACCCGCCATCAACGCCCAATCAACCCACATTCATCTTTAGGCAGACGCATTGCGCGGGTTGGGTGCGCTATTGTTGGGTCAGGCTGTTCGACAGCAGCCAACCACGACCCACGACTCGCTTGAAGGCCCAAACAATTGAGGGGAGCAAAACCGTGAACCACCAAACAAATGATCAAAGACGCAGCAAAGGACGAATCCTATGGCTCTCTCCGATCTCACGCCTCCCGACCATGGTGTTGCTGGTGCTGACGCTCATCGTGGTCATGACGCAAGGGCTGCCCGTCACTGCACAAGAGAGCCATCCGATCCGCTTGGCGCTGACACAACGCCAAGCCGAACACACCGCGGCCCATGATGCAGACGTGGCAACCGCTTGGTTCGATCTGTCGCTGAAGCTGGTGCGAGAGACACCCGGCTTTTCGCCGCCAGTGGCCGCGCGTGCCTTCGGCTATCTGGGCGTGGCGCTGTATGAAACGGTGCGCCCTGGCATGCCCGGCTATCACAGCCTAGCCGGGCAGCTCAACGAACTGGATCAACTGCCGCGAACCTATAGATGGGCGCGCTATCATTGGCCGGCGGCTGCCAATACGGCGCTGGCCTCGACGATGCGTATGCTCTTTCCAACAGCCTCGGCAGAAAATCTCGCCGCCATTGATGCACTAGAGGCGGAATTTGAAGCGCGCTACCGCGCAGAGGCAACCCCCATTGTCTATCGCCGCTCGGTGGCCTGGGGCCAGACCATGGCCGACGCCATTTACGCGTGGTCGTTGAGCGATGGGGGCCATGAAGGCTATTTGCACAATTTCCCTGGCGACTATAAAGCGCCGGTGGGGGTTGGTCTGTGGGAGCCGACGCCGCCCAAGTACTTGACGCCGATGCAGCCCTATTGGGGCGACAATCGCCCCTTTGTCTTGGCTGATGGCGATGCGTGCCCAATTGCGCCTCCGCCTGTCTATTCCAAAGCGACGGGTTCGCTTTTCTATGCCGAGGCGATGGAAGTCTATGCAGCGGTCAAAGCGGCTGATCCCGAACACGTGGCGATTGCGACGTTCTGGGCAGACGATCCGGGCAAAACCGCCACGCCGCCCGGCCATTGGGTTTCGATCCTCAATCAGGTGATCGAGCAGGAGGATGCAGGCTTGGCACAGGCGAGCGAAGGCTATGCCAAACTGGGGATTGCGCTGGCCGACGCGTTCATCACCTGCTGGCATACCAAGTTTGAGTACAACGTGGTGCGCCCAATCACCTACATTCAACAGGTGATCGATCCCTCATGGAATATGCCACAGGTCAACGACCCGGTGACGACGCCGCCCTTCCCTGAATACCCATCGGGCCACTCGGTGCAGTCGGGCGCGGCCGCGGCGGTCTTGACCGATCTATTTGGTGCAGACTACGCCTTTACCGACGAGACGCATATGTCGCTGGGCCTGGCGGCACGCACCTATGACTCGTTCCATGCGGCCGCGGCGGAAGCCGCCATCTCGCGCCTCTATGGCGGCATCCACTACCGCGCAGCCATCGAAAACGGGCTGGTGCAAGGGGACTGCGTCGCCGAGCAAGTGCTGTCACTGCGCTTTGGGCCGAGCTAGACGGCTGTGCCATCCAGCCGCAGCGCAAACCGCGCCCAAAGCAGCGGGACGGGAAGATTGACCAGCCAGGACGGCGCGCAGGTGTCGCCCTGGCTGCTGATCTGGCCGCAGTGCGGCTGACAGCGGTCATCCAGCCGCAACAGCCGAAGGATATATACCCTTATGTATCTTCTTCTCCATCCTGGGCTATGGTTTCCTCCTGTGAGTTGCGCTAAATGTAGAAGCAGCGAGTAAACACAAGGCGAGAGAAGACCGGCACTTTCAACAGGAGAAACGCACCATGTTAAGCTGGATATTGATCATCATTCTCATCGTGTTGCTTTTGGGCGCGCTGCCTTCTTGGCCCTACAGCCGGGGATGGGGCTATTTTCCAAGTGGCCTGCTTGGCTTGCTTTTGGTCATTCTGCTGATCCTTGTGCTTGCAGGATATATCTAAGCCAACACCTGCAAGCATCAACACGCGGAGAGTGGGGGGAGGGGATTCTGCAAATCCTCTCCCCCACTTTGATCTGGCGGCTGTGCGATCCAGCAACAGAGACGGATAAAAAAGCCGCTGCGCGGAGCGGTCTACAGACCTCCCTCCGGCACAGCGGCAATTTGCCACGGCAGCGCAACCTAGCCCATCTGCGCGTGAGGCGGGCGTGCACCAGCCCCATCTTTGCAAGCGGGCTAGACACGCCGCCTGCCGAACAGGCTCAAGATACCGGCGAAGAGCGCGGAACCAATAATCGACCAAAGAATCGGAAACGGTTCGCCGTCCACGGTGATGGTAAACAGCGGCGGCAGGCCCATCAGGTTGGCGATCCACAAGCCCAAGACCGCGCCGATAAACCCGACGACAATGGAGAGCAAGCACCCGCCCGGCGAGTAGCCGACCAGCGCCTGGCCGATTGCACCGCAGATGGCCGCGATGACCAAGAGAATGAGAAATCCGATCAAAGACATTGTATGACTCCTCGTATTGCCCCTACGATTTTTCGCTCTCGGTTAGGTGAACAAGAGACGCATATCAGGCCGGATCAGCCCCTGGGGTTCTTCGCCCTCCGCAGGCTCGGCGGCAGGTTCCGCGGGTTCAGCCGGTTCTGCAGGTTCAGCCGGCGCAGCAGGCGCTTCGATGGGCGCGTCCACATCCACATCGACACCACCGCCGCCAAAAAAGCCGCGCGAGAAGGCAAAAAAGACCAATACGACAATGATCAACACGACAACGATTGCCACAATAGCAGTGTTCGAAGAACTCGACATAGCCACTCCACTCCTTGTTGGATGATCTATCTAGTTTTGGGCAACACCATTCCTACCGGCCCATATCAGACGCTGTGGGCCAGCAGCACAGGAGGGTTATTCCCGATGCCTGTCTTGTTTACCCCAACCCAGGGGGCAAAACCAGTATCCAGGCCAGGGGGAGGGGTACATGTCGGGGAGGATATCTATCAGGGAGATGTCTAGAGGGGAGAAGCGATTATGCAACCATCTACACAGGAAACCAGCCAGACTTTGCTGGGGATGCGCTATCCGGCAGCCGGTCTGAAGAAATTTCTTTTTCGTCTGCCGCTTGGCCTCTGGCGCGTGGGGCTTGGCTGGCTGCTGCCGCGCAATTTGCTGGTCTTGACCACCAGCGGACGCAAAAGCGGCGAACCACGCCATACGATGGTGGAGCATTGGGAGATCGATGGCGACTATTACATTGTGAGCGGTTGGGGCAAACAGGCGCAGTGGCTCAAGAACCTGCAGGCGGATCCAATTGTGACCGTCCAAACCGTGCGCCACGGCGCGGTGACAGGCAAGGCCGAGCGCGTTCTGGAGGATGAACGGCTGGCCCGCTTCTACAAGCACGCCGCGGGAAGCAGCCCAGTTTGGAAGCCTTATCTGGACTCATTGGGGATCGACGACACCTTGCAAGATGTGATCGCCAAAAAAGAACGGCTCAGCCTGGTCTGCATCCAGCCCGTCGACCAGATCGGCCCGGCCGCGCTGCCCGTCAACCGCGCCGGGGTCTGGTTCCTCGTCGGGCTTGGCCTGCTCTGGCAGCTGCGCCGCGGCTGAAGCGCACGTCGCTATGATTTACGCCGCGCCAAGAGGTGCCAGTGGTAATCGTCGTCGCGCTTTTGCAGGGCATCTTCCAGGCGCAGCAGGTCGTACGCCCCGAAGCAGCGGTCAATGTCGGCCCGGTTGAAGTAGTGGTGGGGATACTCCCGCTCGCCGCCACCGGGGATTACATAGGTGCGCGGCTCGATCTCGTCGCCCTTGCCCGCCGCGTCGTGGCGCGTGGAGATCAACGAGCAGACCAGGTAGCCACGCGGGCGCAGGCAGCGGGTGATCTCGCCGATGGTCTGTTGGATCACATCCATCGTGCCGTGGTAGATCACATTCCAGGTGAGGATGGCGTCAAAGCTCGCGTCCGGGTAGGGCAGTGTCACCATGTCGCCCGTCTGCAGTTGCAGGCGCACGCCTTCGCGCTCGGCCCATTGGTTGGCATAGGCCATGCCGTTGGCACTGGCATCCAGGCCCGCGACGTCAAAGCCCGCCTGGGCCAACATCACCGCGTGTCGCCCCACGCCAAAGCCGAGATCGAGCACGCGCACCACATTTGCCGCGCGTAGATCGGCCACAGCATCCACCACAAAAGGCTCTGGCGTCAGCCACTCGGCGCGGCCTTCTTCGCTCTGCCAAGCTTGATTCCATGCTTCCATTACACAGCCTCCAAAACAGCTCTTTAATCGCTGGAACCAGTGGATGGGGGCGCTTGCTGGCCGCGCTCGCTGTGCCAACTGCCGCGGCGGCGGTATTCCAACACCGCGTCCACGCCGCCATCGGCCACAATATGACAGATCGAATCGGGCGTGGTGCGGTCGTAGATATAGCTGCGGTGTTCCGTGCGCAGGATGGTCATGCCCGCGGCCTCCATCTTCTCATAAAGTGCGCTGTCGATGCTGTAGGGCACGACGGGAAAGCCGCCCACAGCCACCGCAGTGGACCGCGGCAATACAAATGTCCCGCCCACGACGAGATCATGCAAATCCAGCATGTTGTTGGGGTCGTATTTATCGACCACGTAGGGGTTGCCGATGATCTCGCAGCCGCCGTGGAGCAGATCGACTTCGGGATGCTCGGCCAGGAGACGGCGACGGCTTGCCAGGTGGTCGGGCGCGTACCAATCGTCAGAGTCGAGGAAGGTGACATACGCGCCCACCGCGGCCGCGATCCCCGCATTGCGCGACAGGGGCAAGCCGCGATTGCGGTGATAGAGATAGCGCACGTTGGGCAGTTGCTCGATGTAAGGCTGGACGACAGCCCGCGTGTTGTCCTGCGAACCGTCGTCAACCACGATAGCTTCCCAACTGGTTTCAGTCTGGGCCAAGAGCGAATCCAACGCCCGCGGCAGCAGGTGGGCACGGTTGAAGGTGCAGATGATGACAGAGAAAAAGGGCGTCTGCCCGTCTTCATAGATCGGCAGCATCGCAGTGGGTGGTGTCATGCAGGGATTCTCCGTTACAGGAACACGCTAGACACACGATTAGATAACGGTTTGAGATGACGGCTAGGCCGCGGGCGTATGGCGCACCCAGTCGGGCCAATTGATGGTCATGCCGTCGCAGCCTGCCGCCAGCACCCGCTGGATCAAGTCGATGACTTCGGGCGCTTGATTGGCTTGCGTGCCGGAAAGCCCCCAAGCGCGTACTTCGGGCGTTGCGCGGCGCGCCAGTTCCACCTGTGCCGCGTCCACGCTTGCCGCCACGGGGCAAAGCTGAAAAAGGTTCAACGCTTGGGCCAGCGCAACGGTTTCCTCGTCAATCGTGCGCACCAGCCAGCCCAGGCGAACCGTTGGGTCGATGGCGCGCATGGCTTCCAACGCGGCGTAGTTGAAAGAGGTCACCACGGTGCAATCCAACAGGCCATGCCCGGCCAGCGAGGCATGAACCGCCGCGGGCAGGCCCGCAGCACTGCCCTTGATCTCCATATGGTAGGTGAACGCGTCGCTATAGGTCGCCAGCAAGTCATCCAGCGTCACCATCTTCGCGCCGCCAAAGAGCGCAGGCGAGAACCAACTGCCCATGTCAAGACCGGCCAATTCAGCCCACGTCATTTCCTCGACCACGCGCTCGCCGTGCCCGTAGCGCGCCAACGTCTTGTCGTGGCAGAGCACGACCACCCCATCGCGGGTCAACTGGGCGTCCGTCTCGATCTCGCGCACGCCCATGCGTTGGGTCAGCGCAAAGGCGGCGTGGGTATTCTCCGGCACATAGGCCGACGCGCCGCGATGGGCGATGATGCGAAAACCTTGCGGCACAGCAATGGGCAACATGGATACTCTCCCAACGGTTCACTGGTGCAGGATAGAACGGTACAGATAGAGCGGTACAGATAGAATAGTGCTAGAACAGTGTAGGCTAGAACGTATTGTAACAGCAGAACAGCCGTTGCGCTTATCCGGCACGCCGCGCCTTGTGCCAACGGATGTCTTGCTGCCCGCGCAGAAAGCGCCAAGCACCGGCAAAGACAGCGACATTCATCAGCGAGAAGTAGAAGGGGACAAAGGCCGGTCGCCAGCGCCGCCCGCGCCGTTCCAAAACCCAGCCCATCAGCGCCAGCCCATAAAAAAGCGCCTGGCCCGCCAGCAAGAGCCAGTAGATGCCGCCGCGGCGCACAGCCAGCCACCCGTTCCACGGCAGCAGCAAGAGCAGCAGCACGGGCGTTAACGTCCAGCGCAGCACGCGATGGGAGATGTATTGAAAAGAGAGCAGCCCATAGCGCAAAGGGTTGAGCAAGGGCGTCAGCCAGAGGATCGACTGAAGGCCGCCGCCGCTGATACGCACTTTGCGCCGCCACTCGTCTTGCAACGACGCGGAGCCATGTTCGAGCGCATAGGCTTCGGGCGCGTAGACCAGGCGGTAGCCCTGCATGGCGATGCGAAACGAGAGGACAAAATCGTCCAACAGCGCCTTGTCGGGCAGCGGCGTATAACAGCTCGTGCGGATGGCAAAGAGTTCGCCCGCCGCGCCCATCACATTGCCCACGCGTGATTCCCAACGCTTGACGGTCGATTCATAGCGCCAATAGAGGCTTTCGCCCGCGCCGGACCCTGCATCCGCGTCCACCACGCGCTTTTCGCCCGCCACACAGCCCACAGACGGATCGGCAAAATACGCGGCCAGACGGCGCACCGCAGCGCGGTTCAACTGGGTGTTGGCATCGGAAAAGATGGTCACCGGCGTCTGCACATGGCGCATGGCGCGGTTCATGGCCGCGGGCTTGCCCCGGCGCACGGGGTCGTGCAGCACCGTTACATCCGGCTCACGCGCCAAGATCGCCTCCGTGCCATCGGTCGACCCATCGGTGACAAAGAGCAGCGTCAGCTTGTCCGCGGGGTAGTCCAGTTGGCGGCAGTTGGCGAGTTTGGCCGCCAGCACAGGCGCTTCGTTATACGCGGGGATGACCAATGTCACCGGGGGCGTATAGTCGTCCGCCACCGGCGGGCGCGGTGGGCGCAGCCGCGCCCACAGCCCCATCAACAGCCCATAGCCCACATAGGTATAGGCGACCAGGGCCAGCGCAAACCAGAAAGGAGCAGCCCATCCGTTCATTGCGCGCGCCCCAGGGCCATGGTGGGCGCTGCGGCGCCATCCGCCACAGGCTGATTGAAGGGTTCGGCGTTGAGGGGTTCAGCATCAGGTCGCGCGGCATCGACCCGGTTATCAACCAGGTTGCCCGCGGCCAGCACCAGCGCCACAAACCACCACCAGAGGAAACTCGGCTTGGAGCCAACCGCCACCGCATCGAACATGCTGTAGACGAATTGGGCCACCCAGCCGCCCATCAGGCCAATGGCCGCGCCATGCCAGGTCAGCCAGGGGAGTTCAGGCGTTACCGGCTGCCGCCCGTGCGTGCGATCCACCCTCATCAGCAGCGCCACCACCAGCAGATAGATCGCCAGCACCGCGATCAGCCCCGGCATGCCAAAATCGAGCGCGGTTTGCAGAAAGAAATTGTGCGCGTGGGCCAAATCCATGGACGCGGGCACGCTCGGCATGGGATAGAGCAGAAAGGCGATGCGCCGGAACGTGCCAAAGCCCATGCCGGTGAAGAAGAAATCCTGGATTCCCTGCAGCGCAGCATCCCACACCTCGGTGCGAAAGTTCTGCAAGGTGGTCAGGCCGCCGACTGCTTCGACCGCGGGCGCATCGCCCACCGCGTCGAGCCAGCCAGGGGGCAGCAACAGCAGCAGGCCGATCAACAGCCCGCCCGCGACGGCCAACCAGCGCCAGCCATGCCGCAGCGCCAAGAGCAGCGTGGCGACCACGCCAACTGCCAGCCCCACCACGCCCCCGCGCGACTGGGCCAAGACCATCACCGCCAGCATCCACAAAGTCGTCAACAGCGCAGCCCACCAGAACAGCCCGCGGGCGCGACGCCCGCTGACACAGACCACCAGCAGCAGCGGCAGCACAAAGAGCAAGACCCCTGCCAGTTGATTGGTGCTAAAGCCTCCCTCCGCCCCGGCAAAGACCCCGGTCAGCGGCGCGGGAATGCGATCCAAGATAGGGCCGACGCCGGGAAACTTGCTGCGCCGCTCCATGCCCAACGGCGCGATCAGTGCAATCGCTTGGGTCGCGCCAACCATGCCCATCAGCGCCCACAGCCACAGGCGACGGCTGCGGCTCGTATGCGCCACCAGCGCGGCCAGCAGCGTAAAATCCCACAGGACAATGTAGGTGCGCGGCCAAGCATATTCCGCGCGCAAAGGCGGCGGCGCGGCCCAAACTGCCACCGGCAGCATCACGCCGAGCCAAAACCCCAGGGGCCAATCCGCCGCGGTGCGCGTCCACCAGCGGCCCGTCGACCAGCGCCGCACACCCCAACAGGCCGCCAACAGCAGCAAGGCGGGCAGCAGCGTCCAGGTTGGGAAGCGGTCTGGGAAATAGAGCAGGGGCGCGGCCAGAGCCATCAAACCGAACTCAAGCAGATAGGGCCAACGCAGCGGTAGATGGGGCATAACGTCCGGCAAGTGTCATCCGACAGTGTGTCGTCATATCCTGTGGATCAGGCGGGTTCATCCCATGAGAACGCGCACGAGTGTAGCATAGCTCGACAGCCCCCTGCAATTGCCGGTCGCCCCATGGGACAAACAAAAACACCCCAGCAGCAGGTGTGACGGTTTGGCGCAGGGCCGAAACGCTCAAGGCTGGCCCATAAAAGCGGCTTGCATGGCTTGGGGAAATATGCTATACCTAGCCTGTGAGGCGTGGTTGTCCGCCCCGACCGGCTCCCATTTCCGCGCTTCGCAAGTAAGTTTTCACCGATTTAGGTTCCCTAAGATCGCTAATTTAATACTTTCCGTCACTCTTGCCCCTTTGCCAAAGGAAAGGTGGAGTAAGATGAATCCGATGTTCAGTCGCCGGATGTTTCTCAAGTATACCGCGATGGGCCTAGGCAGTGCCTACCTTGCCGCTTGTGCTGCACCAGTTGCGGCCCCTGGCGCTGCGCCGGAAGCCGGTGCAGCCGACGCCGGGGCTGCCGATGCCGGGCAGTTGGAGATCTTCTCGTGGTGGACAGCCGGTGGTGAGGTTGAAGGGCTGAATAACCTCTTCGAGATCTACGAGCGGGACAACCCAGGCGTCGAAATCATCAACGCGGCAGTCGCCGCGCAGGGCGCTGGTCAGGGCGGCGAAATGAAGGCGCTGCTCGAAACGCGCATGATGGGTGGCGACCCGCCAGAAAGCTTCCAAGTCCACTTGGGCCGTGAACTGATCGACAGCCACGTCATTGCCGGTCGCATGGAACCGCTGGACGAGCTTTATGAAGAGGAAGGCTACGCCGATGTTTTCCCGGCTGACCTGATGAACGTCATCCTCTATGACGGCCATCCCTGGTCCGTGCCCGTCAACATCCATCGCTCGAACCTAATGTGGTACCGCCCCTCTAAGCTGGAGGCCATCGGCGCCACCGAGCCGCCCGCCACTTGGGACGAATTCTTCGAGATGGCTGAGGCGCTGAAAGAGCAGGGGCTCCCCGCGATCGCGCTCGCCGGCGCGGGCGGCGGCGGCAACGGCCACACCATGGAATCCGTCATTCTGTCGGTCTATGGCGCAGAGGACTGGCCCAAGCTGTTTGACGGCACCTTGGATTGGTCTGACGAACGCATGACCCAGGCGCTCGAGATCATGAACAGGCTCTATGACTATGCCCAGCCCGACTACTTGAGCCAAAGCGGGACGCAGGTCAACGACGTCATGATGAACGACGACGGCCCGTTGATGATGATCAGCGGCGACTGGCTGCACGGTTACTTCAAGTCCAAGGAGTTCACCGACTACCGATGGGCGCCCAGCCCCGGCACGGATGGCATCTATCTCCTGCTGTCTGACTCCTTCGGCCTGCCCAAGGGCGTGAAGCACCGCGACAACGCGCTAGCCTGGCTGAAGGTTTGCGGCTCGCAAGAGGGCCAGGATGCCTTCAACCCCATCAAAGGCTCGATCCCTGCGCGCACAGACGCCGATACAAGCCTATACGACGAGTATCAATTGTCGGCCATGGAGGATTGGCAGTCCGATGTCCTAGTCGGCAGTCTGCAGCACGGCGCAGCCGCCAAGCAGAGTTTCCTGGTTGACTACGACCAGCGGCTCAACGACATGATCGCGACCCGGGACGTTGCAGCGACCCAGGCCGCGCTGGTTCAGGCCGTGGAGGATGCAGCTTTTGGCCAATAAAACGATTTCCGTTTCGGGGGAGCGCGGCCTGGCCGCCTCCCCCACCGACACCACACGTAGACGATGGCGTTGGCTGCGCACCGATATGGCCCTCGCCGTATTGGTGATCCTGCCCTCGATCATCGCGGTTGCGATCTTCATCTATGGGTTCATTGCCTGGACGTTCTACATCTCGGTAACGGACTGGAACAGTTCGGTCGTCAACTTCACCTTCGTGGGGTTCAAGAACTGGACGCGGCTGGTTAACGATCCGCGCTTCCATAAAGACCTGCGCAACCTGCTGTTCTATTCCATTGGCTTCATGACCCAGTGCATCGTCATCGGGTTTGCGCTCGCCTCCCTGCTGGACCAAAAGATCAAGGGGGAAGCGCTCTTCCGAACGTTGTTCATCTTTCCCTTCGCCGTCAGCGGGATCGTCACGGGCGTGACTTGGCAGTGGCTCATGCAGCCGTCCACCGGCGTCAATCTACTCTTCGCCAAGATCGGCATGGGCTGGTTCCGGCCCGCCTGGCATTCGAGCATCGAGTACGGCATCTGGGCCATCACGATCGCCGCGGCCTGGCAATTTTCCGGCTATGTCATGGCGCTCTATCTGGCCGGGCTGCGCGGCATCCCCAATGAATTGCGCGAGGCAGCCGCCATCGACGGCGCGGGGACGTGGGCCACTTACCGTTACATCATCATCCCCTTGCTGATGCCGGTGACCTTTACCGCCATCGTCTTGACCGGCATGAACGCGATCCGCGTTTTCGATATCGTGGCGTCTATGGGTGGGCCTGGGCCGGGCAATTCGCTCGATACGCTGGCGCTCAACATGTACCAAACCACATTCAACGCCTATCGCTTCGCGTTGGGCGCGGCCATCGGCTCGGTCATGTTGCTCCTTGCCATCTTCCTGGTGGTCCCCTATCTGATGAGCATGCAGCGGGAGTCTGAGCGATGAACATTCAACGAATCTGGACGCGCAGCGCCATCTATCTGGTGCTCATCGCCTTCGCCATCTTCTATGCCATGCCCATCTACGTCCTGATCATCACTGGGTTGAAGCCTTTCCAGGACGTCAACGAAACCCGGATGTGGGAACTGCCCAACGGGCTGTACTTTGGCAGTTTCGTTCAGGCTTGGAAGCTGGTGTCGCCCAACTTCAAGAACAGCATGATGATCACGATTCCCGCCGCGCTCATCTCGGCGATGATCGGTTCCATCAACGGCTACATCTTTTCCAAGTGGCGCTTCAAGGGCGCGGACACGCTCTTCATCCTCTTTTTGGTGGGCATGTTCCTGCCCTATCAAGGCGTTCTCATTCCGCTGGTGTTGACGCTGCAGTTTTTCCACCTGTATGGAACGCTCCCAGGGCTGATTCTCACCCACTGCATCTTCGGCATCCCGATCACCGCGCTGCTTTTCCGTGGCTACTATACGGGCATTCCCAATGAACTGCTGGACGCGGGCAAGATCGACGGCTGCGGCTTCTTCGGCCTCTATCGCTATATTCTCCTGCCGATCTCGATGCCGGCCTTTGCCGTGGTGCTGTTGTGGCAGTTCACGACGATCTGGAATGACTATCTGATCGGTTTGGTCGTGCTCTCCAATCCGGTCCTAGCGCCGGTCAACGTAGCGGTCAAAAACGTAGCAGGCAGCTATTCCGTCGACTGGAACGTGCAAATGTCCGCTGCGCTCATCGCCGCGCTGCCGACCATTGTCGTCTACCTCTCGTTGGGCAAGCTGTTTATGCGCGGGCTGCTCGCCGGGTCGCTCAAGGGATAACGGCATACGTCACTATGCATACGTCACTATGCATACGTCACTATGCATACGTCACTGTGTATACATCACTGTGCATACATCATTGACAGCGGCTAACCGGCGCGTGCCTGTTGGGTCTGTAGCAGATACCCTTGCATGTTCGCCAGCCCTTCGCCCAAGTAGTCTGCAAAGCCGTCCTTGATCTCCAAGATCAGCTTGCCGCGGTAAGTGGGCAGCCGCGCAAAGACCTCGGTATAGGGGATCGACCCCCAACCGGGCGGCAGGTGCACATCGGCCTCACCATAGGGCCAACGATCCGGCTCGCTGTCAAAGCCCCAATCGAGCCGTCCAAAGTTGTCGTTGGCGTGCAAATGGCGCACCCACGGCGCGGCCTGCTCCACGGCTTCGAGATAGTCAAACCCCATGTCGTGCGCGGCAATGTGCAGATGGGCAATGTCCAGCGTCATGCCCACATTGGGATGGTCGAT
This sequence comes from uncultured Litorilinea sp., assembly GCA_964655505.1. Classification (GTDB taxonomy): domain Bacteria; phylum Chloroflexota; class Anaerolineae; order Caldilineales; family Caldilineaceae; genus QEUY01. The sequence continues at coordinate 3,583 of CAZZNG010000048.1, read as the reverse complement.
GGCCTCCAATTGGCGCACGATGGGCGGGATGTGCAGCCGCGCATGGTGCTTGGAAAGCGCGGTGCGCGGCTGGTCGAAGCGGGCCAGCACCTCATGCTCCCACAGGTGAGAATCGCCATTCTCCATGCCAATCAACACGCCCGCGTCCGCGGCCACGTCGCCCAATGCCTTGAGCGCGGCCACTTCACGCGCCGCGCCTTCGTGCAGTTCTTCATCGCTCAAGAGCGTGCGCCGCACGCCATAGCGCACCGCGTCCAACGCTTGGAGGCCGCTGTGATAGACCAGCACATCGCCGCCGATGGCGCGGGTCACTTCGATCTGCGCGGCCATGATGCGCCGCGACAGGGCATGACGCGTGTCATAGGCCAAGTTGAGCCGGTTTAACCCGTGGACGGTATAGCGCAGGTCAACGTTGCGCGTCACCGCGACCAAATCCGCGAGCGCCTGCTGGTGGATCTCGCCATCAAAGATCAGCCCCAAGCTGGACATGCTCAACTCCGCCAACCCATAGCCGCTGCGCCGCGCAGCGTCCAACGCCTCCTCTAGCCGCTGCATACGCCGATGGCCCGCGCTTACGCCCACTGCCAAGCCGATGGCCTCCACCTGAATCGTCATCTTTGTCTCTTCCTAAAGGTTTCTTAAGGGGTGTTTGGTCGATCACTCGGCGATCTTCCGGGACGCTCGGAGATTCAGGCCCATCTGCTCGTGAGATGGCATGTTGCTCAATGCCCATCTGCTCGCCAGATGGGCGCAGCGTCCCGGAAGGTGCATCCCCGTGAATTTGTAGAAATTAACAGGGTAATTGGCGGTCGCCTGGGGATCAATCCCCAGGCTAGTGGTGGGAAACAGGCTCAAAGCCTGTTCACCAGAGATAACGTGCTTGAGCACGTTTTCCACCACTCGGCGCAGGCTTGAGCCTGCGCTGCAAACCGGATACCCACATTAATTCTTTAACCTTCATGCAGCTTCCGGGAAGATTGCACGTCATGTTTACAGCATTGCGTTGCGAATCGCCTCGTCAGCCTCGGCTTTGAGCTTGCGCACACCCTCTTCGGGCGAAAGCTGCTGCAAGAGCACTTCGTTGACCACGTTGGCGGTGATTTGGCCGCGCACTTCCGGCAGCGCGGGGCTTGGGTCCAAAATCCGGGCGTAGGGCGCAAGATTCTCCAACAGGTAGGCCGCGACCGGGTTCTCGGCATAGGTCGCCTGCAGCAATTCTGTCTGCGCGGCCGACTTGGTAGCGGGGAAATAGCTGGACTGCTTGATGAAGCGCGCATGCACCTCCGGCGTCAAGATCCAAGTGAGCCAGCGCCATCCTGCCAACTGATGGTCCGCGTCGGTAGCGGGGACGGTATTGACCGGGCCATAGGCTTCGGTCACTGTCTGCAACCCCTCATTACGCAGCGGCGGGATGCCTCCATTCCACTCGAAGTCCTCGATGCCCGCGTGGAAGCGAGCGGCATTGGCCGAGCTATCCATGAAGTGCAGGCTCTCGCCCGCCATGAAGAGATCGCGCGCATCGGCTGTCACGGCAAGCAGCCCCTCGTCCGACAGTTCGCGCCACCAGGTCATGATCTCAAGCGCCTCGGGTGCGTCGAAGTTGGACTCCTCGCTCCCCTCCTTGAGCCAGGAGACGCCATAGGTCAACATGCAAGAGATGAAGCGATCCCCCGCGCCGTTGATGAGCCAAGCGGGCTTGCCCTCGTTGGCTTCGGACGCGGCGCGTGCATAGTCCGGGAAATCGTTCCAGCTTTGCGGCGGGCGCTCCATACCGATCTTGGCGATGCCACCCACGTCCCAGAAAGTAGCAAAGCCTGAAAATCCCTGGGTCAACGCCATCATCCGCCCATCGTATATGTCCAGTTTGTGGCGGTTGAACTGGTTGGGCAGAATGTCGTCGATCTGCTCTTGGCTCAGGCCATATTCGGGATGCGCCACATATTCGGTGAGATCAACCAAGATATTGCTAAAGGTATACTGGGTCACATCGTAGTCGTCGGCCATGAGCGCGCCCGGCAGTCCCCCACCGGCAGCCGCCGCGCGCACCTTCTGATTGAGTTCTTGAATGCTGCCCTGGAAGATCGACGTAACCTTGATCTCGTCCGCGAACTGGTCGCTGAACTCACCGGCGAAAGTCTCGAAGAGCAGCGCGGTATCGCCACTCGACCGATGCCAGTATTCGATCTCGATCAACTTGTCCGCGGCCGGCGCGGCCGCGGCCTCAGCGTCTGTCCCCCCGGCTGTTTGCTGCGCGGCCGGGGTGGCACACGCGGCCAACAGCGACAGCCCGGCTGCGCTGCCCACGCCAAGTAAAAAGCTGCGTCGCGAGAGTTTCTTTGTTTGCATGTGCGTGCTTCTCCTTTTCACGACGAATTCAGATACACGAATTCAGATGCCATGAATTTAGACCCTGCGGATTTAGACAATGGATTACACCTAGAGCGGGGGACTCCACTCACAAACACGCTTCCGGCGGGATGACGGGGGCCATGCCCAATACGCTGCCGCGCGGCAGCGTTCTCTCCCGTTCGCCTCGGACCTACCCCTTGATCCCGGTGCTCATGATGCCTTCGATGAACTGGCGCTGCACCAGGATAAAGAGCACAACCACGGGCAGCGTCACCATCAGCGACGCGGCCATGAGCGCGCCGTAGTCGGTGACAAACTCGTTTTGGTAATAGATCATCGCCATCTGCACCGGGCGGATTGCCTCGGAGCGGGTGATCAACAGGGGCCAGAGCAGCCCGTTCCAGCGGCTGATGAAACCGAAGATGCCAACGGTCAGCAGGGCAGGCAGCGTGATCGGCAGCAGAATGCGCCAGAGGTAACTGAAGCTGTTGCAGCCGTCGAGTTGCGCCGCTTCCCAAAACTCATTGGGCACGGTGAGAAAGGCCTGGCGCAAGAGGAAGATATTGAACGCGCCCACCAGCCCCGGCAGCAGGATGCCCGCGTAGGTATCGTAAAAGCCGCTGCCGCCTACGCCATAGAGATCATTGCCGCCCACCAACGGAAAGCGCCGAATGGTCACAAAGTTGGGGATGAGGGTGATCTCGCCGGGGACCATGGTCGTCGCCAGTACCATCATAAACAGGAGATTGCGACCCGGAAAGCGCAGCCGCGAGAAGGCATAGGCCGCCAGCGCACAGATGGCAACCTGGATCGACGTGCCGCCCACAGCCAACACCACTGAATTGATCAAATAGCGCCCCAAGGTGTTGGGCGGCGTCACCCAAGCAGTCCGGTAATTTTCGAAATACCAGACTTCGGGCAAGAAGGTAGGCGGAAAGGCATTGGTTTCGTTGACAGTCTTGAACGACGTCAACACGGACCAGACGAACGGAAAGATCATGATCAGCCCGCCGATGATCAACACCGTATAGATCAGCGCCACGCCGATGCGTTGGGCAAAGTGCACCCTGGCGCGCTGCGCCGGTTCATGGGCTTGGGCAAGAGTCGTCATCTACACCCTTCCTTCTGACTGTAATGACTTTCTACTGCGATGGGCTTCCTCTCGGCCAATCGCATCGCAAGACATAGCAACCAGCGCTGTTACGGTCAGTGCTGTAGCAACCAGCGCTATTGG
>CAZZNG010000047.1:0-26737 GCA_964655505.1 uncultured Litorilinea sp. | reverse complement strand
TATTACAGGTGGTCTTGGCGGCAGTGTTTGTGGCTCATGGTCTGTTCATGATTGCACCACCCCCTGAGTATGCCGCGATCATCAACGCCGAAATGGGGCGATCGTTCAGCCTCTTTATCGGTGTGGCCGAGGTATTGGCCGCCGTCGGCCTGCTCATCCCTGGTCTGACGCGGCTGTTGGCCTGGCCGACCCCTTTGGCCGCGGCTGGGCTGATGATCGTGATGGTGAGCGCCACGGTGCTGCATGGCTATCGAGGCGAAATTAGCTCGGCCATCAGCACGGCTGTGTTGCTGCTGCTTGTGACGTTTGTCGCCTATATGCGTTGGCCGACCAGAACATCGAGAGGGGCCTCTCCGCTATTACAAGATGCTTAAGCCGTTTTCCAAGGCCAAAATCTTTGCTGACAATAGGTCGTCGCGGGGCCAACCGCGACGACCTTGTTATAATGTCTCGGTTATGACCTTGTTATAATGTCCCGACAATGTCTCGATGCAGGGCTGTCCGATGACTGAAGGCAGCGCTGTGACATATCTTCGATTCCGTGATTCCGTGTGCAAGGGTAGTCATGGCAACACCTACGATTCAACGTACCATCGATGCTATCTGGCGTATCGAAGCGGCCAAGCTGATTGCGGCGCTCAGCAGGCTCGTCAATGATGTTGGGTTGGCGGAAGACTTGGCGCAGGATGCGCTAGTGGCGGCACTGGAGCAGTGGCCCGTGGAAGGCGTGCCGGACAAGCCAGGCGCTTGGCTTATGACCGTTGCCAAGCGTCGCGCCATTGATCGGATCCGGCGCGATAAGCTGTCGGAGCGCAAACATGAGGAACTCGGTCGCCAGTTGGAAATGCAAGAGGACAATGGGATGGCAGATTTCGAGCGCGTGGTGAGCGATGAAGTGGAGGATGATCTGCTGCGTCTCATCTTCACCGCTTGCCATCCCATTCTGTCTGCCGAAGCGCGCGTCGCGCTGACGCTGCGGCTGCTTGGCGGCCTGACAACCGAGGAAATTGCACGCGCCTTTCTTGTGCCCACGCCCACCATTGCCCAGCGCATCACGCGCGCCAAGCGCACGCTTTCTGCCGCAAAGGTTCCGTTTGCGGTGCCACAAGAAAACGAACGGCTGGCGCGTCTTTCCTCTGTGTTGGAAGTCATTTATCTTATCTTCAACGAGGGGTATGCAGCCACCGCGGGGGAGAGTTGGATTCGCCCCACGCTGTGTGAGGAAGCCTTGCGGCTGGGGCGCATTCTGGCTGAGTTGATGCCCCAGGAGCCGGAGGTGCATGGCCTGGTGGCGCTCATGGAGATCCAGGCCTCGCGCCTGCGGGCGCGGGTGGGGCCAAGGGGTGAACCCATCCCCTTGCTGGAGCAGAACCGGGCGCAGTGGAATCATCTGCTGATCCAACGCGGGCTGGCTGCGCTGGCGCGGGCCGAGAAACTGGGGAGTGCGCTCGGCCCCTACACATTGCAGGCGGCCATTGCTGCCTGTCATGGCCGGGCGCGCACCGCCGAAGAAACCGATTGGGAAAAGATTGCGGCGCTCTATGATGCGCTGGCCCAACTGACGCCATCGCCTATTGTTGAATTGAATCGGGCCGTTGCGCTGGCAATGGCCTATGGCCCAGCGGTTGGGCTGGCAGTGGTCGACTTGCTGTATGCCGAGAAGTCACTCGCCAACTACCATCTACTGCCCAGCGTGCGCGGCGATCTGCTGACCAAATTGGGGCGGTATGAGGAGGCTGCGGCTGAGTTTGCGCGCGCAGCAGCCCTGACACAGAACGAGCGCGAGCGCGAATTGCTGCAACAACGGGCGCGCGCGGCTGGTGCGGCATTGACAAGTTCAGCCGATAGATCGACATAATGCGCCAGGGCTTGCGCAGGCTCTAGGGCGACCCGCCCAGCAACTGATGCACTAGGCTAACGACAATCGATCCCTCTCCCACGGCAGAGGCGACCCGCTTGATCGACCCACGCCGCACATCACCGACCGCAAACACACCGGGGATACTGGTTTCCAGCAGCCGCGGTGCGCGGTCGAGCCGCCACGCTTCGGGCAACTGGCCCATTTGTACCAGATCTCGCCCGGTGAGGATGTAGCCATGTTCGTCCCGCTGCACTGTCGGCGGTAGCCATGCTGTGTACGGCTCGGCGCCGATCAGGACAAAGAGGCCTGCCGCGGTCACTCGTTCGGTCGCGCCGCTTTGCCCATCCTCGAGTACGAGGCCATGCAAGCGGCCTTCGCCCCAGCCGTCGATCACCTGGGTATGCAGGCGGACTGCAATGTTCGCTGTGTTCTGAATCTCCTGGATCAGATAGTCGGACATGCTTGCTGCCAGCGATTCGCCGCGGACGAGCATGGTCACATGTGCCGCGTATTTAGCCAGGTGAACAGCCGCCTGCCCGGCTGAATTGCCCCCGCCGACAACAAAGACCGGCTGACCTTGCATGGCCTGGTCTTCAGTGAGCGCCGCGCCATAGTAGACGCCCGCGCCGCTGAGCGCGTCCAGCGCCGGGATGTCAAGACGGCGATAGGCGACGCCCATGGCAAGCACCACCGTTCGGCTCACCAACTCGGTTCCATCGGAGAGGCGCACAATGTGCATGCCGTCCTCGGTACGCAGCCCTGTTGCACTGCGGATTAGATAGAAGGTTGTGCCAAACAGCGAGGCCTGCTGCGTGATACGGCTTGTGAGATCGCCGCCGCTGATTCCGCGTGGAAAGCCTGGGTAGTTGCGGATGCGCGAACTGGTTCCTGCCTGCCCGCCAAGGGCCTCCCGCTCCACCACGATCGTGCGCAGCCCTTCGGATGCGCCATAGACGGCTGCTGTAAGACCGGCAGGGCCGCCGCCGATAATCGCCAGGTCGTAGATGCCCTGTGGGGCAGCGGCCGCCGCGCCGAGTGCATCGGCCACTTCTTCGGCTGACGGATCGGCGAGGACTGCGCCGGTGTAGAGAATTGCCAGGGGAAAGGGGCCTTGTGGTCGCTGCACCTGGTGCAGTAGTTCGTTCGCCTTGGCCGAGCCGACTTCATAAAAGGCGTATGGGAGTTGATTACGTTCGAAAAGATCGCGGAAGCGATGCGCCTTGGCATCCCACTGCGAGCCGATGATTTGGGCGACCTGGAAGGTTGCCTGATGGTCGCCGGTCCACTCGACAAGCAAATCGGTGATGAGTTGGTGAAACGCCTCATCCGGTTCGCCCGATGGCCTGAGCATCAGGTATTCAATCCGGCCAAAGGCCATGGCCTGCAGGCGCATCTGGTTACCGGCGAGATCTTGTCGGTCATAGAGAAGCACACGCTTGGCGTGTGGGTACAGGGCATGGGCCTGCGCCAGGAAGTCAACACCCGTCATCTGTAGCATCTGCTGGGCCGCAAGCACGACTGCCACCGGCTCCCCCAGCGCGTGCGCATCTTGTAGGCGCTGCAGGGCGTTCGTGGGTGACTGTTCGCATACAACCGCATAGTCAATGCCGTAGCGATTGCGTAACAACCGCTGCGTGATTTCGCCTGCCGTCTCATCGCTGTCAACGGATAGGATGATTGGTTTGGTCATGGGTCACCTCTCTGCCAGCGAGCCAGTCGCGGCATCAAAGCATAACCTGGTCGACATAGCACCAGCGCCAATCCTCGCCCGGCTCAAAGGATTGAATGAGCGGGTGTCCCGTGGCATGAAAATGGGCGGTGGCATGTTTGTTCTTTGAATTGTCGCAACAGCCCACATGGCCGCAGATCAGGCAGATGCGTAGATGTACCCAGGTGTCACCCAACGCCAGGCATTCTTCGCACCCCTGGGCACTGGGTGATACATGCTGGATCTGATCGACATGCGTGCATTTGCTTTTGCCTAGACGCCAGTAGCGCAGCCGTAGCAATATCTCCTGCAACTTGCCCATGTGCTCCGCCTTTCTTCTATAGGAATGCTACTTCGTCCTCATCAGCGGCTTGCCAATCGTTTGCACGGGCTGTACTGCACCCATGACGCCATCGATATAAAATACCTGAATATAAATAAAAGTATAGCAGCGCTGGTTCTCCCTTGCACAAGCCTATTTTTGCCTGCTGGAGATGGCGCACGGCGATGCAGCCTGTGTTTGTGAAAAGCCCTGGGAAGGCTATTTGAGGTCATTTTGGGACGATTGCCGTTGCACTAGACTGATGCTAAACTACATCCTCGCCCCTCATCTCACAATCCCCTCAACGCAAAGGAGTGCCAATATGTAGTTGATAGCCATTTGAGACGCTCGTGCCTCATAGCGATTGCTGTGACCGATCTCCTACTGCCTGCACATACGTCCCCGCATTGCTCCTGTTGCTCCCCACTTGTGTATTGCCGTAGGACGGCTGCCACTGCTTAGCGTGTTCCTAACGATTTCGTACGCTTTCCCCAAAGGAGTATCGAAGGAGGAGAACCTCAATGCAGTCAAAGCAGCGCACGCAATTCCATTTACTACGCAGTACCCCTCGCATGGTGCAGATTCTTACCATCCTGTTGATCGTCGTGATGACTGCCGCGGCCTGTAGTAGCGGCCCGCCTGCTGACAGTCCACCGGGCGACGGCACGGCATCTGAGCAAGCGCCCGCCGCTGATGCTCAACCTGCTGGGCCTGCGCTGGATGAGTACCAGACCCAGCGGCAAGCCTGTACAGATGAAACCCCCTGTTGGCCGGAGATTGTTGACACGCTGCCAAGCTCTTTTAACGAAGCACCCATGCTCGCCGAACGTGTTGCTGCCGGTGAATTGCCCCCGGTGGAAGAACGCTTGCCGCGCAATCCCCTGGTGATTCAACCCACCGAAATGATCGGCGAATATGGTGGTGTCATGCGCGGCGCCTTCACCGGCCCTGGAGACCGTCCAAGATACGAACGTTGGAACAACGACTACACCATCTTTTGGGACACTGGTGCAACTGAACTGCAGCCCCGTCTAGCCTATCGCTGGGAGGCCAACGAGGACGCGACACAGTGGACCTTCTACCTGCGCGAAGGGCTGAAGTGGTCGGATGGTGAACCGTTCACGGCTGACGACTATATCTGGTGGTATGACTATATCCTCACCAATGAGCAGTTGGTCCCTGCGATCCCCTGGTACATGCAGTGGGGCGGTGAGCTGGCCCAGTTCGAAAAAGTAGACGACTACACCTTTACGATCACCTTTGCCGCGCCGTTTCCTTCCTGGCCGGAGACGATGGCCTCTGAAGCCAATGGTTACTTGATCCTTGGACGCACAGGGGGTGGTCTCTATGCCCCGCAGCACTACCTCGAGCAGTTTCACGCCGATGTTGTCGGTGAAGAAACTGCCAACGCTGCCGCGCAAGAGGCCGGCTATGAGAATTGGGCGCTCTACTTTGTGACAAGATCCGACGCCACGATGAATCTAGAGTCGCCGGTGATGACCCCCTGGAAGCCCGTCACCATCTTGGCTTCCAATGAGTTGGTTTTCGAACGCAATCCGTATTTCTGGGCGGTTGACACCGAGGGGAACCAGTTGCCCTACTTCGATGGGATCGCCCTGGAGTTGGTGGAAGAGTTGGAGGTGTTGAATCTGCGCGCCATCGCGGGGAACTACACCATTCAGGGCCGCCATATCGACTTCGCCAAGCTGCCTGTGATCCGCGAGAACAGCGCCGAGGGCAACTACTTTGTGGACTTCTGGAACAGCAGCACCCGCAACCCAATTGCGATTTATTTCAATGTGGACTGGAACGAAGATCCGGAAGTCGCCGAATACACAGCCCACAATGTGGAATTCCGGCGCGCGCTGTCGTTGGCGATTGAACGTGAGGAGATCAACGAGACTTTCTTCTTGGGGGTTGGCACGCCAGCCTCGCTCTGCCCGGCCAACACGCCACCTTATTTCAACTCGGACCGCTGGGATGAAGAGTGGGCCGCGTTTGATCCTGAACAAGCCAACCAGATCTTAGACGAGATCGGCCTGGATCAGAGAGATGGCGAGGGCTATCGATTGCTGCCCAGTGGTGTGCGGCTGGTGCTGCGCCTTGACGCGGTCAGTGGCTCGTTCCTCGATTACCCTGGCATTGGCGAACGCATCTCCCAGATGTGGAGAGAGTATATCGGCATCGACCTGGTGGTGAATCCGGTCGAACGGAGTCTCTGGGTCGAACGCACAGAAGCAAACCAGCCCATGATGAACATGTTCGAGACCGGCGAATTCAACCCGATTGCGCTGCCTCGCCTCCTGCCTTCAGAGCGGTGGGCGCCTGTTGCAGAAGACTGGGCCAACGTGCCCAATCCCGATCCTGCCGCGTATGACGGGCCGGAATGGGTTAAGGAGCAAGTCGCAAAGCATTGGGAAGCGATGAACGAACCAGATTTAGAGCGCCGCCAACAGTTGTTCATTGAAGCCACGGAGATCATGTGCGACAACCAGGCAGCCCTTGGGGTGGTGGTGGATGTACCGGTCTATACAGCCGTCATCAAGAACAACGTGCGCAATGTGCCCAAGCCCTTGGAGTGGGTCGTCTACGGCAAAACGCCTGGCAATGGTCTTCCTGAACAGTTCTTCATGCTCCAGGATGCTTCATCTGGTGAGTGATCGGGTCATCAGACGGCTTTGCACCCGACAGCGTTTGCAAGACGACTAGGCGAGTCGCAAGAAGACAGCGTGCCGCGCCTTGGCGAGTACTGGCAGCGAATACCGACAGGAATACTGGCCGTATCCGTAAAGGTGCGGTACGCAGCTTGATGAAGCAGAACGAAGTCACTTTACAGAAGTCACTTTACAACAGAAAGGGCAGACCATGACTCAACCCAACATTATCCTGCTCATGACAGACCAACAACGTTGGGACAGCCTGGGATGCAACGGCAACAAATTTGTCTCGACGCCAAACGTGGATCGGTTGGCTGCCGAGGGCGCTCGCTTTGAGAACAGCTTTACACCGTGGCCTGTTTGTACACCTGCCCGCGCCACCATGTGGACCGGTGTCTACCCCCATCAACATAAGATTATCTACAACACCTATCAGATGGATAATCTCCTCAAGGAAACTTCTCACGAGCAGCGCACCGTCTTTGAGTCCATGCAAGCGGCAGGCTATACGACTGCCTATTTTGGTAAGTGGCACTTGGGGGAGGCTGATCCGGGCCTGTTTGATGTCTGGAAGGGGTTCAACTCCATGGGAGGCCACTGGGTCGACAACAAGCGAGATGGGGTGTACAAGCCGCACCGCCAGACGGATGAAATGATTGAATTTATTAAAGAGCAGGCTGGATCCGGCAAGCCCTTCTTTGCCGTGAATGGCTACTATCCACCCCACGATCCCTATACCGCGCCCAAAGAGTTCTATGAGCCATATCGGGGCAAGGGTGTCCCCTATGCGGGCTATTACGCCGCGGTCAGCGCGGTCGACTACAACGTGGGCCGGTTGATGGAGGCATTGGATGAACTTGGCCTGCGTGAGAATACGATCGTGGTCTACTACTCCGACCACGGCGATATGTTCTCCTACCGGGGTCCAGACCATAAATTTGTCTGCCATGACGACTCGATCAGAGTGCCGCTTATCATTCGTTGGCCGGGTTCAATCGAAGCAGGGCTGGTGGTCGATGCAATGGTAGGGCTACAGGATTTGATGCCGACGATTCTTGACTGGGCAGGGTTGGCGATTCCCGACTACCTGCATGGCAGTAGCCTCGTCCCTCTGCTGAAGGGCGAATCGGTTCCGTGGCGCGAGGCATACTATACCGAGAACATCACCCGCCACACCCACCTAGAGCAGCGCTGTATCCGCACGCGCAAGTGGAAATTGATCCTCACCCGGCCTGTTACCGGGATGAGACACTATATGTATGAACATGAGTTGTACGATCTGGTGAACGATCCGGAAGAGGAACTCAACATTTACAACACGCCGCGCGAGGACGGCCATAACCAATACCTCTATTTTCCACCGTACACGGACGTCATTACCCAACTGGCGCAGTTGCTTAAACGTCACGCCCAGGAGATTGACGACGAACTAGGCAGTGACCTGGCCGACCTCTGTCTAGTTGAGATGCGAAAGCGGAAAGAGAGGGAAGGGGAGAAGGTTGCAGGGTGAGTTGGGGTCATGCCGCCACGGGACATAACGCTGTGATGGCTAGCTGATAAGCACCGATAAGCGCGCTGGCCCCATCCAAGCGCCAAAGTATAGGACAGGCCGCACATATGCGTGCGGCCTGTTTCTGTTTGTATTGGTTTGTATCGGCAAGGCGCGGATCGGTGAGGCACGGATCGGCTAGGCAGTGAGATAGGCCAGAAGCGGTTCTTCCACCTGCCACTGCTGTTGGAGGTGGGTTTTGTCGTGGGGCTTGAACTGCTGCTGTACGGCTTCGATCTCGGTCTCCAGTATGTCGATCCGATCCAGATCGGCAACGCCCAGGCCAAGCTCGTTGCCGTAGTGGAGCAGGCCGAGGCTGAGGGGGTCGAAGCCCATCGCTTTTGCCATGACCGCGTCGACGGCAAATACATCGACACCGGCCGCGGCTGCGCGGAAGTCGACGGCATCTGTGCCGCCTGGCCCGTTGCCTTGCAGCCCCTGGGTTCCGTCGACCACCGCGATGTCGGGCCAGAGGTAGCGCGCCACGCGGATCAGGTTGATGTTGAGGACTTGGGCCTCTTCGGGCAGGGTGCGCTCGGCGTGGCTGTTGAAGCCGTGCATCTTGACGCGGTCCGGCTTGTAGAGCGTGCCCATGATGAGATTCTTGAGCGCCAGGGTGACGACGCACACGTCATGGGTCTTGGCAACGGCCAGGGAGAGCACACACGGGCAATCGACCACGAGCTTGGGCATCTTGACCGTGGTTTCGCTCCGATCCGCGAGGAGAATCGTCGTCTCGATCCACTCTGTTTCCTGGTGTAGATCGACCAGGCGGATGGGGATAGGCGATTCGTCGACCAGGGCGCGATAGTTGAGGTTGTCGAAGGCTTCGCCCGAATATTTCTCGTTGGCTCCTTCGGCAATGATGATCTCTTCGGGCGGGTTGGGCACGGTGGCAAGGAAGTCCAGGACACCGCGCGCCGCGTCGACATGGCTCGACGCGACTTGGTTGCTGCTGGATAGGAAGTTGGGCTTGATCATTACCTGTGGGCGCAGCTTGGCGACCACATCGTCGCGCACCAGTTCAAGGCTGCGGCGGATGTTGGCCCGGCGGTCTGTGCCGTGGACGAGGCCCACTTGGGGACGTGTGAGCGACATGGGAACGACTCCTCCTGCTAGGCTGTGGATCTAGGCTGTGGATCTAGGCTGTGGATCTAGGCTGTGGCTCGGTTATGCATAGACCTTGCTCAGTGCGCGTTCGGCGGCTTCGAGCGTCTTGGCAATGTGGTCGGGTGTGTGCGCGGCGGAGACATACCAAACGCCGCGGCCAATCAGACGCACGCCGCCTTCGAGCATGGCAAGGGTGAAGGCATTATACCGCTCTTTGTCGGCTTTTGTCGCATAGTCACGATAGTCACGCAGGGGCGGGTTCTCGGTGAAGGAGACGTGGAAGGCGCATGGCTTGCCCTGGACGTGCAGCGGCACACCTTGGCGGCGGCCAATCTCGGCCAGGCCATTCATCAACTGCGTGCCCATGCGGTTGATGTGGCGGTAGACCGCGCCGTTGTCCCGCTCCAGTTCGGCCAATGCTGCGACCGATGCGGCCATTGAAATGTTGTTGCTGTTGAATGTGCCGGAGTGGTTGACATCTTCGGCGAAGCGGATCATGTATTCACGTTTGCCCACCAGCGCGGCGTTGGCAAAGCCGCCGGCCATGGCCTTGGCAAAGCTGGAAAGATCGGGCGTGACGCCAAAGTGTTCTTGTGCGCCGCCCAGACTCAAGCGAAAGCCGGTGATGGTTTCGTCGAAATAGAGCAGCGCGCCATATTCGTCGCAGACGCGGCGCAGCCCTTCGAGGAAGCCAGGCTCGGGCGCGATCGCGCCGGTGTTGCACATCATCGGCTCAAGCATGATGGCCGCGATCTGATCGCCTTGACGGGCAAAGAGATCTTCGACCAGCGCCAAGTCGTTGAAGGGCAGGACAACAAAGTCGTTTAGCACGCTTTCGCATTGACCGTTCGTGCCGAGCACCGGGTTGGGCTGTTGGCGCGGGCCTGCTTGGTCCAGCGGCGGCGCAACGCTGATCAACACGTTGTCGAACCAGCCGTGATAATGCCCTTCAAAGCGCAAGATCAGGTTGCGCCCCGTGATGGCCCGCGCCAGGCGCATGGCCGCTTGGACCATCTCGGAGCCGCTCAACCCAAAGCGGCAAAGTTCCGCCGAGGGGATCACCTCCACTAACTTTTCGGCCAGTTCGATTTCCAGTTCATGCTGGCCCGCGTAAAGCTGGCCCTTGTGCATGGCCGCGTTGACGGCATCCAGCACAGCCGGATGCGAATGGCCCAGGATCATGGGGCCTTGCGACAGGACATAGTCGATGTATTCGTTGCCATCGACATCGTAGATGAGCGCACCGGCGGCATGATCGAAGAAAAGGGGATGGGGTTGGGCGGCGAGGCGGACATTGCTGCTGACGCCGCCTGCTAGCGATTGTTTGGCGCGTTCGAACCGTTCACGGGAGCGTTGCCACTTGCTCATACTGAATCCTTTCGAGCATGGATGGGAGACAAGAATCGGCGTAAAGACAGCGTGCCCTGTGCATCTGCACGGCAAAGGGGGCACGCTGTTTCTGTATTTGGATGGTTGTTGTTGAAAGGTTCTGGCTAGACTGTGTTGGGCCGGCAGATTGGCCGGGCGCAACAGTTTGGGCGGCTAAGGCAGGCGCGGGTTGCGCAGCGTTAGCTCAAGAAAGATGCCGGTGGATGTCTGCAGTAGGTTGCTCAGGCCAAAGAGACTAGAATCGGCCTGCAAGCTGTGGACAACCTCGGCGGTTGCATCGGCGGGAACTTGCAGTGAGATGGGGCTGACTGCGGTTTGTTCGCCGGGCGAATCACAAAATCCGTTGTGAAGCTGGATTTCACCATCAACGTTGATCGCGCCGCTGGGCTGATCCAACTCCATGGTCAGGTCAAAGAACACGGCAGAGACACCGGCTTGAAAGCACCAGCGATCCGCAATCACCGGAATGTCTGAGCCGAGAATATAGGTGTGCGGCTCCAATATCAGGGGCAGGGGGCGACCGCTGCTCTTGAAGTCGTCGCTGCTCAAGGCGAGCCGCAGCGTCGCCTGGCCGCTGATTTCGAGCGTGCGCGTGCCTACGCGTGCAGAGACGAGGGTCGGCGTGACAGTGGGCAGGGGGATGCCTGCCGCAGACTCGGCTGTGGGCGGCTCGGTCGGTATCGGCGTGAGCGCACCCGTCACCTCCGTGCCTGCCTCTGCACCCGTCTCTGTGGTTGTCTCTGTGAGCCGCGGTGTGGCGGTTGGCGCTGGGACAATCGCCCATTGCGTCGCGACGAGGGTTGGCGTCGGTATCATCGCGGGCGGTTCACCACGCCACCAGATGAGCGACAAGAGCGCAACACAAAGCACGATGCCGGACGTCAGGATGTGAAAAATTGACGGCGCGGTGCGGGGGCGTCGGTTCAATGGTGTGGCGGCAGCCGTTTCTTGTTCAATTGCCTTGTCGGCATCCGATTCACTCATCGGGTCGTACAATCAACTCCTTTAGCCGGCGGGCGTTAACACCTCTACCATGTGCCCGCGGGCAGAACATCCGCTTGATTCTACCACATCATGACGTTGATTGACGTAAATCGATGCGGGGGACGTTGCGGAAGCTCCAGGGGGCGGCTAGGCTGTGCAAAATTGGTGGATCAGGCGCTGGTAGACATCGACGCTGCGCTGCAACTCGGCGATGTCGATCCACTCGCCAATCGTGTGCGCCTGGGCAATATTGCCTGGCCCCAAGACCACCATCTCTGCATAGTCGCTAAAGACAATGGCTTCTGTGCCGAAGGGGACGCTCTCCGGCGCGGCAGCGCCTGTTGCTTCGCACGCTGCGGTGACAATCGTTGCCTGTTTGTCGACATAAAACGGCTCGCGCACCCGCCAGTCGACTTGGAGGTTGTGGCGCTTGGCCGCGTCGACGATCATGGCGAGCGCCTCCTCACGGTGATCATTGGGCATGGTGCGCAGGCTCAAGGTTGCGGTCGCTTGCGCCGCGTAGACATTGGCTGGGCAGTTGCCGTCGCTGATCACCATATTGAAGGCATTGGTGGGGGGATCAAATTCGTCGTTGCGGAAGCGCGGGTCGCTGCGAAAGACGGGGGCGAGTTCGGCCATCTCCGCCAGGAAGGGAGCAAGTTGGAAATTGGCCGAATAACCGGCGTCGGTGCTGGTGTGGGCCGCGCGACCGTGGGCGGTGACTTTGACGCTGAGGCCGCCTTTGTGCGCATAGACCGGGCGCAGTTGCGTTGGCTCGGCGACGACGCCATAGGTAGGCCACTGGGCTTGCAGCATCTTCGAGTCGCGGCACACCTGTTACGCGCCGCCATATCCGACCTCTTAGTCCGCGGTAATCACGATGTAGAGCGGGCGGCGCAGCGCGGATTTGGGCACACTGGCGGCAGCGACTAGGGTCGCGGCCAGCGGGCCTTTCATGTCACAGGCCCCGCGGCCAATCAGCCGCCCGTCGACTATCTGGGGGGTGTACGGTTCCCATTCGCCCGGCACGCCGGGCACAGTGTCGCTGTGCGAGAACAGGCCCAAGCCGCCCTCACCTGGTCCGCGGCGGGCGACTAGGCTGACCTTGCGTTCGCCGTCTTCTTCATAGCTGAGTTCCTCGACTTCAAAATCAGCGTCGGACAGGTAGTTGGCGAGCCACGCAGAGATATCTGCATTGCTGTGCTGGCTGGCTGATGGAATTTCGATGAGCGCGCTGCTCAGGGCGACGACATCAAGTTGCGCAGGCATGGCGGTTCTTTCCAGGTGGATAAGCTTCAGGTGAACAAGAGGAATAGACAGATGGCGAATTCCATCATACGCGCCCGCTTTGCGGCTGTCAAAGCGGGGCGTGGATAGGTGGCGGATGTTGACATCGCGTGGCTGCGATGGAATCATGCAGGCGGCTTGATAATCTAGAATCCAGAGCAGGTTACTACATATAAGGGAGGGGTGAAGAAGTGCATATGGGGAAAGAGCGTGCAATGAGCGGCGAGTCGTCGGCATATCCACCGGGTATGCGGCTGGGCATCGGCTCGTTTGCCTTTGCCTGGGCGATTGGCGTGCCCGGCTATCCTGTGACAAATCCGATGTCCGCGTGTGATCTGGTAGAGCGTGCCGCGGCGCTGGGCGTCAAGGTGGTGCAGATTGGCGACAATTTGCCGCTGCAACGACTCACAGACGACGAACTGCGCGGGCTGGCCGCGCGTGCGGATGAGGCGGGCATTGCGCTGGAAGTTGGCACGCGCGGCATTGCGGCGGAGAATCTGCGCCATTACCTGGCGATTGCCAGCCGCTTGGGGTCGCCCATTTTGCGCGTAGTGATTGACAGCGGCACGCACCATCCAAGCGTGGATGAGGTGGTGGCGACTGTGCGGCCCCTGTTGGCTGACTTTGCAGCCGCGGGGGTGACCTTGGCGATTGAGAACCATGATCGCTTTCCTGCGGCTGTGCTGGTTCGTCTGCTCGAACAGCTTGACAGCCCCTGGGTCGGCATCTGTTTGGATACGGTGAACAACTTTGGCGCGCTGGAAGGGCCGGATGTGGTGATTCGCAGCCTGGGCCCTTATACGGTCAATCTTCATGTCAAGGATTTCGTCGTGCAGCGGGCGACACACCAAATGGGCTTTACGGTGGCGGGCGCGCCGTCTGGGGCTGGGATGCTTGACGTGCCCCGCTTGCTGCGTGATCTGGCAGGGCTGGGCGCGCGCGGCAACGCGATCATTGAACTGTGGACGCCGCCGCAAGCGGACATCGCGGCAACCGTCGCCCAAGAAGCTGCCTGGGCAGCGCAGAGTGTCCAGGCTATGCGGCGCTGGCTGCCGGAGTAGGAGGATTGAAGATCATCCTCTGTCTATATCTTTGGCCTGTATCCAATCCGATTGCATCGCGGTTTGATCATCGCGTAGGCTAAAGCAGTATGGACGATGTCACATCGCTTTAATCTAAAAACCCCCTGATTTTTCTATCCGATAGATGTCAACACATGCCAACAGGTGTCAGTAGATGCGGATGGGGTGACCTGTGACGAGCCTTAACGCGATGCAAGCGGAGCCGCAGCCGGAGACCAAACAGGGTGACGCCACGGATCAGTCCGCTGAAAGCAGCATGTGGGTTGACCTGGGCCGCGCCTTTGCCGGCGCGTTGATCTTTTCAATCTCGCTGCTGATGACCATGGAAACCTGGTGGTTAGGGTTCTATATGGATCGTTCGCGGCTGATATTGCTCCAAGCGGTGATCATCCTGCTGTTGACCGGCTTGGCCTACTATCGGGGGTTTCGTGAAAGTATCGGCTGGCGCGAGTCGGTGATCGATGCCTTTGTAGGCTATGCCGTGGGTGTGATTACCGGAACGCTGTTTTTGCTGCTCTTGGGCGTTATTCAGTGGGGTATGCCAGCCGATGAAATTGTCGGGAAGATCGCGCTCCAGGCCACCTCTAGCAGCATTGGCGCACTGTTGGCGCGCGGACAGTTAGGTGGTCGTGAGCAGCGGCCGGAAGAAGAAGCGGGCCAGTCGCAGCGATATTGGGCCGAGATCTTTTTGATGGTGGCAGGCGCGATCTTTGTGGGGTACACGGTGGCTCCGACGGAAGAAATGGTGCTGATTGCATACAAAATGACTCCCTGGCATGTGCTGCTGACCGTGGCGGTTTCACTTGTCATCATGCATGTGTTTGTCTATGAAGTGGACTTTAAAGGCCAGGAGCAGCCGCCGGAAGACTCCACCCCGTGGTCGGTTTTCCTCCATTATTCGATTGTCGGCTACTTTGTCGTCTTTCTCACCAGTCTCTATATTCTTTGGACCTTTGGGCGTATTGATGGGGTCGCCTTGGCCTCAATCGTGAATTACGGCGTGGTGTTGAGTCTGCCCGGCGCGCTCGGCGCGGCAGCGGCGCGGTTGATTCTCTAAGCAGAACAGGGCAAGCGAGATGACAGAGAGGCAAAAAACGCCGCTATGGGAACGGCTGATGGGCGTAGTCGGACTCATCTTTTTGCTCGCTATCGCCGGTTATTTGGCTTACGAAGCGATGCAGCCGTCGACGCCAGCCGCGGTGACGGTTACAACGGAGGGCGTTTTATCGATAGCGGGCGGCTATTTGGTCGAGGTGCGTGCGACGAACTTGGGCGAATCTACCGCGGCCACGGTTGCGGTGGAGGGCACGCTCAGACCCCCGGATGATCCGGGCGGGGAGCCGGTGGCGACGAGTATCATCACCTTTGACTATATCCCTGCCGACGCAACCCGCCGCGGTGGTCTGTTTTTCGTCCAAGACCCGGCCCAGTACCTGCTTGAGGTGCGCGCGCTGGGCTATACGGATCCATAGCCGCGTCATGCGCGGCGATTGAGACAACTCATCTAGGCGAAATGGCACGTTTGCGTGGGATAAGCGGCAAAGGTGCGTATGGTCATGTGCGACCAGCAGGGGAGATAGGCAAAGCCGGAGCAATACACTGCCATTCTGAACCACTTGCGTTACTTATCCTGGTGACAGCGCGTGTTGCGCTCTGGCGCGGAGCGCCCCAATCTGACTGCGATGTTCTGCTTCATGTTGCGCCAAGTGATGAAGGACCCACTCCGGGGTGACATCATAGTGTTCGAACGAACGAACCCGACGAAACTCGGCGAGATCCATCTGCTGGAATGCGGCGAGCAGCAAACCGCGCACGGTTTCGAGTCGCCTGAGATGCTCGTCTAGGCTAAACCCCAGTACTTGATTCAAACGACCCTGTTTATCCCGCGTTTCGATTGGGAATAGCGCGGCAACCTCCGGCGGAATGGGTTGTTCAAGTACTTCCACGTATAACCAGTCGGCTTCAATGTCGGCAATGTGATACAGGATTGTCCCGATGCTGCTCTCATCGTGTGCATCGTTTGGTGGTAGCCAGTCGATCATGGCTGGGGTCAGCCCTTCAAGTTCTCTCATGGTACTTAGACGCGCATCTTGGAGCGCCCACAGCCATTGTCCGATCGCTGGCTCTTTGCTTAAGCGCGTATCAACGATCTTTTGTTCCTTCGCATGGTTCGCCGTTTGGTTCGCCATTGTCTTGCCCCTTTCGTGTCGGCCATGTGCCGGTCCGATGCCTAGACCTGCCTCTCCAAGCGACGTTGAGGCAGGTCTAGGTTGTCAACCTACGCAGGAATCTCGATCTGCCGTGTGATCTGCCCATTACTTTCCCAGTAGGTGATCTTGCTGGCAATCAGCGGGTCATCCTGGGTGGGTTGGACGTTGCCGTGCGTATCGATGGCGCGGGAGGTGACGCTATGCTCGCCAGGCTCGGCATCGTTCCAGTCCAGCGACCAGAAGCGCCAGGCAAACCGACGAACCTGTTCCGTATCAAGTTGCGCCTCCTGCCACGGTCCATCGTCGATCTTCACCTCCACGCTCTCGATCGGCGCACCCCAGGCAGCGCCTTCGATGCGATAGCCGTCCTCCCCGTCGACGACGCGCGCCGGTGCAGACTTGAGCAAGCTCCGGCCCACTGAGCTTTCGGTCCAAACCATCTCGCCGTCCACCTCCTCTTGGCGCAACGTCACATAGTCGCGCGCCATGAAGCGGTTCATGAGCCGCCTGCTGCGAACCTCGATGCGCTGGAGCCATTTGACATTCGCGACGCCATACCAGCCGGGAGCGATCAGCCGTACGGGAAATCCATGACGCTGGGGCAAGGCTTCACCGTTCATCTCAAAGCAGAGCATGTTGTAGGGACTCATCGCGTCTTCGAGCGACATGCTGCGCGCAAAGTGTTGGGTAATGGTCTGCTCGCGCACTGTCTCCTCGCCCACATCTGCGCCATAGAACGCCACTTCAATCGCGTCGTCCATTACACCGGCCTCCTGCAACAAGGGGGCCAGAGCGGTCCCTGCCCAATGAGCATTGCCAACAAGGCCAAAGTTCCAATCGAAACCGTGGTTGCCGGAACACTCAATGGTGAAGTCCAACTCTTGGCGCGGCCATGTTTTGAGGTCGTCCAGCGTTAGCGTCATGGGATGCTCGACCAGTCCGCCGATCTCCAGTTGCCATTCGTTCACATCGATCTCGGGGCGACCGTAGTGTGAGACGCTGAAGAACTGGTCTGCGGGTGTGATCCACGAGTCCAGCTCTTCCCATTGTAACAGATTGCTAACGCGTTCCGGTACGGGGTTTTCCGCCGGCTGATCCAGCCAGGGAAGTACTCGATCACCGGCTTGTGCCGTTTGCGCCGATGCGGCCTGTGCAAACCAGCCACTGTTGAGCAGTGTCAAGCCCGTCACGGCTACACCAGTGCTTTTGAGCAGGCTCCTGCGCGACATCGCTTGTCGATCCATGCTGCCTTCTCCCCTCTCACATTATGCATCTATAGCCTATTGTTGCGCCAGGAATGCTTCTGCCGCGGCCAATTCAGGGCGTGCGCCATCAGCCGTCGCGCTCAGCGCGACCAATTCTTCATAGTAGGTTCTCGCCTTCTCCAGATCACCGGCAAACTCGGCGGCATGGGCTGCGCCATAGAGTCCGCGGAAGCGGTTGGGTTCGATCGCTTGCGACGCTTCAAATTCGGCCAACGCTTCTTGCGGTTGATCGAGTTCGAGCAGCATCTCACCCAGCAGTTCATGGGCCGGTACAAGCGGGCCAGGTGTCACTGCGTTTTTCTCGGTCGCACCTTCGAGGGCAGCCGCCTCGCGCATCGACGCCAGCGCTTCCTGGTCGTTGCCTTCGGCCAATGCAATCCAGGCTTCCACTTCCTTGATCTGGATATCAGCCTGCCCTGCCCAGTAATCTTGCTTGATCGCAAGCATCGCCTCGCGTAAGACCGTTAGACGGTCGAGGTCCTGGCGTGCCGCCTCCACATCACCGTTGCGCGCCGCGCCCAGCGCACGGGCAAAGATCAGCACTGCTTCCGCCTGTGGGAACTTGTCCCAGGCTAGGCTCTGTGGGTGCAGCGTCAATGCCGCGGCGTCGGCCCACTGCCCAAGCTCCAGCGTATAGCGCGAAGGGATCGAGGCAAAGGCATAGGCGCCGACAAAGTTATCGACGTCCATCTTTTCAATGGCAAGCGTCTCATCCAGCAGCGCCTTGGCCGCATTGTCCTGGCCTAGCTGCAAGTAGGCATACATCAAGTAGTCCATCGGATGCAGCAGACTGGATGAAGCGATGCCCTGTGGTTGGTTGGCTGCTGCAAGTTCCTGCTGCACGACGCCAGCGGACGTGAGATTCACCTTGATCGACTCCTGCCAATAGCCCAATCGTGTGAAGATGTGTGAGGGCATGTGCTGGGCGTGTGGCGCGGCGGGCGCAATCTCGGCATAGCGGCGCGCGGCATCTAGCCCGTGTGCGGCGAGGGCAGGAACATCATTGCTATGAATGAGGTAGTGCGCCACGCCGGGATGATTAGGCTGCGTCGCCAATATTTCTTCCAGGATCTCAACTGCTTGGAGTTGGTTGACATAGCTCTTGTCAGTCGGCAACGCCGTCGCAATAAGCGCCAGGGCATGATAGATGGCGGCTTCTGTGTCATCTGGATACTGTTGGGCGAGTTCTTCCATTGCTGCTGTATAGGCCAGTGCCCGCGTGCGATGGTCTACAGCGTCTGCGTCTTTGTAGAAGGCTGTAATCGCGGTAATGTACGCTGCTTCGCGCTCCGTCTGCGCTCCCACTGTCGCTGCTTGTTGGACTGCCGCCCATCCATCCACCAATGGTTGACCTGTCAGCGGCCAAGAAAAAGGATTGCCTAACAGAACCATCGCAACGCCCCAGTGGGCCATCGCACAGTTGGGGTCAAGCTCGGCAACCGTGTTAAACGACTTCTTGGCAGGGCCAAACCAGAAAGAATGGAGCAGCGCCATGCCGTGGTTGAACTCCGCCTGAGCTTCCGCGGTACAGGAAATGGGAAAGTCCACTGTCCCTAACTCTGCCGACGAATCCATCGTATGCTCATGCTCGTCGGTTTGCTGCCCGCTTGCGACAGGCTCGTTCGTCACCGGCTGTACGGCAACGCAAGCAGTTAGGAGCGTGATCATCAGCGCGACCATTAACACCTTTCCCTGTTTCATCGGTCACCTCCCCGGGTGTGGAATTGGAACATTTAGGAAAACCGAACCATTAACTCTCGCCGTCATTCCTGGCTTCCTGCAACTTCGCTATGAGAAAGGCCACCAAATCCGGCCAGTCGCGGAAGACGTGCCTTTCCCCATCGGATGCACACTGTACCTGGCCTCGCCACTTAACTTGACCAGTGCCGGACTCTTCCTGCCATAACCGCACCATAAACAGGTGCCGTCGATACGGACGTTCGTCTTCGTCCATGTTAGGGAAACCGTCCATCTAGGGGGCACAACGTGCATTGTCTGTGCCAGGCCGACCATGACACAGCAACTCTATCTCAGTAAAACAGGGAAGGTGTTCGCAAACCGTTCGTGAGGAAAAAGAGGGAGGAAATTATTGTGAGGTCAGCGTTCTTAGAGCGTTCTTGCCCCCCTTTCCAATATCATTTGCGCGAAATTGGATTGCAGGAACACTGCTGCTAGTGCTTCATCCCCAACCGCGGCTGCTATCTGCTCTACGTCAGCCTTTGCCCTGGCATACAGCACTGCGGCCGCTTGCTCCTGGCCCGTCGTTTCATACCATTGCCCAAGCGTGTAGGCAAGGCGGTAGGAGAGGGGCGGGCTGCGCAACTGCTCGGCCAGTGAAAACGCGCGCTGTAGCTCCGCGCCCGCCGCTTCAGTCTTGCCCATCTGCGCCAGGATCTTGCCAAGCAACGCCCAACTCTTGACGATATACTTCTGTGAGGAGGTTGCCAGTGCTTCCTGGAGGCCTCTTTCGACATAACGCAGGGCTTGCTCCGAAGCGCCTGTGTCAAACGCGTGCTCGGCAAGGCCAATGAACAACTTCATTTGCCAGCGCCATTTGTGTGCACCAAATCCCTTGAGTTGGACGCGTTCAAGGGCAGGCTCAAAATAAGCCAATGCTTGCTCCGGCTGGTTCAGCGCGAGATAGTCGTAACCGAGGTTGATCAGTGCGCTGATCTCCACATTATCAATGCCTGAGGCGTGCCCCAGTTGTGCGCTGGCCTGGTTGTACGCAACGGCATTCGAGAAGTCGCCAAGCTCGTGGTGGAACCAACCTAAGGTATTCAGCAGCCGACCGCGAACAAATTTGTTCCCCCGCTCTCCGGCTTGCTCCATCACGTCGTGCGCCAGCTTCAGCGCGGGGGCGTAGTTGCCTGTGCTCCAATAGCCTTGACAGAGGAAGGCTTGGACGCGCAACTCGTTAAAATCATCTTGAACCTCGCGCGCAACGGCTACACCCTCCTGGGCAAACTGCACCGTTAACTGGGAATTTCCCTGGAGATGAGTCTGCAAACACAGGAAGGAAAGTACCTGCACAAGGCCATCTTTGTCCCCGATACGTCGGCAGATCTCCAATGCCTCTTTGAGTTTTCGACCTGCTTCCGCCAGGTTCCGATGCACCTGGTCTGCTGCTCCGAGCATGGTGAGGCTACGGGCCAGCGTAGATTGATCGCCGGTCTGTGTGAAGCACTCTGCGGCCTCTTGGGCATATTGTTCGACAAAAGGAATCTGATCTTCAGAGAAGGTCAGCCAATGGGTATAAGCCAGTTGACACAGACTTTCCCCTTCTTTTTGCCGGTTGCCTGTGGCGCGCGCGATCTGGCACATCATCTGGAAATCGGCGATGGCTTCATCGAGTTGGGTCAACGACCGGCAGACCAGCGCACGACCTTCGTAAAGCGGTAGAAGCTGATCCTTATCTTGAGCAGGTATCATGCGCAGGCTCACGTCAATGGCGCGTGAATACAATTCTTTCGCTTCGTGAATCGCATAGACGCGCCGTGCCATTTCGGCCGTTCGCCTGTAGTAAAGAGCCGCTGGTTGAAATAAGCCTGCCTGCTCAAAGTGGGTTGCTATCTCTCCAATCATGGTGTCTAGCGCCGAGGCATACACTGTTTCCAGGGCTTGAGCGACGCGGCGGTGGAGAAGCTGTTGGCGCGCTCTGCTTATCTCGCCGTAAGTTACCTCACGGATCTTATCGTGACTGAAATCGTAGGCATCCCCCTCCTGTTCACGAATGATGCGCCGCTGCCAAAGTTCATCGAGTCCGCGCACCAAGGTTTCTTCGTCCGCGCCATGCCCCTGACTTTCCTGTGAAGCACCCCTCGGCATGCTAGCCTGTGCCAGCACATTGAACGTAAACGAGCGGCCAATTGTCGCAGCAAGCTCTGCCAGTTCACGGGCTTGAGGGGAGAGTTGAGCCAAGCGAGATTGAATGATGGCGTGGATTTTAGCGGGAAGCACGGGCGAGCGAGGAGGGTGCTCCGCATTCCCTGGAGGGTCCGGCGTGGTCAGGCTTGACGTCGACAGGCTATGGTGGACGCCGCGCGCCATCTCGACGATAAAAAGTGGATTCCCTTCCGTCTCTGCATAGAGATGATCTGCCTGGTCCGGGTCGAGATCTCGACCGACTACCTGCGCGGCCAACTCGGCTGTTGCCCCTAAACTCAACGGACCCAGATCGAGCTCGGTTATTTGTCCAGTACGACGCAGCTCTAGCGTCAGTGAGCGCAGCGGATCATTTGCGCCCATTCCCTCCAGGCGCGCGGCCCCAACCACGAGTAAACGCCTAGTTGGCTCACAGCGCAGAAGGTAGTGCAGCCATTCCAGCGTTTCCTGATCGCTCCACTGCACATCGTCTATGACCATTAGCAATGGCTGGCTATCAGTCAGAACAACTTGGGCTAGGGCTTGGAAGAAGTGCAGGCGTTGGCCGCTCTCGGTCAGCGGTGGGGGAGGAGGGAGTTCCGGTCGCTCGATCAAAAGCTCTGGTAACAGCCGGGCCACTTCCCTAAGCCAAACCCCGTCCAACGCCAGCCGGGCTGTCCGAAAGGCCTCCGCGGCCAGCCATTCGGCCACAGGGGCATAGGCCAACTGGCCTTCAGAGGCATAGCAACGGGTTCTGGCGGTCATGATGCCCTGCCGGCTGGCCCATTCGAGCAGCTCTTCAAGCAGCCGTGTCTTGCCGATACCGGCGTCGCCCGTCACCAGGACAAAGTGAGCTTGCCCCGGCTGGCCCTCGGACGCAGTCATGCGCCAGGCGGCCTGCACAGTCTCCCACTCTGGCTGGCGGCCAACGAGTCGCCCTTCTGCGACCAGTGTGGGCATGGACACAGGCTGTGTTATCGAGGCGTGGGTTTCTGAGGTACGATCCATGTCGAGCAGGCGTTCATAGGTCTCGCGAGTGGCTGGACTGGGGTCGACGCCGAGTTCACGCCGCATGATTGTGACGCAGGTGTGGTAAACGCGCAGGGCGCGAGCCCGGTCACCGTTTAGGGCATAGAGACGCATCAAATGGCGATAGGTCGCCTCATGGAGCGGGTCGTAGCGGCGCAAACGCTGCGCGTAGTGGATTGCCAGGGGGTATTCTCGTTGGCGCTCGAGCAGCCGGATCAGCCGTTCTAGCAGCCGGGCGAAGAGCTGCGATAGCCGTTCTCGTTCAGGTACAATCCAGTCGTCGTACGTATCCGGCAACATGTCGCCAGGATATAGCGCCACGGCCTTTTCCATCATCATGCGCAAGGCCGCCCCGTCATCAGCCTTCTCGGCTTGATCAACTTTGGCGCAGGCGGCTTCGAAATCGGCAACGTCAAGGCGAAAGGGGGCATCGGGGCGCCACTGGAGGAATTTGGCGTCGACATGCAGGAAGCGATCTGCGTCAGGCAGGGCGTGCCGCAAATGGTGTAACTCGCGCCGGAGATTGGTGCGAGCTTGCGCTTCTGTGGAATCGGGCCAAAGCAGGTAGGCGAGGTGCTGGCGGGTTTGGGGGGTATCCCGGTGGATAAGCAGGTATGCCAGCAATGACTGCATCGGCGCGCTATTGACGCTGACAACCGGCTCACCGTTATAGCTCAATCGAAAGTTGGCAAATAGAGAGATGGTCAGCATCGGGTTTATGTCCCCATAGATAGCTATTTATGCTGAGAGCTACACCCGAGTGAAGAGGCCTCCAATGCAATTGGTCGGTTTTGAAACATAACGACAGCAGACGCAAGCGGGATAGACAGCTTACATTGGGTATCGCACCGCTGTCAATGTTCGTCTGGCGCACCTCGCCCAAGAACCGCCCTAGTATCTGCTTGTGGTGCGCGCTAGGCTATACGGATCCATAGCCGCGTTATGCGCAGCGATTGAGACAACTCCCCCAGACGAAATGGCATATTTTCAGGCCACGTGTCTTGCGGTTTGTCGCTGCGCAGCCGCCGCGCCGGTCTCCAAAAGGGCTAATTACAATAATTCAAATTCACGTCCGTCTGCTATTTTTGCAACAGTGCAGATCTGCCCCATAAATCATGGGAAGATACGGCATTGTGTGTGGGTGCTTCACAGCGTCCCACACACAATGCCAAACAACGCTTACTGCGGTATTCCTGGTAGATAGATCTGTTGTTGCGCTCCTGCCTTCTGTAGCCTCGGCAGATAGAGCCGTTGTTGCGGTTCCACCACCACAAGGGCGGTCGCCATGGTGCGCAGACCGTCTACCTCGCCAACTACCACCAGATCATAGCTGCCGCCTTCCAGCCGCAGCGTGATCTCCGACGTTGTGAAGCCTTGCGCCACTGATACCTGCCGGTTTGCAATCGGCCCGTTGTGGCCGTAGATGGTCAGGTTCACCGTGCGCGCGGCAGGGCTGTACCAGTCCAGCAGCAATTGCGTTTCGCCGCCGGGGGCCGTCGTAATCTCCACCGCGCGCGCGGCCAGCAGTTCGGGCGTATTCGTGCCCAGCGTGCGCGCGGCCCGCACATACTCTACCTGCGGATTGGCTCGGTCGACGATGGTCACTTCGAAACGAATCATGCCGCCGGTATATACATCAAAGGGAATGGTCACAGGCAAGACTTGGTCTCCTTCCACCAGGCTTACTTCCTCCACAAAGAGCTGCGCCACGTAGCCGTCCGGCTCGATGAGCGTGCCCATTAGGAAGACATCGACAGCCCGATCGCTGTGTACATGCACCTCGCCGGGCACAGACGTTCCAGCCGCGACCTGTGTCTGCGCGGTGTGGATCTGCGTGATCTTGAGCTGCGGCCCCTGTACATCAAAGGTGAACACGCGCAGCGTCGCGCCGTCGTTATAGCGCACGGTAAACGGCCCGCTTGCCATTGTCGATGGCAGCGTGAAGTCAACCGTGCTGTGCCCCGCGGGAACCTGAACCTCGCGGTTGATGCCAGGCCCCTGGAAGTAGACGGCGCGCGCGCTGTTGCTTTCCACCTGCAAGGTCACGACTTCGCCTGGTGCATAGCGGAAGCGGTCCGCGCTCACGGTGACACGCTCGCCCTTCGCGGGCACCCAGATCGTGTCCAGGACGATGCTCTGGCCGGTTTCTTCGTTGTAGACGCCGAAGAAGAGCAGGCCATTGCCGCTGAAATCTGCGGGCAGCGCAAAGGAAACCTGCTGGTTTGCCTGGCTGTCCACGAACCGCGTCTCGGTCGTCTCGCCCATAGCCACCATCACGCGCAACTGGTCGCCCACCTGACTCACATCCGCCAAGTGGATGTCCAGCGTCACCTGCACGGTTTCACCGGGGGCATAGGCGGGCTGATGCAGCGAAGCCGTGGCATGGCCTTGGGGCGGCTGGGCTGCAACCGCGCGCGGCGCGTCTACGCTTTGGCTCTGCGCCACAGTGGCCGCGGAGAAGTCTGGCGGATTCGCCACCACGAAACGGCTGCCCAGGGTTTCAGCCTGGACGATCTGGCCGTCGCTGTCCAGTAGTTCATAGTTGAGCCACCAGATGCCCAGCGGGCCGCCGGGCACCGAGACCGTGGGCGCTGCGCTCTGGCTGCTGTCAGGGGGCAGATTGACGCCGGTGGGTTCCAGCCGAGCCACTTCTGCCTCATTGGGGTCGCGCACGATATAGCGCACCTGCTGCGCGGTCAAGTTCGGGCTGTGGTTGACCAGGTTCACCGCAACCTGCACCGAGCCATTGGGTCGTGTGGTGGGCAGGTCCGCGGGATCAGCCGCCCAGCGTACGACATCGCGGAACAACTCACGGATTTCAGGTGAGCTTTGCGCCACCGTCCGCCCCCAATCTTCATACAGGTTCGTGACGATCACCTGTCCATCGCCATAGGGGTAGATCGCAAACGCGCCCTGCTGGTTCTTGGTGCGCTCCAGCAGCAGTTGGGCATTGGCCGGTAACCCGGTCAGATAACCATCCACATGCGCGTCCACACTGGCACTGCTCAGACTTGCCAACATTGGATGATACGTTCGCCAGATCATGGCGTCCTGGAAACAGGCCATATCATCCGTATAGCCGACTTGTGAAAGCCCGGTGGCGCCGGGCAGCGCGTTCAGCGAGTTGCTTTCAGGCTGCGACATGACCAACAGCGTGCCGCCCTGTTCCACGAAGCGCGCGAGCCGCGCTCGGAAGGCTTCTACGTCGGCAATGCCATAGAGGCCGCCGGTGGGAATCACCAACAGACCTGACATCGCATCGGGCGAGAAATTCGCCGCGACCAGCCGCGTGGGAATCCCATAGGATTCCAACATCGCGACCGACTCCATATAGTAGCCGCCCGCAAACACCATGGTTGTGGCGGCCATTAACCGCTCCCACTGGCTCAGGATGGTGGGCCAGCGTTCTTGCAGGGCGTGGCCTTCGTGGATGCGCGTGTGCAGATAGTCGGCCACCAGAGCCTGCTGCGCGGCGGTCAACTCGTTCAGGGCCACATCATCGGGGTACGCTTCAATTTCCAGGTCGAAGAGCGCCAGCTTCATGCGATAGGTCGCGTAGTCGGCGAGTTCCTGGTAGCCCACAACGCGGGCCTGGCGCGCCATCGTTGCCCAGCGGTCGGCGCGTTCGACAGCGGATTGCGTGGGGTTGAAGAGCACCACGCTCAAGGTGTCGTCGGGGTGGTCGTTGCCAGGGGGAGGAGGCAGGTCGGGCGGCTCATTGCAGGGGCCGCCGCAGCATTTCCGACGACGATTTTCGGGGAGAGGCGGGTTGTTGTTGAGATCATCACAGTGAACTTGGCTGATCCCTGCGGATGCGCCCGCCTGGGGCGCGGCAGTGAAGCCCAAGGAGATCGTGCCAAAGCCAGCCGACTGCCAGTTATCCGGGATGGTATAGGAAAGGTCTACGCCAATCCCCGCGGCAGCGGTGATGTTGATTTTCTTGCCGCTACTGGCTGGCGCGTCGTGGCCCGGCCCGCGTAGGTTCAGGCCAAAGTTCATGGAATACGAAGGCCCTGCCTTCAGTTCCATGCCGCCCCGCGCGCCATAGGCAACGCACGCCGAGGCCTCGCGTTGAATCCAATCATAGGATACGGATGCACTACCGCCCGCGCCGATATAATAGGCCCCCGAAGCGCCCACGCCTGCCGTGGTGCTCACGCGAAAGAGGTCGCGCAGCCGCCAACTCCGCTGTGGGTCTTCGTCTTCTTCATCCTCATCCGGGTCGCCCGGCGACGGGAAGTCCTCGGCGCACATGGGCGGCGGCGGCGGTGGCGGCATCGGCGGTTGGGGCTGCGGGTCCGGTTCGGCAGTGGGATCCGGCTCCAGCGCGCTCACCTCGATCTGTGTAATGGGCCGCGCGCTGTTCCGCGGCAGCTCGAAGGTCACCGGCGTTTGGTTCAGATTGGGCGGCAGCGCCCTT
>CAZZNG010000046.1:0-27134 GCA_964655505.1 uncultured Litorilinea sp. | reverse complement strand
CAGTGCTATGCAGCGTTCATTGTCACCCACAGCGATGGGCTGCATCGAGCCGAGCAAGCCACGCTGGCAGAGGTCGAACAGGAGTTGGACAACCTGCAGGCAGGCTACCGATGGGCCATGCGCCACGGTGACTGGGCGACTGTGGATTGCTACGTCGAAGAGCTAGGCAGCTTCCTGCGTATGACCAACCGGCTACCGGAGGCCGTGGAACTCTACACTCAAGCCCTGGCTCGCAGTGAGTCAAGTGGACATCGAACCGGGCGGGGAGCCGACGAAGTTGACCATCGGCTGCGCCGCGCACGCTGGACTGCTTACCTGGGGGATATCTACTGGGTCCTCGGCCAACTTCGCCCAAGCAGGCACTATCTGGAACAGGCTGTGGCCCTGTTGAACTGGCCCGCGCCCCAGACGTCAGGCCGCCTTGCCAGCGCGTTAGCTGGGCAAGTAATGGCTCAACTGCGACAGCGCATAAGGCCCGCGTTGCCGCGAGGGCAGGATGAACCGGCGCGCATGGCGCTGCTGGTCGGCTCACAGGCGTACGAGGTGTTGAGCCGGGTCTACTTTGTGGACAATCTACCCGGCCACAGTCTGCATGCCGCGCTGCGTGCCCTCAACCTGGGGGAGCAGGCCGGGCCGTCCCCTGAACTGGTGCGCGCCTATGCCGTCGGCTGTCTCACAGCCGGGTCGATCCCCTGGCACGGGCGGGCCGAGCACTACAGCCGCCGCGCCCTGGAAACAGCCCAACAGGTGGATGATCCCAAGTCGCTGGCGTGGGCGTTGGAATTGATCGGCATCTACCGCTTGGGCATGGGCCAGTGGGAACGGGCGCAGAGCGCGCTGCAGACAGCAGCGGGTACAGCCGACGCGGCAGGCGAGCGGCCGCGCTGGGAGGAAGTGGTGGGATTGTTGGGCGCTATCGCTTACTTTCAGGGCAACTTTGGGGAGAGCCAGCAGCTTTACCAACGGGTGAATGACTCGATTCGGCAGCGCTGGGCCGCGGGCGATGCACAGTATGAGGTGCCCGGCCTGGCGGGCCAGGCGCAGTGCGTTCTTCGCCTCGGCAGGACAGAGGAAACCATTCGCCTGTTATCCACTATCAGCGGCCTGCCGGTGGAAAAAATTGGGCAGGCCAATGAGATTTGGACCCACGGCCTTCTCGCCTTGGCCCACTGGCGACAGGGTGAGCGGGGCGCCGCCCGCCAGTTGGCGGAATCGATCCTGCACCGGATGACGCAGTCTACGCCTAATGCCGCGTACACGCTGGAGGGCTACGCCTGTACGGCCGAGGTGTTGCTGGCCCTGGCCGAACACGACGCCGGTGGTGTGGACAACGCGGCGCAGGCAGCGCGCCAGGCTGTTCAGGTGCTGCAACGCTTTGCGCGCAGCTTTGCGCTAGGCCGTCCACGCGCATGGCTCTGGCAAGGAACGCTGGCCTGGCTGACGGGCCGCCAAGGCAGAGCCGTTCGAGCGTGGCAAACCAGCTTAGCACAGGCCGAACAACTGGCTATGCCTTATGAGCAAGGGCTGGCCCATTACGAGTGGGGAAGGCATCTGCCGGCGGGCGCAGCCGAGCGCAGCGCGCACCTCAACCAAGCGCTGACCCTCTTTCGTGAAATTCATGCCGACTATGATCAGGTGCGAGTAGAAGCGTTGTCATGATCAAGGCAGCTTACGGACCTCTCTATTCAGATGTTGACTCCATTGCGGACCAACGCCGAGGGAGTGGCTGAGGTCCAGTGGGCGGCCTTTCCCGGCTGCACTGATCTATAAAAAAGAGACCACGAAAAAAGGGGATGCACAGACAGCGCATCCCCTCTGGTTTAGATAGCGTGTGACGAACGCGTTATTCTTGGGCGCGTGCGGTGAATTCCACCTGGATCTGAAATTCGTCGTTGACGGTGAGCGTGTTGGCGAAGTTGGGCGGCTCGATGCCAAAGCTGGACATCAATGCCGTCGTGGTGGCGATGCCCGTGATCGTGTCGCGGTCGAGGGTGGCGCTGACATCAAAGGTGGCGGGCTGGGTCGTGTCGTGGATGGTCAGGTCGCCTACTAGTTGAAATTCGACCGTTTCGCCCATGGTGTAGCTCTCCGGCGCGCCTTGCAATTCATGCGCGACAAAGGTCGCGGTGGGATAGGTGTTGAATTGCGGCCCGTTCTCGCGAATCCAGCTATCGCGCAGCCGTTGATTGCTCTGCAGCGTGCTTAGGTCGACCGTGAAAGAGTTTTCGCCCAAAGGCTGCTGGCCCAGGTTGCTCCAATCCAGTGTGAAACGCCCCTCGATGGCCGACGTGGAGCCGACTGTGTCCTGTGTGCCGATCGGGATGCCGTATTTGGGCAGGGCATCTTGGAAAAATTCCTCGTCGGCAATATACGAGGCGGTTGTCTCCTCTGGGACGAGCACATAGGTGACCGCGCCGCTGGGGAGGCCGCTCTCATCGGCAGCCGCCGCATCGCTCTCTGCCGTATCGCCTTCTGCATCCGCGCTTTCTGTATCTGTGCTTTCTGCTTCATCGGCCTGGGATGCCTCCGCTCCGGATTCCTCCGCGGGGGGATCATCTGCGGCTGCTTCATCCTCTGCCGGTTCGTCTGGCGCGGTTGCAGCGTCTTCCGCGGGCGCGGCTTCCTCAACCGGCTCCTCTGCCGGTGCAGCCGGTGCTGTGGCGGGTCCGCACGCAGCCAGCAAGAGCAAGGCCAAAGCAAGGAATATGGATAAGCGTCTGCACTGCTTCATATGCTTCATACTGTTTCCTCCGGATTGAAAGGTCTTTCAACGCAATGCTCGGTACTTGCCGGGGTCTAGTCTCCGGCTGCGCTGTTGAAAGGCGTGGCGGGGATGCTATTGGAAGGTATAGAAGTGGCGTTAATCGAGATGACGCTGCCGATGGGCGCGGGTGTCAATGCCGGTGCAGGCGTTGATGTAGACATGGGCGTTGAGATGGGTGTAGGGGTAGCGGTCGGCACGTCGGCCCAATCCGGCAGCAGCACGCCTCGCGGCAAATAGTCGGGCGCGATCGCAGGCCGCACCCCGTAGGTTTGGACCAAGAGCCGCACAAGCATCGAATACAAGCCCTCATGGTGCAGTTCCGGCTCAGCAACGGTCACAGCCGCGCCCGGCTCGAAGCCATATTGGGCCAGGTTAGCGATCAAGTCCGGGTCGCGGCTCACAATATGAACCGGTGTCTCATACCCGTCATCGCGCCGCGAAACGCTGGGCGGTTGATGGTCGCCCACCAAGACATAGACCGCATCTTCGTCGCCGTTATTGAGGATGAAGTCGGTCAACATGCGCAACTCGTAATCCACCGCGTCCAAATAGTGCTGGCGCAAGTCCGCATGGGTGAGCGCTTCAATCGGCTCCGGGTCTCCGTTGGGCGAGGGCTGATTGAGCGTGCGCCAATCGTCCACCATCTGCGGCAGCGGCTGCCACGGATAATGGCTGTTTTGGGTGATGAAGAAGAGCACAAGCGGCTTCTCGGTTTGGGCCAAGAGCGCTTCGCGCACGGCGTTTAGAGAATACTGGTCGGGCGGCGCCGGACCCCACCCATAGCGCATACCGTCGTATTGCAGATCGCCATATTGCAGCCAATGGTCAACCCCATAGAAATCCTGGTACATCTGCCGCTTTTCTTCCTTCAATTCGGCGGCAATGGAGGTCAGCCAGGCAAAGGTGTAGCCTTGCTGTCGCAGATAGTCGCCAAAGTTGGCGTAGCGTTCTCCTTCGTCCTGATACCGTTCCAGGAAGGCGAGGTACTGCGGGTGCTCCTCTAGGCGTAGACCGTAGAGCGCGCTGGTATAGGCAAGCCAGGAGCCGCCGCCCCATGTGGGCGACTCGCTAAGCGTGGACGCGATGTGCAGCCCATTCTCTTCCAGCGTGGTCTCCATCTGTGACAACATGTCGAGGTAGGCCACCTTGTAGTCAGGCCGCTTGTAGAGCACGCTGCCATAGGATTCGACGAAGATCAGATAGATGTTGGGCTTATGCAGCAGCCACTGGTAGCGGTAGTCATACGCGGTGTGCAGGCTGCTGTCGTCGAAGTGGGTGATAGACTGATAGAGATTGACCGAAGCCGCGATATTTTGTTCAAGCTTGGCCCCCAGGCTGCTAAAGACCACATGGGGGTCTGCGGCCGCGTCCCGGTAGTTTACCAGCGTGATCACGCTCACCCCTGCCAGCGCGGTCAACGCAACGCGGCTGCCGCGACTCAGATCCCCGCGGATGGGCGCGTCGGCCAGCGTCCGCACCAGCAGATAGACCCCTGCAACCAGCGCCAAGAGTAAAAGCGCCGCGGCCATGTAAACCCACAGGGAGAGGCGCAGGTGTTCGAGCAGGAACATCAGCCCATCGCGGATCAGAAAATAATGGCTGTAGAAGATCGGCGCGTCCTTGTAGAGATAGAGCATGATGCTCTCATAGGCGTAGTAGAGCAAGGCCACAAAATAGACAGCCAGCATGAGCCAGCGATAGAGGCTGCGCCGTAGCCAGGCCACATTGACCCACAACGTTGTCAGCCAAAGCCACTCGGCATTGACGCGGAAGGGGTCGGCGGTTTCGCGCCAAAGCACCAGCGTGATGAGCAGATGGCGCAGATCCGCGGGCAATGCAGGCCGCGCGAGGCGAAGATCTATCTCGTTTAGATTAGCGATGAAAAAGGGCAGGAAGAGCAGCGCGTTGAGCAGCACGAAGCACAACCAGAAGCGAATGTCGGTGTGCTTGGCGCGCTGCGCCGCGGGACGGAACTGGGTGTCGGACGTAGACTGGGCGGCATGTATCATCTTGTTCGCTCCGGAGACATCAACTGTGCGTCATATCCGTTCTATCCTGACCCGTTGATAGGCGTTATTCACATACCCTTTGAAGTTCCACACATCGGCCAACTGTTCCGGCTGGACGTGGCCCGCGCTGTCGAAGGCACGCACCACCAATTCATGCGACCCGCGCGGCAGGTCGCACGTCATCTCCCAAAAACACCAAGTCCACTGCTGCTGCGGGCTTGTGATCGTCGTCGTCTGCCATGTCTCACCACCGTCGCAGGATAGCTCGACCCGCTCGATGACCGCGTCGCCGCCCGGCACTGCAACCCCTTGCACGGTGAGCCGCGCCTCGGCCAGCCGTTCCCCTTTGCGCGGGGTGGTGATGAACGAGTTAATGGGCAGGCTGCCCAACATCTTGCCTTCGTCCCAATCGGCTGTATGGGCCTGGACAGATGGCGGGAAGAGCTTGTAGGCATGGGCCTGGTAGTAGTTGGCCGAGGGCGCTTGTTGCAGTGTGATGCGCCCCAGCCACTTGACGCTGCGCGCGCCAATATAGCCGGGGACTAGCGCGCGCAGCGGATAGCCGTGGGCAGGCGACAGCGGCGCGCCGTTCATCGCATAGGCCAGCAGCACGTCGGCTTCGAGCGCCTTGTCCAGCGGAATCGAGCCACCGAACCCCTCCCGCGCCTTTTCCGGCTTGTCCAGCCCCAGAAAAGCAATATGCTTGGCCTCGGCCTGTGGTTCTGCCGCCTGGAGCACATCGCGCAGCCGTGCGCCGGTCCATACTGCTGTGCTGATGGCATCGACGTCCCAGACGATTTCATTGGCGTCAATGGGCTTGAACTCGGTCAATTCGCGGCGGCGCTGGCCTGCACACTGCAAGGTCGCGGTGACCGTGTGCGCGGGAAAGCGCGCCAACTCGTCCAGTGAGAGGGTGAGCGGCTGGCCCACCAGCCCATCCACGCACAGCCGATAGCTTTCAGGCGTAATGGACGGTAGGGTCCCGTGGTTGCGTACAAAGAAACGCTCCACCGGCGTGATGGGATCGCGCTGCGGCTGTACTGGCGGCGCGCCCAGGTTGAGCGGTTCCATGCTGTAGGTGTGTCTTGCGGTTTGTTCGGTCATGAATAATAGCCTTCCGCGGCGGCGCGCCCGCGGTCGATATGGATAGCGGAGTGGATGCAATGGAGCATTGTACCCCCGTCCCTCCTAAGTGA
This sequence comes from uncultured Litorilinea sp., assembly GCA_964655505.1. Lineage (GTDB taxonomy): Bacteria > Chloroflexota > Anaerolineae > Caldilineales > Caldilineaceae > QEUY01. The sequence continues at coordinate 21,165 of CAZZNG010000046.1, read as the reverse complement.
GCAAGCACTGATCAGATGCCGGACGCGGCCTAGCCCTTAAGTTGTTGAGAAGAAGTTGTTGAGAAGCGCCAAAACGCTTGGCTAGCTTGGCTGGATGCACCCGCTGTTTGCGGGCCAATTTAAGATTGGATGAATTTCCACGGGGCGAGCCATCGCTCCAGCCACTCGGTCAGATAGTAGAGCGCCAGGCCGAGCAGACTGAGCGCGACCACGCCCGCGTACATCTCTGCATAGGCGACCCGACCCCAACTTTGGATCAAAATATAGTAGCCCAGCCCTGAAGTCGTGGCGAAGCTTTCTGCAAAGAAGAGCACGGCAATGGCTGTGCCGACGCTGATGCGCAGGGCTGTTAGCACCGCGGGCACAGACGCGGGCACGTAGACATAACGAAAGAGCGCCATGCGCCCCGCGCCTAGTGAGCGCACGCTGGTGATCAGTTCTGGCCGGATGCTGCGCGCTTCGTCGCGCACCACCACGAGGATCTGGAAAAAGAGAATGGTGGCGATCAACACAATCTTGCTCAGATTGCCTGTGCCCAAGAGCAGCAAAAAGATGGGGAGCAACACCACCTTGGGGATGGGATAGGTCAGGTAGATGAGCGGAGCAAAGAGCCGGTCAAGCTGTGCGCTTTGGCCCAGCACCAGACCGGCAGGAACAGCCAGGAGCAGCGCCGCGGCAGTGGCGGCAACGATGCGCCACGCGCTCACCCCCAGATGGCGCGCCAGGCTGCCGCCGATCAACTCGTCGCCAAAGGTCTGCAAAACTGTCAACGGCGGCGGCAGGATCGGGTTGTGCAGCAGCCAGGCCGCGGCTTGCCACAGGAGCAGCAGCGAGAGCAGCCCGCCCAATAGCTGCCGTCCTCTCATGACCGTGCCTCTGCTTCTACCCCGGAGACAGGCGTTGGCTTCGCATGGCTCAGACGGCTATGAAGCGTCTGGACCATCTTGCCAAAGTCGGGGTCTGCACGAAAGTCGGGCACGCCTGCGCGCGGGTTGTCGATCACTTGAGGCGTGCGATTGGGCGGGCGATCCAGCAGCAGGATGCGCCGCCCCAGAAAGGCGGCTTCCTCCACGCTGTGGGTAACCAAGATGGTCGTGATGCCCAACTCGGCCTGCAATTCGACCACTTGATCTTGCAGGTCACGGCGAGTCAGCGGGTCTAGCGCGTTAAAGGGTTCGTCCATGAGCAGCAGGTCGGGGCGCAGCGCCAGCGTACGCGCAATGGCTACCCGTTGGCGCTGCCCGCCGCTGAGTTGCGCCGGATACTTATCCGCCAGATGGTCGATGCCCAGTCGAGCCAACCAGCGATCTGCTTCCTCCGGCGGCAGCGCGGGCGGATAGGGGCGCGGCTGGCCTGCTGGAGCCTGTTTGTTGCGATAGAATTGGCCCATGCGCAGCCCCAACGTGGCATTGGCGCGCACGGTGGCCCAGGGCAGCAAGCCATGCTCCTGGAGGATCAAGCCTGTGCTGGCGCGTGGACGCGGCACGGGCGCGCCGCCAACCAACACTTCGCCGCCCTGGGGCTGGCGCAGCCCCGCGATCAGATAGAGCAGCGTCGTTTTGCCGCACCCTGACGGGCCGAGCAGCGCCCACATCTCCCCTTGATCCACCGACCAGTTGAAGCGATCAAAGACCGGCGCGTGACCAGCTGCATAGGCAAACTCCAGTTCGCGCATCTGCACCGCAGGCCAGCCTGTGGGCTGGTTGGAATCACCGGGCGGCATCATGGGCATTGAGCAGTGGGGTTGGTCATTGGCGGAAGCTGGGATCGATTAATTGATCGACTGCCAGCGGCGCATCGATCAGTTTCTTTTCCACTGCCCAATCGACTACGTCTTGCACCTGTGCTTCGCTGGGAATCTCCTGCACCGGGAAGGTGGGCAGGCTGTACTGACCTTGCAGCGGTTCGGGCACGCGCGCTGTTTCGATCAGGATATCGGCATACGCGGCCGGCTCCGCGTTGATGGCTTCCACTGCCTGATCCCAACCTGCCAGAAAGGCGCGCACCGCTTCCGGTCGCTCGGCGATGGTATCTTGGCGGCAGACGAGGACGCTGGCCCCGGCTTCGGGCAGGAGGGTATCGTCGAGCACCAGGGTCGCGCCTTGAAGCTGCGCCAGTGAAGCCAGGGGATCGGGCAGAATGGCCGCGTCCAATTGCTCGTTGAGCAGCAGTTCAAGCCGCACCGGAAGCTGCGGCACGTTGGTGCGCGTCACACTGTCTAGGTCTACCCCGGCTGCGCCCAGCACGCGATCAAACCAGTAGTCGATCACCGTGTTTTCGGATGTGCCGATGTTGGCCCCGGCCAATCCGTCCGGGCCGGTGATGCCGGATGCAGGCGAGCTAACCAGGAAAAAGAGCGGCTGGTCCGCGGTCGCTTGGCGCGCGGTGGCGATGATGCGCAGCGGTTGCGCTTGGCGTGCATTGGTCAGCACCACGCCCTGAATATCGGTCATTTCACAGTCGGCTGCGCCGGTCTGGATCATGGTGTCGCGCTCGGTCGCGCTGCTCACGGGCACGGCTTCGGCTGCCAGCCCATTGGCGCTGAAGGCATCAATCGCTTGGGCGACATAGAAGGGGACGACATCGGTTGTGGGCAGCAGTGCCACGCGCAGCGTTTGCGTGGGCGCGGCGGCGGCTCCGTCTGGGGGCTGTTGCGGCTGGACCGCGGCCGTACAGGCTGCGCTCGTCCACAGCAAGAGGACGAGGAGGATCATGCGGGATACCCAGGATACCATGCAGTTCACACTTTCTGCTGTGAATTCATTGCACGCCGGATAACATCGCTACCGGCTGCCTCCTGTTGTATCACTCTGATTGGCTATGGGCAAATGGCATCCTTTGTGATGGTATCCTTTGGCATCCAGCATGGCTGGTCGGGCGATCTCTGCATCCCATCTGCATTCAGATGTATCGATTTGTCCAACCCCAAAGCCTATACAGCGCCGCACCCGTATGCTATAGTGTTTGCACGACAAAGACGATGGTTCAACACAATAAAATTTTGTTGGATCAAAGTCAGTCGTTGGTCGCCCTAAGCCGAAGCAGTATCAATGGCTAGGGCGACCATTCTTTTGTCGTTCTTCTCTCCAGCAAGCCCCATGTCATCACGCCATCTGACCCCTCTGCCTGCTGCCCCTTTTGAAAGTGGTTGCGTCGTGTTGCCATTATGTTTATACTGGTAAGCACCGCGATAGTCGATCCTCTTGTGAATTCTACAATTGCATACGGCCCGTTACGATGAGTTGGTAGATGGTATTCCAGAGGAGGAACTTACCATGGGTTTGTTATCGAACTTGTTTGGTAGGGCCACGAAGTATAACGATTCGCAACTCGTCTCCGAGGCGATGACCGCGCTCACCAGCGACCCCCTGGTCCAAGATGCAAGCACATTGGTCGTGACCAGCGAAAAGGGGGTGATGACCCTCACTGGCGTTGTGCAAAAGCTGCAGGAGAAGGACCGCATCGAAGGGGTGGTCCGCAGTGCGCTCACGGCCAAGGGTCTCAAACACCAGCGCATCATCAACGAACTCCGAGTGCCTCAAAGCGTACAATGATTTAAGGCGAGCGTCTTGGGACTGTGAGATGGCCGTTCCATGCCTCGTGTCGTGCTCTTCACCAGGTGGTTTATCCGGTGAGATGCTGTGATGCAACGGCGCATCAGGGTGCTGCGTGATCGCAGCACCCTGATTGGAACGGCTTTTTCGTGTTCTGGGGCCATGTAGCGGTCGATCTTCTCTGACGGTCATACCGCTATCGTATGCGCCTCCGGCGTATTTCCTACTGCCCGCGCTCACTGGCGGCTCTTGCCCGTACATTCGTGCGGGGGAACGCTTTGGCAACGCACCACTTGGTAGATTTGCTTGGAATTCTATCTCATCCATCCACTACACCAACACCTTTAGAAAGGAAATCTGATGCATCATCTACCCATCGCCGCAGCGCTGTCAGACATAGCGCAAGGCAGTCACAAGAGAAGACACCGGCGGCTCCCACTGCGCGTGTTTGTCGCGCTCCTGGCTGCCGCTTTGCTGATCATGGCGGGAGGTATGGCCGTCAGCGCCCAAGAGGGCACGTCGATTTATCTGCCGCTGCTGTCGGTTCCCGTACCAGAGGATGCTACGCCGGAACCAGAACCCGAGCCGGAACCAGAACCTGAACCCGAGTCTGCAGGCGCGCTTGTCTTCCTGTGTCGCACCGAGGGGCAACAGGGTGAAAGCATCTGCATGGTCGACGAGAACGATGAAGTCAATGTGATCTTTGACGCATCGTCCACCATTATCGATGTCCATTGGACGGAGAACCGCAGCCGTCTGATGTTTAAGACCGCGGCTGGATGGAGCCTCATCAATCCCGATGGCTCCGGACAGACGTCTATGAGTCCCAGTCCACCCAATTACGGCGATCTAGATGTCAGTATAGATGGCACGTTCGTGGTTGGCTCGGCTGGGTTTCCGGAGCGGGATCTATTCTGGGCCTCGCTGGAAAGCGGCGGGGCCGGAGAAAAGAATCTGACCGACTCCGAGTTGTTTGGCGAGTCATTGTCTGCCATCTCCCCGGATGGTACAAAGGTTGTGTATGTGCGGGCCGAACTAGACTCCGAGGGCGTCTCGAACAACCGAGAGTCTGAACTCTGGGTTGTGGATGTGGAGAGCGGAGCGAAGACGCTTCTGAAGACAGACGGCATGTTCAATGGACTCGACTGGTCATCTGACGGCAAGATCATCTACGCACGCACGCTGCGCGATGGGGCCGAGAGTTACGACGGCATCTATGTAATGGATGCGGAGGGTGGGGCTGCTCCACGAGTCACGCCGGTTGGGCACAGTAGCAGTGCTCCAGCCTGGTCGCCTGATGGCAGCCAGATCGCCTACATCGTCTCGCGCAAGGAGCAGATCGGTGAGCTAGAGGGCCAACCCGTCTACAAATATTATCAGTGGATCGAGATCATGGACGCCGACGGCAGCAACCCCCGCGCGGTCACTGCCGAGGACGACTTTATAAACGTGCGTGCGCCGGATTGGTAAGCGGCTGCCATGGTGAGCAAGGGGCATGGCTGCGCGGCCACGACAGCAGAGCAGACCTATATGGCTGCGATGAGGCCGCGCAGCCGCGCCGCACCGCCTTCCAGGATGGGTTCGCCGTGACCAAAGGCCAGGATGGCGGCATCGTAGTCGGCCAATTTTTGCAGCGATGCAGCGTGCTGCCGCTTGTTGATCACAAAGCCGGGCCAACCGGCCATAAACTTCGGCGACGTGACCACCGCGTCACCGCAAAAGAGGATGCGCGGCTTCGCCAACCAAAAAGCAAGGTGGCCGGGTGTGTGGCCTGGCGCATGGATCACGACGAGCGGCCCAATGGTGTCGCCGTCTTCGACGCTCTGATCGACCGGGCATGGCCGGTGTTTGGATAAGTTTAAGTTGTTGGCGATCTGGAAGTGATAGGTGACCAGCGGGTCTTGGGGCCGCCAGGAGACTTGCTGCGCGGCCCGCTCACCGGCAATGATGTCGGCTTCCCAGGCGTGGCTGTAGACCGTTGCCCCGCTCATCTGCTTGAGGGTCGCCAACCCGCCCAGGTGTGAGCGGTGCGCGTGGGTGAGTACAATGTGTTTGAGGTCGGTCGGGGAACGCCCAATGGCGCGGATCTGGTTCAAAATGACCCGTGCATCGGCATCAAACAAGGTATCGATCAAGGTGAGTTCGCCGCCATCCTCGATGAGGAACGCGTGCGTCTCAAATCCTTTGGCGACACCAAGGCTGTATACACCAGGTGCAAGTTGCATGGCAGCGTCCTCTCTTTGATTGTATGCCGATACAATGATTGTGCCGGTGTGACGACTGTGGCGGCGTAACGGCAGCGCATCACGCCCAACAAAAAATCTTACTAGCGCCGCCGGTGAGCGTCAAGCTGCTGTAAAGCGTCCCCTTTGCATGCCAATCGCCCGCGCGCTTGCCTGTCTCGGTTGAGGCGTGTCACAATCTGTTTTCAACCACTGGACAAAAAATATTTGCTAGCGCAAAATGTACGTCCTACAGCGCACATGCCGGTTCATAGGCTCACACTCGTTTCTCGCAGTAGATCCCCCTGTCCGACCCGTTCTTGCCGTCGTACATCATTGGGACAATTCCCCGGTTCCGAACTCGTCGCCCGATTCGAATACGTTCCCGTTCATCTCTAAAGTCAAGATCAGGAGGCTCCATGCAACCAGCCGGGAATCTCGTTCGCATTGATGAAAGAGGAGCCACAGAGCGTTATGAACTTGGACAGACCTCTGTCAATATAGGGCGCGCCACTGAAAACAGCATTGTCCTGACTGACCCCAAGATTTCTCGCCAACATGCACAACTGAACTGGGTTGATGGCGGCTGGCAGCTTGTGGATCTTGCTTCCAGCAACGGCACGTTTGTCAACGGCGAAAAGGTTGACCGTCGCCATCTGCTGCCGGGCGATACGATCCAGATCGGCAGTTCTCTCCTGCGCTATGAAGCGGGCGCGGCTGTCCCCGCGCAGGAGGACGGGACCGTCGCGATCAACGACGAGGCTGATCTAGACCGCACGCTGGCCGATGCGACCGTCGTGGTCAAACTAAGCCAAGTCGATCTGCCCCGCCTCGCCGTGCGCATACCCGGCCGCCCCACCTGGGAACTGGCCCTGGATGGCGACGAATTCACGATTGGCCGCACAGGCAACAATGATGTGGTCATCGATCTGCCACAGGTGTCGCGCCAACACGCGCGCTTGGTGCGCCGGGGGGACCGTTTCATCTTAAAGGACAATGACAGCAGCAACGGCACATGGTTTGGCTCGACGCGCATCGATGAAGCGCCCTTGCAGGGGGGAGACACCTTCCAGATTGGCACAGCCCAGTTGATCCTCAAACTGCCGGCCTCGACCGAGGATCTGACCTTTGTCGAAGGGATCAGCCCCCAGGCAGGCACAAAGCGCCAGCCGGTGATGGTCGTGCCGGGCATCATGGGGTCGGAACTCTGGTTGGGCCAGGAAAAGGTCTGGCCGAATGTGCGAATGCTCTTTACCAACCCTGAACTGCTCAAGCTGACCGAGGAATCAGCGCTGGAGCCGCGCGGCTTGGTGAGCGAAGTTGTGGTCGTGCCCAACTTCATCAAGCTTGAGAAGTACGGCCGTTTGAGCGCATACCTGCAAGAGTCTCTGGGGTATACACCAGGCAAGGATTTGATCGAGTTTGCCTATGACTGGCGTCGTGACCTGCGCGACTCAGCCAGGCGCATGGCCGAAACGATCGACAGTTGGGCGGTGGAGCCGCCCATCACCATCATTGCCCACAGCATGGGCAGCCTCATCAGCCGCTATTACATTGAAAAGCTGGGCGGCCATCGAAAGATTGGCCGTTTGATCGTGATCGGCGGCCCCCACGCGGGCGCGCCCAGTATGTTGACCCAATTAGCAACCAAGATCGCGTATCTTCCCTTTGGCTTGCTCGGCGACCGGCTGCGCGACATCGTTGCCAGCTTCGACTCTGCCTTTTGTCTGCTGCCCGCGGACACCGTGGTGGTCGACCAGCATGGCAACTCCTTTGGCATTTTGGAGGACGAAACCTGGCTGCCGGAGCATCTGATTCCAAAGCTGCGCAACGCGCGCGAATTCCGCCGCGAATTGGGCACACGTTCCCGCGTGCCGACTATTTCCATCTTCGGCTATGGGCTGGACACGTTGACCCGCGTTCATGTGCAGCGGGACCAGGGCGGCGCTTGGACCCAACTCAAGCCCATCAAGGAATCGGGCGATGACACCGTGCCCGAAAGCAGCGCCATCCTCGACCGCAGCGAGATTCACCCGGTGCAGCAGCACCACGGCGCGCTCTATGTGGACAACGACGTGAAGATGCGGCTCAAGCTCGAATTGTTGAAGTGAGCGTTGATGAAGTGAGCGGAATAGGCAGCCTCCCATCATGATGCCTGCAACCTTTGGCAAATATGTCGTAACAGAGCAATTGGGCAGCGGCGGCATGGCCGAAGTCTACGCCGGGATTCATCCCGATCTGGGGCGCAAGGTCGCGATCAAGGTGATCCTGCCGCAGTTCGCAACCGAGCGGAATTTCGAAGAGCGCTTCCGCCGCGAGGCGCGCCTGGTCGCGTCGCTGCGCCATGCCCATATTGTCCGGCTCTATGACTTCGACGTGATGGACGGTCGTTACTTCATGGTGATGGAGTATTTGGAGGGGGGCACGCTCAAGGAGCAGTTGCGCGACCACCAGCAGCGGCAATCGCGCATGGCGCTGCCGGCGATCGCAGACTTGCTCGACGCTATGGCAAGCGCCCTCGACTATGCCCATGAACGGGGCGCAATCCACCGCGACATCAAACCGGCCAATATCCTTTTTACCGCGGAGCATGAGCCTGTGCTCACCGACTTTGGCATTGCCAAGCTTTTGGAGGATGCGGCGCACCTCACCGCAACCGGCGGCGTGGTGGGCAGCCCTTTTTACATTCCGCCGGAGCAGGCCAGCGGCGCTGTGGTCGATGCGCGCAGCGATCAATATGCGCTGGGGGTTGTTCTCTATGAGATGGCCGCGGGCCGCGTGCCTTTCCAGGGAAGCACAGCCGTGGCTGTCATGACGCAGCACCTCAACAGCGCGCCCCCGTCTCCGCGCGCCTTCAACGCGGCGCTTTCGCCTGCGATAGAGGCTGTGCTGCTCAAGGCGTTGGCAAAGCGTCCCGATGATCGCTTTGGCTCCTGTGGGGAATTGGCCCAAGCATTTCGCGCCGCGCTGGATGGACACAGCGTGGCGCTGCCTGCCTCGACCGCGGATGAGCGCACCGAACTGGCTGCCCCTACGCTGGATGCTGCAACAGTTGACGCGGCCACAGGTGATGCGGCCACAGTGGTGGATACAGGGAAGATTGAGGCCCCTGAGCAGGCGGTTTCGCCGATAGAGAGCGCAACAGAAAACACTGTAGAGGACACTGCAGCCACAGCCGAGCAGCGCGAAGCCGCGGCTTCCGCGCCCATGCAGCCTGCGGCCATGCCGCCATCCCAAGCCGCGGAGCAGCCACCTGCCTCCCTGGACAGGGCATCGCCCGCCGCACCGAGGCCAACCGCCCAGACATTCAATGTCGGCGGCATCCAGGCCGGGATTGTCAACCAGGGGGGCGAGCAGACCTTTAGCGGCGACTTGACCTTCAATCTTGACTTTGGCGAGTTGAAAGCGGCCCCTGCACAAGAAGCAGCCCCGGCGAGGGCTGCGGCAGGAGGCGACGCGCCGCAACTCGCCGCGCTGCTCGAGGCGCTGCGCCGCGCCTTTGCTGGTTCGGCGCGTGTGGATCGCTTTGTGCGCTTGGTGACGCAGTTCGAGACGCAGCTAGAGGCGCTGCCGCCCCAACACGCGGACGAGCGCCAACAGGTGGTCAAGCGTGTGCAAGCCCTGTTGATGGAAATGACCCAAGCCAAGCCGGATCCGGATTTGGTTGAGATCATGGGGACGAGCCTCGAGCGCGCTGTGCAGCCGCTGTCCGGGGTCGATCCCGACCTGCCGCCGATGGCGACGCGCATTACAAGCTGGGGGGAATTGCTGGTGCAGCCGGAGTAATCGATACAGCCGGAGTGCGTTGTGGATCATGACGCTGCAAGCACGGACTTTGTAGAAAATTGGCGCGGCCAGTTGGCCGAATCGCTGGTGCAGGTGGCCCAACTCGCGCCACAGGCCCCGGAGGTGGATTTTGCCTCCGGTCTGCTAGCGACGGGTGTGCTTTGGCCCGTGCGCGAGCCGGTGCAGGAGTTCGACGGCGACGCGATTGACGCCATCCGCGCCATTGCGGGTCCCCAGAGCAAGCACATTTTGCGCGCAGTCCAGTCTTGGGACCACGACCCGCTGACCGCGGCGCGCGAGCTTGCAGCCGATGCGCGCGACAACCCTGACTTGGCCGCGGCGCTGGCCGCGCTAGTGGCCCATTTTGACGCGGCCAATCTCCTCGCCGCCCGCCTGGGCACGTTGGCCCCGCCGCTGGCAAACCAGATCAAGGCTGCGCTGGTCAACATCGGCGGCATTATCAACATTCAATCGCTCACGCTCAACGTTACCCACTCGCTTGAGATCCCTCCGCCGCCCCCACCGGATCGCCCGCCTGAGATTGCGCGGTTTGTCGGGCGCGCCCGCGAATTAGCCACCTATGCCGAGCGGCTCGCTCAGCGTCGCCTGGCCGTTATCGGCGGCATGGCCGGGGTCGGCAAGACTGCCCTCGCCGCTACCCTGGCGCGCCAAACCACTGAGCCGGATCTCATCTTTTGGCACAGCTTCCGCGAGCGTGAAGGCATCGAAGTCATCATCTGGAAGCTGGCGGCCTTTCTGGCGTGGCACAGCCAGGAGGAGCTTTGGCGCATGTTGCAGAGCGCCCGGCAAACCGGCGGCCAGCCGCCTCCGCCGGAAACGCTCTTTGATTACCTGCTGCCCATGCTAGAGAAGCGGCCCTATCTGCTCTGCTTCGACGATCTGCATCTGGTCGAGGACGATCCGTTGTTGATCCGCTTGGTCGAGCGGCTGCGCGCCGCGCTGGTCGCGGGGACACTCTCGCTGATCATTACGGCGCGGCGGGTTCCGTCGCTCATGCAGAGCGACGAAGTGGACAGCCTGGTCGGGCTGGATGCTGCGGATGCCCGGCTGCTGCTCACCGGCGCGGGGCTGCATCTGCCGGATGATCTGTTCGAGCAACTCTACGCACACACCGGCGGCAATGCCCAGTTCATGATCCTGGCGATGGTGGTGCTGCGCCATGAGGCCGACCCGGCCAGCGCCATCGACCGCTTGGCCGAATCAGATGACATCGAGCGTTATCTCCTTGCCGAAGTTGAAGAACGGCTCACGGAGCAGGAGCAAGCGGTCATGGCTGCGGTGGCGGTGCTGCTGGGCTACCCTGCCAGCCAAGACGCTATCGAAGCCGTGTTGGATGGCGCAAGCGCGCGCCGTATCCTGCGCCAACTGGCCGACCGTCACCTGTTGATCGTGCGCGAGGGGGTGCTGGGTCGCGAGTACCAACAGCACGCCATGGTGCAGGCGTTTTACTATGATCTGCTGGGGCGCAGCAGACGGCGCGCCATGCACATGGCCGCGGCGGTATTTTATGAGAGCGAAGAGCCTGATTTGCTGCGCGCGGCCATTCACTATGAGCGAGGCGGCAGCTATTCCCGCGCGGCCCAGTTGGCAACGCAGGAGCTATGGCCCTTGATCAGCCAGGGCCAGATGCGCAGCTTGCGCCGCCTGTTGGAGCAGTTCAACGCAGCCCAACTGGAGCCAATGGCGTGGGTCAATGTCCAGCTTGCGCTGGGCCAGATCTGCGATCTGCGCGTCGAAAGCCAGCAGGCGCGCAGCCACTATCAAACTGCCCTCGAACAGTTGGATGCAATGGCCGATGGCCCGGACGTCGCCCTGCTGCGCGCCAGGGTCTTTCGTGGGTTGGGGCGGCTTGTCTATAACGAGCAGCCGCAAGAGGCAGTGGATTGGCTGCGGCGCGCCTCCGACGAACTGCGCCGCGCCGGTGACTCGGTGGACGCGCAACTCGAAGCCGCGATCGATATTGACCTGGGGTGGGCGCACCGGCGGCTGCACAATGTCGAGCAAGCGATGGCCGCTTTGCAGCGCGGCCTCGACCGTTTACCGCCGGGGCCGAGCCAACTGCGCGGGGAAGCGCTCACACGGTTGGTTGCCTTGTACGTCGTGCAGTTTGATCTAGAGAATGCTCGCGACTATGCCCAACTGGCTGTGGAGAACAGCCGTCGCCTGCGCGATGTGTGGCATGAGCAGACCGTCTTGGCGATGTTGGGCAATATCAAACATCTGGATTGCGATTGGCCAGGCGCAATTCAGGACTATGAGCGGGTCTTGGCGCTGGCCGCGGAGATCGGCGACCGATCCGTGCGCGCGGCCATGGAGGTCAATCTGGGCGTGGCCCACGCCAACTTGGGCAACACAGAGACCGCGCTGGCGTATCTGCTTGACGGGTTGGCGCGCAGTCGGCGGAGCAACCTGCGTAACCATGAACTGAAGGCCCAACTGCCCATTGCCAAGCTGTATATGCGTTTGAGCCGCTGGAGCGACGCCGAAAGCCATCTGGACGCAGCAGAAGAACTGGTCGAAAGCGCGGCCTCGCCCGATGCACACTTTCACCTCCCGCTGATCATCAGTGCCCGCGCCGAATTGAGGCTTTTGACCGGCCAGATCGAGGAAGCGATGGCCTTTGCCGAAGCGTCGATCGAACTGGCAATTGAGCAGAATAAGCGCGTCGACTTGGCGATCTGCCGACGCGTGAAGGCGCAGGTGCTGATCGCGCGCGGCGATTACCTGCAGGCTGCCGCGCTGCTCGAAGAGTGTTTGCCGCCGCTGCAAGACCGGCATCCCTTTGAGGCGGCGAAGGTCAAGGCGCTGTTGGGTCGCGCCCTGTGCGAGGCTGGTGACCGCGCGCGCGGCGATGAATTTCGGGCCGAGGCCAGGAAGGTCTTCGCCGCCCTGAACGCGCAGTATGAACTGGTTCACTCATAAACATTCATAAAGAAGCAAAACAGCGAAGCAAAGTCGTGGTTAACGTAGCCCATTCGCACCTTTTGGGGAGGCAGCGATGATCCGTTCACAGGTTAAAGCCTTCGGTGTCCTTTCGCTCACGTTGGCAGCGCTCATCGTCTCGGCAAGCATGGCGTTTGCAGCCGATATTCTGGAATTCATCGACATCCCAGTCAGTAACCACCAGGCCGCGGTTGAACCGATCCTCGCGTGCAGAAATGGATTTATGTTTGGGTTCCACGCCTTGGATACGCTGGCCCAGCGCGAAGATGGCCCGCGCCAATGGGATATTAGTATTGCCAAGGACGATGATAATCTGCTGATCACAGAGTATCCGCTCTGGCTGGGCGAGACCAAGACGCCGCTGCTGCGTAATGGTGTGCCCTATTCATACGCCGGAACCTATACGCTGCTCTGGAATGAGACGGTTCCCATCACGCCGCTTATTGCCTGTTACAGCGGAGCTAGAAGCGGGTTCTGTAACACGGTAGTAGAGATCGACGATTGCCTCATCAACCCGTGGCTGGTCATCGACATCGCGCAGATTGGCCCCCAGAACGGCACGCGCATCGTCACCGATAGCCTGGTCTTTGAGGTGCGCGCCTATGATCCAGACGTGGGAACCAACAACGGCGACGGCATCGCGCAGGTCACGATGCAGGTCATCGATCCGGTTAACGGCTCTGCTGTGTACACGGCAGAACATGATGCGTCTGTGCTGCCTGAAGCGGGTGTGCAATATTGCGCGCTGTCGCCCGACTGTGCGCCGTGGGTCTTTTCCCAACACAACGCCACCTGGCCCAATGGCGCGCCGGTGGAAAATGGAACATACTGGCTGCGCGCGATGGTGAGCACGCCCGACAATACACGCAAAGTGGTGCAAACCGAGATCCAGATCGACGCGCCGCCGAATATTAGGACGGTGCATATTCCTGCCGGTGACTTCTCCATGGGGTCGGACGCGAACTCAGGTGTGGAGGGGCCGGTCCATTCCGTCGCGGTCGGCGACTTCTGGATCATGCGCAATGAGGTAACCAACCGGCAGTATGCCCAGTGTGTCAAGGCAGGAGTCTGTAGCGCGCCGCAAAACGGCGAACGTTGGCGCGATCCGGCCTTTGCCGACCATCCGGTCGCGGGCGTTTCATGGGAACAGGCGAACACCTTTGCCGCTTGGGTCGGGGGCAGGCTGCCGACCGAAGCCGAATGGGAAAAGGCTTGTCGCGGCACAGATGGCCGTATCTATCCCTGGGGCAACGTCGCGGCCACCCATGAGGTCGCCAACTACGACAATGTACTGGCGGATACTGTGCCGGTGGGCAGTTATTCGGGCAGCGCCAGCCCTTATGGCGTCTTGGACATGAGCGGCAATGTGTGGGAGTGGACCAGCAGCCTCTACGCCGATTATCCCTATGTCGCCGACGATGGACGCGAGGACAGCAGCGCGACGGGACGTCGTGTGGCGCGCGGCGGCTCCTATTACTACACCCACTATCAACTTACCTGCTCCTTCCGCGCGCCCATGGAGCCGGATGATGCCAACACGCAGATGGGGATGCGCGTAGTCTTCGATAGGCCGGTCAACCCAGAGGGGGTGCGCTTTGTCGCACCTGTCGACGGCGCGGTGGTGACGTCACCCTTTACGGTCGAGATGGTCGCCAAGGGGATCACGATTGAGCCTGCGGGTGAAATCCACGAGAACGCCGGTCACTTTCACATTATGATCGATACCGATTTTGTTGGGCCGGACGAGTTGATCCCCTTCGACGAAAACCATCTCCACTTCGGTCAGGGGCAACTGACCACCACGTTGGAACTTGAGCCGGGCATCCACGTCTTGCGGCTGCAAGTCGCGGATGGCGCACACCTGGCCTTGGATGGCGACCAGTACCGCGACGAGATCTCCGTCATCGTTCGGGCTGGTCAGTGACGGGCAGTGACGTAAGGTTGGCCTGCGGCGGCAAGGCCGCGGCCATACGCGTGTGCAATATCGTGTCTATGGAGGGCGTGCTATGCAGCGGATGCAATGGCGCTTGGTCTGGGCGCTGCTATTCACCACATTGTGGTTGAGTCTCTTGATGGTTTCCGTCGCCGTCGCTGCGCCCCCGCACCAGGACGCCCCCCAGCCCGAAGCGGATGGGCAGGAAGATGGACAGGAATATGTGGTTGAAGCCGGGGATTGGCTGTCAACCATCAGCCAAGAGTTCTTGGGCAGTTCCTCGGCCTATACGCGCATCGTCGAGGCGACCAACGCTAAAGCTGAATCGGATCCCCGCTATACGCCCATTACCGATCCAGACAGCATCCGCGTGGGGCAGCGGCTTTGGATTCCCGCGGTCGGCGATGAAACTGCCGCGCCGATCAGCCCGACCGCTGTGGTGAGCGACGCCGCGGGTGTTGTAACAGCCACAAATACCGTAACGACAACAAACAGTGTAACGACAACAGAGGCTGTAACCGTGGTGAATGGCGAGGTCGTGTCGCCCAGTGTGCGCTTTGTCGCGCCGGAGGATGGTGCGGTGGTGACCTCGCCCTTTGATGTTGAGATGGCGGCTGCGGGCATCACGGTTGAACCCGCGGGCGAGATCCATCCGAACGCAGGCCATTTTCACATTCTGATCGATACGGATTTCATTGCGCCCGGCGAACTGATCCCCTTTGACGAGCAGCACCGTCATTTTGGTCGGGGACAGTTGACGACCACATTAGACCTAGAGCCGGGTGTTCACACGCTGCGCCTGCAATTTGCTGACGGCGCGCACATTGCATTAGCAGGCGCGGCCTATCGCGATGAAATCACCGTCACTGTCTCGAGCCAGCAGGCGGCGCAGCCCAATGTGTACTTTGTTGCGCCACAAGACGGCGCGGTGGTCACCTCACCTGTGGCGGTCGAAATGGCGGCAGAGGGGTTTGCCGTCGAGCCAGCCGGGGAGATCCACCCAAACGCAGGCCACTTTCACATCCTGCTCGACACAGACTTTATCGCGCCGGGTGAACTGATCCCCTTTGACGAACAGCATCTGCACTTTGGTCAAGGTCAGTTGACGACCACATTGGACCTAGAGCCGGGCATCCACACGCTGCGGCTGCAAGCGGCTGACGGCGCGCATCTTGCGTTCGAAGGTGAGGCATACCGCGACCAGATCACCGACACTGTGCAAGCCGGCGAGTGAGGTGGGCTGTTGAGCGGCCCCTGTATATGACTTAGCGATAGGCGTCGCCCACCCACGGATCGCGCCGCGTCTCCCTGTCATACTGGCGCAGGGGGTGGCGCGCCAGGTCCAACTGTTCGTCCGTATCCCACGGCTCAAAGGCATTCTTGATGTTGGCGAGGCCGGTGTTTGCCAATTGGGGGTAGTGGCGCAGGAGGACTGTCTTGAAACTGCTGTCGTCGATCCACTGCATCCCCTCTTTGGTATAGACCTCCTCATTGTAGCTGTCGGTGTAGAAGCGATCCGCCTGCAAGCGGCGGCTGGCGTTGAGGATGAAGATTTGGAACATGGTTTCGCCAAAGCCGAAGCCTGTGGGGCGATGGCCCTCGGCCAGTGTGCCGATCATCAGATCCAGCCGTTCCACATCTTCAGGCCGGTCGCCATAGACGGCTTTGAGCTTGGCGATGGTTCCTGCATCGTCTGTGAGATCTTCGAAGGTGCGAATGGGGTTCAGCCCCAATTGGCGGCGAAATTCGTTGTAGCGCGGCACGCCGCGTTCCCGCGCGCGCAGAATATCCACCGCGCCCATGTCGAAAAGCGGATTGCCGGGGATCGTCATTTCCTGCATGAAGCGGGGGAAGTTGTTCAAGACAAGCTGCCCTGGGTGCTGGTTGCCAAAGGAATAGAAGAGATCGGCCATGGACGTGTGGCGGGTCAGCTTGGCGGAACCGGCCTGGCGCGTCTCGCGGAACGGGATCTCGGTGACTATATCGTCGTGGTCCAAGCGGCGGATCTTCAGTGTCTCCGGCAGCAGCGAATGGAGCCGGTAGACTTCGACAAACTCCTGGGTCAGTCCAAAGGGTTGCCCATGTTTGTTGATGGGGTTGCCCACTACGCCGCCCATCTCCGGGTTGCGCACGTTGATGTCGGCCACGGTCTTGCGCTTCTTGCCGCTGCGCAGCAGGTTGGTCAGCAGCCCGTACCAGTTGGCGTTGAGGCCCGCGTCCAGGCCGCGGTTGGGCAGGATGGCAGGTGTCCACTCCACGCTGTGGATCTTGGCGATGACCGCGGCATTGATCAGGCGGGCCACATTGAAGAGCCGGTTATCGTCCCAATCGGGATAGGCCGCCTTGAGGTGATCGCAAATGGCGTTATGTTCGAGGGCAAACAGGTTGTGCAACATGGCTAGGCCCACCCACCAGTTGCGCAAGAAGCCTGTCTCTTCGATGCCTTTTTTGTCCAGCGGCAGCGTTCCATCGGGGTTGAGGCGCAGCTTGCCGTCGACGCCACTGCGCAGGCGATCTTGCGTCTCTTGGTCGCTGCCATAGATTTGCGAAGCATCCCACCAATGGGTCACTTCGTTGATGAAGGTGAGCGGCGTCTCTTCTTTGCCGGGTGTCTGGGTGGGGTCGGGCTGCGTCCTGCCGACGAACATATGCGTCTGCCAATAGCGCCGCCGTGCGGGATCATCTTCGGCCAGCGGAATGGCGATCACATCGGTCAGCACGACTTCGCCGTGATTGATCCAGTCGTGGTTCTGGAATTGAATCCAGGAAGCGGCCAACAGGTTGAGGAAAGGCACTTCCTTCATGGCCCCTTGACGCGTGAGGAAGATGCGGCTGAGTTCTCTGGGGTTGGGAGAGAGCAGCTCGTCGTCGCTGGCAGGGCGGATGGCTTGGTTGGAGACATTGCGCATGAAGCGGGTGAATGCCGCGCCCTCTTTGGGGTCGTCGAGGTTGTTCCATGTGCCGTCTGCCGTGCGAAAGTGGGTGACGCCAGGGGGCGGCGTTTCCCCTTGCGGCTGGAAGCCGGTCAAGACGCCTTGGGAGTAGGTGTTCTTGAGGTTGTGCCGGTTGAGCCGCTCGCGCATGTAGGCCAGCGTCAGGATGGCAAGGGTAAAGGGGCGGTTGTACCAGTTCGTCCAGACCGCATCTCGATAACCGGCCAGGCGGCCATAGGCTTCAGTCGCACCCCCCATGAGCACAGAGGCGAGGGTTCCCGCTGCATTGCCCAGCCGGAGACGTATTCGTTTGAGGAGGTTCGGCGCGGGCGCGGGGGGTGGCGGCGCGGGCAGCGCGCCAGGCCGCACGCTTGCCTTGGCGAGCAGCTTGTCCCGGTCAAAATAGTATAAATCCGGCACAAAGACATGGATCTCGGCCACGGCATTTTCGCGTGCCTGCTGGTGCAGCGCTTGGAGATCTGTGTTGGCCGGGTCTTGTTCCAGGGCGAGGGCATACTGTTTGGCTGCATCGGCGTAGCGCTCAGTGTGATAATAGGCTGTGCCCAATAGCGCATGACCTTCGGCATCGTGCTGCTCATCTGCATAGGCAGCCAGCATCTCAATCGCCGCTCCATAGTCGTGCTGCGCGATCAACTGTCGCGCTGTGGCGAGGCCGCGCGTGTCCAGTTCCGCTAGCATTGTGGCCCTCCTTGGGAAGATCTTCCCTGCTACTCCACGCACACGGGCGAGCGGCAGATGCGAATGTCGCTCGCGCTTGCCGATATTCAGTTGTTTTCCATGAGTGGCCGAATCATACGGAAGTGTACCCAGTCTACCACCGAATTGGCTGCGGTCAAGTCGTTTTTTGAGCGTGACAGGCGGCTGATCCAATTCGTCAAATTGTGATACGATTAGGCTGCTACGGCTTGACCTATCCATCTTGGCGTGCCCGGCGCGCCAACCACTCCTATCCAACCAAGCTTGAACCCTGCCACCGAACCAGTCGAGAGGGCTTATGAAACGTTTCCTAAACAACCCCGATCAGTATGTGGCTGAAATGCTTGAAGGGCTGCTGGCGGCCCATTCCGACGCGTTGAGCTATGCCGGAGACGATCCCCATTGTATTGTGCGTGCCGATGCACCTGTTGCGGGTAAAGTCGCGCTCGCCACGGGCGGCGGCTCGGGTCACCTGCCGGTTTTTCTTGGCTATGTGGGTCGAGGGATGTTGGACGGCTGCGCGGTGGGCGATGTCTTTGCCTCGCCCAGCGCCGAGCAGATGCTCGAAGTTACCAAGCACATCCACGCGGGCGCAGGCGTGCTGTACATCTATGGCAATTACAGCGGTGATGTCATGAATTTTGACATGGCCGCGGAGATGGCCGAGTTCGAAGATATTCAGGTGCGCACGATCCGTGTGGCGGACGATGTGGCGTCGGCTCCAGCAGACCAGGCGGATCGGCGGCGCGGCGTAGCCGGTTTGGTCTTTGCCTACAAGATCGCCGGGGCCAAGGCTGATCTAGGTGGTTCATTGGACGAGGTGGAGGCTGTGACCCGCCGCGCGCTCGACAACATTCGCTCGATGGGCGTGGCGCTGTCGCCTTGTACCGTGCCCGCGGCAGGACGACCCACTTTTACGATTGGCGATGACGAGATGGAGATCGGCATGGGCATCCACGGCGAGCCGGGTGTCCAGCGCGAAAAGCTGCAAAGCGCAGACCAGATCGCAGAGCGCATGACCAATACGATTCTGGACGACATGGAGGTGGTCGCGGGCGACCGGCTGGCAGTGATGGTCAACGGGCTGGGCGCGACCCCGCCGGAAGACCTGTATATCCTCTATCGCCGCGTGCATCAGCTTTTGGGCGAACGCCAGTTGCAGGTCTATCGCGCCTATGTGGGCGAATACGCCACGAGCATGGAAATGGCAGGCGCGTCGTTCACCTTCTTCAAACTGGACGACGAGTTGATTAGCTTGCTGGACCATCCCGCGCATACACCCTTCTTTACCCAGGTCTAGCGGGGGGAGATGATGGAACCAGTTACCGGGACGACAATGGTCGAGACGCTGCGCCGCGTGGCCCAAGAGGCCATGACGCTGCGCGACCAGCTTAACCAGTTGGACGCGGCGCTGGGCGACGGCGACACAGGCATTACGGTCGCCAAGGCCGCAAGCGGGCTGTTGGACTATCTTGAAGCCAACGCGCCAGGTGACGATTTGGGCAGGTATCTGGCCGCGGCAGGCATGGCGATCAATCGCGTTGCCTCGAGCACCATGGGCACGCTTATCGCCACCGCGTTCATGCGCGCGGGGAAGGCCGCACAAGGCCACGCCACGCTGGATCAAGCGCTCCTGGCGCAGATGATGCAAGCGGCCAACCTGGGCATCCAGGAACGGGGCAAGGCCAAACCAGGCGATAAGACGCTGGTGGATGCGTTGCACCCGGCCAGCGAGGCATTTGTTGCGGCCACCGAACAGGGGCAAAGTTTGGAAGATGCGCTGGCCGCGGCGGTGGAAGCCGCGCGACAAGGTCGTGATGCGGCCATCGCGCTGCGCAGCCAGATTGGCCGCGCAGCCTGGGTGGGTGAACGCACCGAAAATCAGCCCGATCCGGGCAGCGTCTTGGTGGTTTATCTGCTGGAGGCTGTCGCGGGCATGGCGCATACTGAACCAGGCAGCACCCTCTCATAGCGTATGTGCATACACTGCTGCTCGATCTAGCTACTGATCAATCTAGCTGGTGATCAATCTAGGCTGTGCGGCCGCGGGGGGCGCTCCCCGCGGCCTTTTTGTCTACCTCCCCTTGTACCTCGCCGCTCTACCCTCTCCTAAAAGTCCAGCCTTCTATCTGTGTTACGGTAGATCCACCGTGAGTCTACAACTCGCCTGAACAGTGACGGCTGTATCCTGCACCCGTCAAGATGTTCGATTTGCTTCTCCGGCATTATACCCATTCCAGGGCCAGCGTCCCCGGCCTCTGTCGACACGCAATCGAGACGCGCACGCCGCACCCTGCGCGGTGTTGATCCGCGTCGGGCCGCAAGAATAGAGATTGCAGCGTTTTGTGCACAACGGTGCTCGTCCGGATTCAAAGGGAGGAATCTTATGCGTAAGCCAGCGTTGGTTGTTCTTGTCTCGGTGTCTGTCGTCGTTCTCGTCATGCTGGTTGTGTCGATGAACAGGTCGCGGGACACCGTGGAACTGCCCCCCGTTGTGTCAGCCGCTGCCCTGGCCCAGGAGGAGGCGACACCCGCCACCGATCAGGCTGTCACCCCCTCCGCGGCAGTGACAGATACAGCGCAAACCACACAGACGCAAGAAAGCAGCGGCCAACCGGCTGCAAGCCAGCCCATGACGCAGACCCAGGAAGGCGGCGAGCAGACTGCAACACAGCCCATGACTGCCACGCAATCTATGACGGATACACAGGCAATGACGGGCACGCAGCCTATGACGGGCACAGCATCCCAATCGCCCGCCATCCCCACAGAGCGCAGCGCCGTGGTTCAGCCTGGCGAATCGCTGCCGGTGGATGCTTCGATCCAGTTGGTCAAGGTGGCGGAGGGGTTTCTTGACCCGGTGAATGTGGTCAGCGCGCGCGATGGCAGCGGGCGGCTTTTTGTCGTCGAACGCTATGGCGCTGTCCGCATCGTCAATGCTGACGGTCAACTGGTGGAAGAGCCTTTCCTCGATATTCAAGACCAAGTGTTGAGCGCGTTCTTGGAACAGGGCCTCTATGACATCGAGTTTCACCCCAATTTCGCTGAGAATGGCC
>CAZZNG010000045.1:0-27355 GCA_964655505.1 uncultured Litorilinea sp. | reverse complement strand
GGAACGCAACTGATTCACTTGAGCAAATTCCATTCGTTAGTTCTAATGCCTCTGCTTTCTGAAGCAAGATAGTCACCGGCTGGACAACGGTGCGGACTGGCAACCTTCACGCGAAGCCGCCGCTATCAGTCACCGCACCAGTCCCTCGGTGAATTCGTGACCACACGCCGGGTCATGCGGAATGCGTCCGATCAGGCCGGAGTGGTTGTGCCGTGCGCATGGTCGATACACGGGGCGCGGACAAGTCCCTGCAATGCCGGGTTCATCTCTCCGCGCAAGTATCGCTGTATCAGGACGGTGCATGGTGCAACAGTGCACGATACAGCGACCGCAGATGTCACACAGGGTCCCCGTGAGACACCGGATAGAGAGGGCAGCCGCCTACCGTCTCTATCTTTGCGTTCAGGTGTCACCGACGCATCACTGCGTCATGTATCACCGACGCAGGACTCACCCCACGAGTTCCCCTACAACTCTCCACATGACAGGCCCTCCTTTGGTTTCGTCCTATCTGCTGCAAGCCGGAAACATCCCGATCCTTGCAGCCCATTCGGTTGCGATGTTCGCCTCGACAGTGTGAACGATTCTGCCCACACATCCAACGTACTGCAGAACCTGTGTTGCGTAAATGTGTATGGTGACACGGTTCATCTATATTGCGGGATGCAGCCGCCGGTTCAAAACGGCTGCTCCCGTTGTGACGGCCCGCCACATGCCGTTGATCCGGCTTGCGTTGGACCCGGAAAAAGCTACGCTGCACCTACCCCTGAAAAAGCTGGGGCGGGAGGCTCCGTTCGATGCCCTCTTCATATGCGGCCCAGTATGCCGCACTGCCGGGCAGCGCCGCGTCGGCTGCGGCAAGCGTTTCCTGCCGCGCAAAGGGCGCGGTCGCCACGCGTGCCGGGCTTTCCAGCGGGACAACGCTGTCCAGCGCAGGTTCGCGTATCCATTTCACCACCGGGCGCATCAGCTTGACCCGGTCGGTCACTGGCGCAAAACTATAGTCGGCCAAGATCGAACTCAGCCCGCCGTGATAGTCGCACACCCCTACATAGACGGGCAGATTTAGCTCGCGCTTTTGCACAAGCGTCAGCCCATAGCGCAGCAGTTGATGGACTACGGTCGTGTCCGGGCTGTTCATATTCGCCCACAGTTGCAGCCAAACGCCGCGCGTTCCCTGCACAACCTGCAGCGCACCGCTGATCTCCTGGCGCTCTTCCAGCACAAAGCTGCTGCATATCCCCGCGCCCCACCACTCCAATAGCGGTGGCTTGACAGGGGGATCGCTGTGCATCCCCTCGGCCATCTGCACAGTCTCAGGCACAGTACGCATATACAGTTGCTGCAAGGCCCAGTCGTCGGCCTTGACACGTGGACGGATTGCGGCGGAAATGCTGTATGCGCGACCGGCAAGCTGGTGGTGGGGCAGCCGCCAAATGGTCTGGCGCGCGTAGGAGCGGAAGCCTACATGGCTGAGGGTGTGAACCGTTAACGGTTGGTCCGGTGCTTCAACATAAAGACGAACAATCTGCTGCTGGGCAGCGACCGATGTATAGTGGGCCAGCAACTTCTCCCAAATCGCGGGATGGCCCAACGCTGAATCAAGATCGGGCGCCAAGCGAATAATTTCGGCCTCGGGGCGTGCGCCGCGCTTTCGCACCTGCAAAAAGCCCAAGCGAATTAACCCGTGGCCTTGTTGGCGCAACGTATAGGTTGTAACTTTGGCATCATTCCACGGGATAGCGGCACTGAGTGATGCCCAAAATGCGGACTGCGGCTGAAGCAAAGCTTCCACAAGGTTGAGCTTTGCCGCCTGTCGACCCAAACGTTGGATCAAAAAGATATCGCTAAATTGGAAAGGGCGAATCACCGACTGGTCAGCTCCTTGATCAGGAGGGCGTCCGCTGCCGCTAGATGCCAGTACCCTGTTAACTTACCAATACTACTGTCCATTTTACTAGAAATGATGACGATTGGCAAGTAAGCAACGATACACACAGATTTATGTTAAGGGGGATTGCTCCATCCTGAATCGCCTGAATCAGCCGCGCGCGACGGGTGAAGTGTGCAAGCAGGCTGATAGGTCGCTGGGTACATGACGCTGCTAGGCCGAGCCCTCGCAATCTCAATTGCATGGGGATGCTGCCGCCAACGCGCGCGGGCGGGACGCATGGCACTTTGCGCCTAGATGATCGGGCGCAAATTCGAGCAAAGGCGCTGTTTTTCCACATGAACCTGGGGATAAGTTGCGGATAACCGGCTTAATTGGGGATAACTCGCGCTTTTTGTGTGGATAACTTCGCGTGATGGGGATAACTCTACAATAACGCGCGCAAGATCCGGCGCAACAGTTTTCCAATAGATCAGGCAAACTTACGTGCCCGGCTCTTTTTGGCTCTCTTTATAGTCGATTACAGCCGATCCGACTGCACGCTGCCGGGCCTTTCAGCCGGCGCAGCAGGGGACACCGTACGCGCCAAAACGGGGACCGGCGTCCCAATCGGCTTGAAGCCATAGCCCCGATAGAGGCGCTGTGAGCGGGTATTGGTCGTCTGGGTGTTGAGCACCAGCACCTTGTATGCGGTCGCCGCATAGCGGATCGCGTCATTTAACAACACTTGGCCGATGCCTTGGCCTTGCCGGTCGGGCCGCACAGCCAGCCGCGCCAACTGGACTTCCTGTTGGCTGTTGGCGCACAGGGCTGTGTAGCCGACGATCTCGCCCTGCTGCATGGCGACCTGCACCCGGCAGCGCATGAGCATCTCGAAGAGGTCGCGGCGGCCAAAGTGCCACAGCGGTGGGAACGCGGCAATATCCATCTGGGCCAATTCGAGCAGCTGTTCCGGGCGTGCGGGCATCAACTCAACGTGGACAGGGGGGGACGGCAGCGACCCCACGCGTCGTTCGAGCCGTTCAAGCTGAAAGAATTGAACAGATTCCACCTCGTCAAAGCCCGCTGCGTGCAGCGCCACGTCGAGCCAAGTCTCCGCGCCGTAGCAGAGGAATTGGACCGGGTACTCGGATGACTGCACCTGTGTAAAGATCACGTCGAGCAGCGCGGGAATGTCTTGGGTGGGGCGGCGGCGACGGTCAAGCGCCACCCCGCGCAGGTGGGCGCGCGTGGGCGCGTCCGCGGGCATGGTGGTGGGGCGTGTCTCTAACTGTACGCCGATAAACCCCCACAGCAGCCCGTTATCTTGCCCAACCGCGGTCAGCGAACGGCGTAAAAGGCTGGGCAGATCCTCTTGGCCCAGGTCTGCATAGCGAAAGTGGGCCGTCCTGAGAAGCTGTTGGATGCTTCCAAGCTGGTCTTGGTCTGCCTTGACGATTGTCATGGAACGCGATCAGGGTCGGTCTAGCACCTTGCGGTTGCCATAGACGCGCGCATAGTACTCTTTGAATTCGCCGCTGCGGATTGGCTCCCACCAGGCGCGGTTTTCCACATACCAGCGCACCGTAGCGCGGATGGCCTCCTCGTGGGTGTGGTCCGGCTCCCAGCCCAACGCCATGATCTTGCTCACGTCGAGACAGTAACGCCGGTCATGGCCCATGCGATCTTCCACATGCTGGATCAAACTGCGCGGCTTGCCCAGTTCATCCAACAGGATTTCGACCATCTCCAGGTTGGTCATCTCTGTGCCTGTGCCCACGTTGTAAGTCTCGCCGATCACCCCGTGGCGCAAGATCAGATCCACGGCTTGGCAGTGGTCGATCACATATTGATAGTCGCGGCGCTGCTGCCCGTCGCCATAGACCGGCAGGGGCAGGTCGGCCAGCGCATTGGTGATGAAAAGCGGCACGACCTTTTCCGGGTACTGGTACGGCCCGATGTTGTTGGCCCCCCGGCTGATGGTGATGGGCAGGCCATAGGTGATGAAATAGGCGTTGACCAGGTGATCCGCACCGGCTTTGCTCGCGGCGTAGGGGCTGCGCGGGGCCAAGTTGTCGGTCTCCTTGCTGCGGTGGTCCCCTTCGATGTGCCCATAGACCTCGTCGGTGCTGATCTGGTGATAGCGCAGATTGCCTGCCTTGCGCGCCGCTTCCAGCAGCACATAAGTGCCATAGACGTCGGTCTGGATGAACGCGTCCGGGTCGAGAATGCTGCGGTCGACGTGGGTTTCTGCCGCGAAATTGACAATCGTGTCAATGTCCTGTTCGGCCAAGACCTGCTCCACGCGTTCGGCGTCGCAAATGTCGCCCTGGGCAAAGGCATAGCGATCGCCAAAGCGCGCGGCCACGTCCTCCAGATTCTCGCGCCGCCCGGCATAGGTCAGCTTGTCATAGACCGTGACATGCAAGTTGGGGTCGTGTTCGAGCAGCCAGCGCACGAAGTTGGAACCGATGAAACCGGCCCCGCCGGTGACCATGATCCGTTGCACAGCAGTTTCTCCTTGGATGCAGCCGCGCGGCTGCACCGCTGTTTAATCTTTTGCGAGCCTGAACCTTTATGCCAAGATCAAGCTGCGTCTACCCACTGCGGCGGCGCGCCTTGTTCCTGTGTGCATAGCTGCGACGCAACCGGCGCAACCGTCCTGGCTGGCGGTAGGCGGGCAAGGGAAAATCAATCGCCAGGGTCAGCGTCGGCACATGGGCCAGCGCAGGCAGCAGCGCCGCGTCCACACCGGGCGCGGGCGGTTCGGCCCAAGCGCTGCGGCGTCGTGCCCGTTCTTCATTGCCGCCATTGGTGGCCCAAAAAGCAATCTCCTGATCCAACAGCGCCCGCGTCGCCTGCACCACATCCACCAACCGCTGCCAATGGTCGACCATCTGCGGCTGGATGACTTCGGCAAAGCGCCGCACCGCTTCATTCTCAACCACAATGGGCTGATCGCTATCAGAATTCCTGTCCAGGGCCAACTGCGCCCGTGCCGCGCCGTAGCCAGGGCAAAAGTGCTCCTGCCAATAGGCCGCGGCGATCTGGAATGAAGGCAGCAGTTGATCCGCGGCAAAGAGCACATGCACGGTCGTCACCCGCTCCACCACGCGCACCAAACGCTCAAGCTGCGGCTCGGTCAAGTCGAAATAGGCCGCGGCGTCGAACTGGGTCCATTCGCCGTAGGCAGTGGTCAAGCGGCGCAGCCTTTCCGCCACGGTGAGCAGCACATGGGCCGCGGCCTGCGCTTCCTCGTCGATCGCTGCCTTGTCAAGCGCCGCCTTCTGGTTGACCGGTTCGCCATTGGGCGGTTGCGCGGGCGCGCCGCCCGTCTTCACCTGGTACATGGGAACGAGCGGATCGTAGCGCAGCAGCGTCCGCAGCGGCGCGGCCACGCGTCGCTGTGGCTGTGGATGCCGCAACGCCGCTGCCAACGCCGGAATCGACGTCAAGACAGCGGGCCGGCAGAACCGATTGGTTTCGGCGTTCGTCTCTGACGAACGCGGGCCTTTTCCCGCTGTTGACGGCACGATCTCCCCTTTACCTCAACCTCCCCCTATAGGAGGCCCACTGTCGAATTATCGCCCAGGGTCAACTTATACGCCTTGGGCTTGATCGGGCTGTAGGTCACTTCGACCTCGCGCCCAATGATACTGTCCTGCACCCGACCGGGTACATGGCTGATGCGCGCGTGGTCGAGCACGATGCTGTGCTCGATCTCGCTGTCCTCGATCACCGTATGGTTGTAAATACTGGTGAATGGGCCAATGTAGCTGTTAACAATGCGACATTCTTCGCCGATGATCGTCGGCCCGCGCACCACGCTATTGATGATCTCCGCGCCCGCCTCAATCGTCACCAGGTGGTCGATCTGCGACTCGCGGTCCACATAGCCGCTGACCTGGTGGGTCATCTCGGCCAGCACCCGGTCATTGGCCGCCAACATGTCGCTCGACTTACCCGTGTCGATCCACCAGCCGCGGTGAATGTACGGATAGACTTGGTGGCCGCGATCCACCAGCCACTGAATCGCATCGGTGATCTCCAACTCGCCGCGCCAACTGGGCTGGATGGCGTTGACCGCTTCGAAGATGTGCCGGTCGAACATATAGATGCCGACCAGGGCGAGCTTGCTGGGCGGCACGCGCGGCTTTTCGACCAAGCGCACAATGCGCTGTTGGTCGTCCAACTCCGCCACGCCGTAGTGCTGTGGCTCTTCAACCTCGGTCAGCACAATCTGGCTGTTCCATGTGCTGGTGGCGAACTGGTTGATCAGGGGGCTGATCCCCCCTTGGATCACATTGTCGCCCAGGAACATGACAAAGCGGTCATCGCCCAAAAAGTCTTGGCTAATCCTCACGGCATGGGCCAGCCCTAGCGGCGCTTCTTGCGGGATGTAGGTAATCTCGACCCCCCAGCGCTTGCCGCCCCCCACAGCTTGGCGAATCTCTTCGCCTGTGTCGCCGATGACAATGCCAATCTCATCGATCCCCGCATCGCGGATCGCCTCGATCACGCGGAAAAGGACTGGCTTGTTGCCAATTGGCATCAACTGCTTGGCGCGCGTAAAGGTGAGTGGGCGCAGACGTGTGCCTTTGCCGCCGCTCAAAATAAGCCCCTTCATGCTTCCTCCTCGGCGTTTACCGCTCCAGATGCGCTGTCTCGATGGGTGGATGTCGATCTACTCATCTTTACGGTCTTGATAGCGATGATGGCGATTGTCCTCTCCCGCGCCTAACGATTATAGCCCGACATGGTGACATCCGCTTCGGCATTGAGCAGGACGGCTCCAACCAGGCGCGCATGGACTGTCTCCATGACGCTCTGGGCGCGTTGGGCATGGTCTCGTTTGGTTTCGCCCGCGTTGATCAACAAGACAACGCCGTCCACCTTGCCCGCCCAGATGGCGGCATCGGTCACAGCCAAGATCGGCGGCGCATCCACCAAAACATAATCGGCCTGCTCCTGCAACTCATGCAAAATATCGACCAGGCGCTTGCGGTTGAGCAGCGCCACCGGATTGCTCACCGTGGGGCCGCTGACCAACACCTGAAGCCCTTCCACCGGCGTCTGCTGGAGGGGTGCAGGCCCTTCCTCCGCGATCCACGAACTGAGGCCGCGCTGGTTGGGCAGCCCGAAGATCTCATGCTGCTGCGGGCGGCGCAAGTCGCCGTCGACCAGCGTCACCCGGTCTCCGGCCTGGGCCATGGCAACGGCCAGGTTGGCGACCGCGATGCTCTTTTCGGCCATGTCGTCGGCGCTGGTCACCAGAACCGAATGGAGCGGCTGTTCCAGGCTCGAAAATTCCAGGTTGGTGCGCAGACTTTGATAGGCTTCCGCAGCGGGGCTGCGCGGGTCCGACAAGGTGATTAACTGGGTCATCTTGCTCCACTCATCAGCGGCATGATATGCCACTGTCCAAACGCTTCCCGCAGAATACACTGGTGGGAAGGGCGAATTATTGCAATTGTTATACGCTATTCCACCCGAATGGGGCCGAACTCAACCACATCGCCGGGCTGCACGGCTGTGCCGTGCGCGGGCAGGCGCGTGTTGTCCTGCCAATTATACACGCCAACCGCGAGCCGGTATACACCGGGCGACAGGGTCGCGGGCAGCGGCAGCCTTTGGCTGTCCACCACCGGCGCATCCACCACCCACGCGGTCATGGGCAAGACGCCTGCGCGGTCGGTGGGCTGCCAATCCAACTGGGCCACTCGTTCGCCCTGCTCGTCGAGCAAATGGGCAAAGACCGCATAGTCGAACGGGATCGGCGCTTCGGCGCGCCAAGTCAGCGTAAAGCGCAAATCGCTGCCTGCTTCGACCTGGTCGGGCAGGGTGACGCCCTCCAAGCGCAGCACATCGCCAAAGCGCACATCCAGCGCGGTCTGCGCCGTGTCAGGCGCCAACTTCACCGGCTCCCAAGCCGCCCGGCTGAACAGCCCCGGATCGGTGCGGACAAAGCCGCCCACCCGCAGCAGCGCGCCGTTTTCCAGCAGCGGGCGCGGCGCGGCCATCTGGCTAACCAACAGGCGTTCGCCCTCGGCCCAACTGTCGCCGCCATAGACGCCCACGCCCAACACGAAGCGATCTACGTCCAGCGTCCACGGCAGCGTCGTGATCTGCACAGGCACATGGGGTTCCCATGCGCTGGTAGGATACCATAGGACGCTAACCGGCTGGTAAAATTCGGAATCATGCAGCAACGTGCCGTCGGGCGCGAAGTAAGCGATATAAAAGCGCAGGTCCTGCGCCAGCGGTCGATTCGCCTGCCAGGTCAACCGGGTGATCAACTCGCCGTAGCGGTCAGTGGTCACCTGCACATCAAGCAAACTCAGGTCTGGGCCAAAGTCCACCCGCTGGCTTGCGTCCAGCGTGGACCCCGCGGCCAGCGCGGGGCGCTGCCAAGCGCTGTAAAATTCAGGCCCCGGCGTCTTGTTTGTCTCGCCCCGGCGCAGCAGCAGATAGCCGTCGTCCGCCGCGGCAATGCCAAAGCCTGTTGCCAGCAGATCGTCCACGGTCGCGCGCACGTCATTGGGATGCTGGGGCCAGGCTGGGCCGGTCACGTCGATCCAGACGGTGTCCGCGTCTTGCCGCGGGTCCTCGACGCGCGGAAAGATGTAGACCGTCTCGCGCCCGCTCACATGCGGATTGAGCCGGTCCTGGGCGCTGACCGCTGCGTCCAGGTCGATCTGGGCCAGGATGGTGGCGGCGCGGCGGTGATGCGCGGTCACGGTCAGCGGCAAGTAGTTGCCTCCGCCCGGCAGATAGCCCGCGCGCACTTGATCCGCCACTGTGCAGCCGAGCGCCAACGTCACCGCTGCGATCAGCGCGCCCGTGGCCCAGCGCGGTCCCCACCGCGCCACCCAGCCGCGCAGCCGCGCCGCGCCCCATACGCTCGCCGCCAGCGCAAAGGGCACAATTGGCGCGGCATAGATCAGGCTGTTCACCTGGTGCATGGGCGGGAAATCGGCCAGCAGATTGATCGCCAGCGACGGCAGCGCCAGCAGCAGGATCTCCGGAGCCAGCAGCGCCAGAAAGCCGGTCGGCCAGAGCAGTTCAACAAGATAGCGCCCCGTCTCCGCGGCCTGCAACTGTGCCCACACCAGATCGGGCCGCGTCAGCAGCGACAAGACCATCTGCCCCGGCGTCTCGCCCAAATAGGCATACCGGCCCCAGTGGATATTGCCCGCGGCAAAGCGATTTTGGATCACCAACACAGCCAAGAGCGACCAGCCGAGCGACAGCGTCATGGTGATCAGGCCCAGGCGCGCCCGCCGCTGGATGATCAGCGCGTACAGCCCCAGCATAAAGACCAACAGCCCGATCTCCTCTTTGCAGCTTGCCGCCAGCAGCGCAAAGAGCGCAAAGAGGGCCACATGCCGCGGCTCGCGGCCCGCCACAAGGAAATAGAGCGCGGCCAGCAAAAAGGTCGGGGCCAGCGTCAGCGGGTGAAATTCGAGCCAGTTGGCGGCTTGAATGGCTGGATTGAGCAGGAAGATCAGCCCAAAGGCCAGGCCCGCCCACGCATTCGCCAGCTTGTGCCGCGCCAGGGCAAAGAGCGGCAGCGCACCCAGGGCCACCACCACCGCTTGGATCGCCAAAAGCGTTGGCGGCGCGGGATAGAGCCGGTAGAGCCAGGCAATGGGAATGAGGATCGGCTCGACGTGCAGACTGAGCCGGTTGACTGTGCCCGGCTGGTTGGTGAGGTGAAACCACTCGCCAAAGGCTGTGTTCCAGACGGCTTGGTTCAGGTTGCCCATGTCCAGCGCGCGCGCTTCAAAAGCCGCGTAACGCTCAATGGTCAGATAGCCAAAGCCGAGCGCGTAGGCCAGGATCGCCAGCGACAGCAGCGCATGGGGCAGGTGACGCCGCAGCGCAGGACGGCTCGACGCTGCGGGCAATGCGCGCTTTGACACAGGCTGTAAGATGGACGGCGATACAGGCGGCACAGATGAAGGCACAGAGGGCAAGGGGAAAAGACAAACGATGCAGCGGGGCGACCCTGCGCCGCCCACGCTGCATCGTCACAAACTAGGCTGTCTTGGGCGTGGGGACGCCCGTGGGGTGGCTGGCGGGCTGCGCCGCCTCGCGCACACCGGGCGTCGTGGGGATGGCCCCCAACACTGGCACATCCAGCGCGCGCGCCACCCCTTCGGGTGTGCGCAGCAGATCGGCTTCGGCCCAGGTCAAGATCAACACAATGCCTACACCCAGGATCAGCCCCAAAACGCCGCCCGCGATGGCGTTGACCAGCGGCTTGGGCTGTATTTGGTCATAGCCGATGGCGCGCGAGCGGATCTTCACCTCGATGCGGTCGCGCTGGTCCTGTTGGGCATAGTAAGCGGTGCGCTCCTCCACGAACTCGTCGGCCAGGGTCAGCGCCATGATCTTGGCGACTTCGCCGTCGCGCGCCCGCGCTTCGATCTTGATGGTGAAATCGCTCGATTCGGCCACAACGTCGACATTCGCCAGGAAGTCATAGGGGTTCTGGTCAAGCTGCGCCCGGTCGATCACATCCTGCGCGATCTCCGGCGTCTGTAGATTGGCCGCAAAGTTGCGCATCAAGTCCTTGGCTGTATTGCCCAGGCCCCAGTCGGGCCGCGCCGGGACCGTGCTGATAAAGACTGTGGCGCGGTACATCTCCTCTTGCACGCTGCTGATGGCGAATGCACCGCCCGCGGCCAGCAGCACTGCGGCCGCGATGATCCAACCGCGGCGGCGTAAAATGCGCAGATATTCTTGAATCGTCATCGGGTAGATTCCCTCACTTCCACAACCCTCTTCCTGCAACCCTTTTTCTGCAAGTTGTTGTTGCAAGCAGTCTCCCTCGCTGCAGCCGTCCCATCTTACCGATGTTTGGGGATTTCGCCAAGCATTCGCAGCCCCAACGCTTCGACCTCCTGGCGAGTACGCAGCGACGTGTCTAGATAGTCGAGCAGAAAGACCAAGCCCAGACCCACCAACAGCCCCAACCCAATGCGCAGCGGCCATTCCAGCCGTTCACGCAGGCCAGGCCCCACGCGGCCGATTGACGGGCCGTCGAGCACGGTCACGCCCGCGCCTTGCGTGCCCAATGCCTCAAAGTACACTTGGGCGTTTTCGCTCAGTTCCGCGGCCGCGGCGTCGGCGATCGCGGCCAGTTGATCGGCATCCTGCCAGCCAAAGCTCAAGGTGATGATGCGGTGTTGGCGGCCTGTGGCGGCGCTGCCCTGGATCACGCCGGGCGGCACCTGGATCGCTTGATCCGCCAGCCGCGCGCTAACCGCTTGGGCAAACAGTTCGCTGCGTACCACCTCGGTAAAATCATCCACCAAGTATTCGCTGGTCAGCCACGCATAATAACGTGGATCATACGCTGCCGCGGCGGCATCGGTTGCGGGCAGCACACCCACCAACAGTCGCATGGATGCGCTGTAGCTGGGCGGCGGCGCAGCCCACGGGCGCAACTGGATCGCGCTCAAGACCGCCACCAGTCCAGCCAACAGCAGCGGCAGCCACCAGCGGCGGCGGATGATCTCCCAATAGGCGCGTAGTTCCATAGGTCAGTCTGACGTTAACACGTGCCGTGAAAGGTGATGAATGTCGCCGGAAGCTCGAAACTGCCGGCAAGATCGCGTGGCGCGCAAGATAGAAGCCTAGCCATTGGCCCATGCCGTGGCCGCGGGGGTAGGCTGGGGCACGGCAGCCGTCACCTCGGTCAAGTAGTTGAGCAAGCGGCGGCGAAAGGCTTCGACGCTGAACTGTTCGGCTTGGCGGCGGCAGGCTGCGCGATCATAGTAGCGGTGGTTGAAGCGCGCCAAGACGCTTACCAGACTTTCGACCCGCTGCTCGGCAAAGAGTTCGCCTGTCACGCCGGGCAGCACCGTATCCAGCGCGCCGCCACCGGCAAAGGCGATCACCGGACGGCCCACAGCCATGGCTTCGACCGGCGCAATGCCGAAATCTTCCAGGCCCGGAAACAAGAACGCTTGGCAGCCGCGCAGCAACTCGCGTATGCGGTCGCGCGGTTGGCGGCCCAAAAAGCGCACATTCGGCGTGGCCGCGGCTTGCAGCGCGGCCAAGTCGCGCCCTTCGCCCACCACAAGCAACTGCTTGTCGGGCAGATGGGCAAAGGCTTGCACAGCCAGATCGATGCGCTTATACGGGATCAACCGGCTCACCACCAGGAAATAGTCCCCCACCGGCACAGACGGATCGGGCGAGAAGTAGTCCGTATCCACCGGCGGGTGGATGATCACGCTCTCGCGGCCATAGATGCGCGAGATGCGCTCTTGCACGGCGCTGCTGATGGCGATGAACTGGTCGACGCGCTGGGCCGCTGCCCAATCCCAACGGCGCAGCGCGACCAACAGCGGCTGCAAGCCCACATGGAGCGCGCTGCCGATCTGCTCGCGCGCCCGATACTGATCATAGAGCCACAGGAAGCGGGTAGGCGTCAGGCAGTAGCAGACGTGCAGCGCGCGACGCGGGCCGTTCTGCGTGCGTACGCCATGACAAAAGCCGCTCTTGTTGCTGAGTACGACGTCGTAGCCGCTCAGGTCGATGCGCGAAAAAGCGGACGGGTAGAGGGGGAGGTAGCGTTGGTGATGCGTCGCCACGCCGGGCAGACGCTGCATGAAGCTGGTGCGAATGGGCCAAGCGCGATAGGCATCGGGCATGTGGTCCGGCGCGTAAATGCTGGTATAAATGGGCGCACCAGGGAACAGATCGACCAGTTCTTCGAGCACATTCTCGGCCCCGCCCATTTGGTTGAGCCAATCATGGACTAGCGCCACGCGCCGCCCGGCCAATGGAGTCATGTTGATGGGATGAGGTTAGGAACGATCCGGCTGTACCAGGTTTAGATCTTCCAATTCGACGTTGATAAAATGGCCGATCAACAGACGGTACATCTCTTCGATCCAGTCGGGGTTCAGCCCGGCTTCTTCGGCCCAAACGCGCCGCTGTTGCAAGACAGCGTTGTAGCGCTCCGGCGCACGCACATCTTCTTCGGTCTTCTTAAAGCGGGTGATGGCCTTCACATATTCAAACCGCTGCCCCAACAAGGCGACGATCTGCTCGTCGATCTCATCGATGGCGGCGCGGATTTCTTCAATGCTATTACATTCTGCTGGACTTTTCATGGACATCACCCTCTGAATCAATGAATCGAATCAATGAGAATCTAACCAATCAATCTACTAATGAATCTATCGGAATTTACCTGCGCGCGCTCAATTTTTGCATCTATATCTAAATATTTGCTCTAAATGCTTGTTGGGCGCGGCGCAACGCCTATTGTACACCAAGCCGGGACGCACAGTCCAAGCACAAAGCCCTAAGGCGCAAAATGTTAAGCAAAAAGTAAGGATTTTACACCTGTTCGAGCACGCGCAAGCAAGCGTCGATCTCGTCCAGCGTGTTGTAGTGGACTAGGCCGATACGCAGCAGGCCGCCGCTCTCCTCCACGCCCAACGCCTCGCACAGGCTTTGGGCGTAGAAGTTGCCATCCCAGGCAAAGATGTTTTCCGCGGCCAGCGCGCTGGCAAGCTGTTGGGGCGTTGTCCCCTCCTTGCGCAGCGAAACCGTTGGAACCCGGCGCGGCCAATCCTCCCGTTGGGTCAAGCCGTAGACGCGCACGCGGTTGAGCACATCCAGCCCATCGAACAGCCGTTCGATCAACATCTGTTCATAGGCTGTGATCTCGGCCCAG
Organism: uncultured Litorilinea sp.; assembly: GCA_964655505.1. Taxonomy (GTDB): domain Bacteria; phylum Chloroflexota; class Anaerolineae; order Caldilineales; family Caldilineaceae; genus QEUY01. Next base: position 13,787 of record CAZZNG010000045.1, on the reverse strand, counting down.
GCCGCGCGCAGTTTTTCGCGCCGTTCCGCGCCGAAGGGGACGCCGCCGTGGATCGTGCCGATCTCGGTCAGATAATCGACCGCAGCGGTCACGCCCGCCAAGCCCTCATGGTTGAGGGTTCCCGTCTCCCACTTGCCCGGCGCGACATCGCCCGCGGGGCGCACGCGATAGGCATGAAGCCGGGCCAGGTGCTCGGCCTTGCCGTAGAGCACGCCCACATGCGGGCCAAAGAACTTGTAGGCGCTGCACGCCAGGAAATCACAGTCCAACTCCTTCACGTCGATCAACCCGTGGGGCGCGTACTGCACCGCGTCGATGAAACTGACCGCGCCCACTTCGCGCGCCCATTCGACAATGGTCTGCACATCATTGATCGACCCACTCAAGTTGCTGGCGTAGCCAACCGCCACGATCTTGGTGCGGTGGTTGATCAGCGAGCGCAGGTGATCCATGTCGAGCGTGCAAGTTTCCAGATCAGCCTCGGCTACCTGCAGCATGGCCCCTGTCTCGCGCGCCAGCGCAGTCCACGGCGCGATGTTGGCGTCGTGGTCGGTCTGTGTGACGATGATCTCGTCGCCGGCGCGGACGATCTGAGCCAGCGACCGGCTCAAGTGAAAGGTGAGCGTCGTCATGTTGGCCCCAAAGACGATCTCGTCGGGGGTGGCCCCCAGCAGATCGGCCATCGCCTGGCGCGCGGCGTCGATCACCGCATCGGTGCGGCGGCTTGTTTCAAAGACGCCGTGGGTGTTGGCGTTGCGACGCGTCAGGTAATCGACCATCGCGTCGATCACCCGCTGGGGCACCTGCGTGCCGCCGGGGTTGTCGAAGTAAATAGCGGGACGGTCATTGTATCGTTCGGAAAGGGCCGGAAACTGGCGGCGCAGATTGGCGACATCGAGCATAGAGCGAATCGTCTCACATAGTTGAAAACAGTGTTAGAAATGAAACTCGGGTGATCTTCCCGGACGCTCGCAGCGTCCAGGAGATCATGCTCCAAATAGCCCCAGGGTATCATGGGCCGCGGGCGAGCGCCAAAGCACGGGGGAACCTGTGTCGCGCTCAGTCGAGCCGGGGCAGATCGGGCGCGATAAACCAGACCGGGTCACGCTGCAAGAGGCGCAGCCATTCATTACCGAGCAGCGCCGCGGCCCACTCTGCCGCGGGCGCATGGCCCAGCAGCCGCGCCAATGCCTGCGCGGGCGCGACAGGCTCGGCCATCAAGCGGCTGCGCGGCGTCGATAGCTGTTTGGTCTTGACGCTGCCGTCCTCGGCCAGCCCCGCGGCGCGGCACGCGTGGCGATAGGCTGTGATGAAGTCGCCCACCTCGTCGATCAAGCCATTGGCCTGGGCCTGTTTGCCCGTCCAAACGCGGCCATTGCAGATCGGGTCTAGCTGCTCGTAGGCAATGCCGCGCCCGGCTGCCACCCGTTCTTTGAACGCGGCGTAAAAGTGCTCAATCGACGCCTCTACCTGCTGGCGCTGGCGTGCGTCCCACGGAGCATCGTCGGTGTAGAGTCCCGCATTTTCCCCGCGGCGGATCACCTCCCGGTGCGCGCCGATCTTCTCGCGCAGCCCGGCGGTAACGCCTTTGGCGATGATCACGCCGATGCTGCCGGTGAGCGTGGCGCTTTGGGCGATGATCTTCTGGGCGGGCGCGGCGATGTAATAGCCGCCGCTGGCTGCCACATTGCCCATATAGGCGATGACCGGCTTCTCTTGGGCAAGCAGGGTTAGTTCGCGCCAGATCAGGTCGCTGGCAATGCCCGACCCGCCGCCCGAATCAATATGCACAATGACCGCGGCCAGATGTTTGTCTTTGCGCGCGCCGCGCACCTGCTGCACGACGGTGCTGCTGCCCATTAGATCATCGCCCAACAGCGGCAGCGGCAGGGGAAACGACCGGCTCTTGCCCGTCACAATGGTTCCCTTGAGGCTCAGCACGCCGATCTGCTGGCTGTGGCGGCGACGGGGCCGGTGATAGAGCAGGCCGCGCATCTGGCTGTAGGGTTTGAGCGTGACCGGTTTGCCTCCTGCTTGATCCGCGGGGCGCAGCAGTTCGGCCAGTTGATCCTCATAGGCCAGCGCGTCCACCAAGCCCGCGGCCAAGGCTTGCTCGCCAGAGAGCGGGGCCTGGTCGATCCACTCGCGCACCTGTTCTTCCGGCAGGTCGCGGCCCTGGCTGATGGCGCAGACAATGTCATCGGCCAGGCTGTCGAGCAGCCAATTCGTCTGTTCGCGCTCAGCTTCGCTCATGCTGCTGCGCGTCAGCGTATCGGCTGCGGTCTTCCACGGCGCGATCTTCACCACGTCGAACTGCAGGCCGAGCCGTGCCAGCGTCTCTTGCCAATAGGTTGGGGCCACGCGCAGTCCCATCACATCCCAGGTGGTGAGCGGCGGCATGGCGACCCAATCCGCGGCGCACGCCAGCACATAGCTCGCTGCGCTCACCTGTTCAAGATGCACGATGATCCGTTTGGGCCGGATCGACTCGGGTCGAGCCGTGGGGCCGTATGCCGCCCGATCCCATTGGCGAAAGCGCTCGAAAAGTTGGGCCATGCTTTGCGCTTGGGAGAGGGAAAGCGCAGGGGCTTTGACTAAAAAGACCACGCCGCGCACATCGGGGTCGATAGCAACCCGATGCAGCGCATCGTGCAGATACTCCAGGCTCAACGGCAGCTTCATGCCGGGCACAAAGGCATACCACCAGGGCAGGACCGGCGCGCGTTCAGAGACGGCATGGTCCATGACGATGACCACGTAATCGGCCAAGCGACCGCGCAGCAGACGCCGCCGTTGATTGGCGAGCCAACAGCCCAAGCGATCCCATGCCGCTGCCAGGTTCTGCTGGAGGGTGCGCCCGATTCGCCGCCATGCGCTCGGCTGTTTGTGGTCGTTGCTCTCTGCCACGCTGCTCCTTGTTGCAGTGATCTATACAGCGATTCGCTGTGTCCTATGCCCCGACTGCTCGATAGCGCGCCGTGCGTTTGCGCTACGCTGAACTATTCAGCGGGGCGCACTGGTTCGAGGATAACAATGGGGATCTTGCGGTCCGTCTTTTGCTGATACTCCGCATAAGGCGGAAAGATCTCGACCATTTTGTCCCAGAGCGCGCCGTATTCTTCCGGCGTTGCAGGCCGCGCATTGGCATAGAAGCGATCCGCCATGACCTGCACCTTTACCTCAGGATGGGCGCGCAGGTTCAAATACCATTCCGGATGTTTGGGCGCGCCGCCCTTGGACGCGACCACCACATAGTTATCGCCATCGCGCCCGTAGATTAGGGCGAGACGCCGCGGCTTGCCGGACTTACGCCCCAGGGTGGTCAAGACCAGTGCAGGATACTTCCCCCTGAATAGATGCCCGTCCTGTCCATCGGTTTCGACATAGCGGCGAACATGGTCGGCGACCCATTCAGTCGGGCTTTCAATCGGGGTCTGATCGAGCGACATGCGGCAATCCTTTCTCGCCTGCTTCTTCTAGGCAAGCGCGTCATTACAGCGGCATTATTACAGTCGCGTCGTTGCTGTGGTGTCATTACTGTGTGTCATGACCGTGTGTCATACCCATGTGTCAGTGGCGCATGAAGCCAAATTCAGCGCTTGACAATGCGCCCGTATTGTCGCCTCAATGGGCTGCTTTGGCAAACCTCCCGCTTATCCCGTCTTGCTTGCCCATACTAGGCAGGCGCAGCAGCTTGTCTAGGCCAGTTACCCCCTGAAATTCTTGCCCGGAAGCCGCCCACCTGTTACACTCCCCTGCAACGCGCGTGTATCTTGCGCGCGCACGGGTAGAGATATTTGGTAAAGATACGGCCATCCAGGCACAGGCTACGGGGTAGAATGCAGAAGCCCTCAAGGAATCTTTCATGCTGATCGGGTTGCCAAAGGAGATCAAAGACGGCGAAAACCGGGTAGGGTTGACACCGGGCGCGGTCCAGGCGTTGACGCGCCGCGGCCATCGCGTCTTGGTGCAAGCAGGCGCGGGCGCGGGCAGCTTCTTGGATGACGAAGAATACCGCCAAGCCGGGGCCGACATCGTGCCCCAGGCCGCGGACGCTTGGGCCGCCGAACTGATCATCAAGGTCAAAGAACCGGCTCCAGAGGAGTACCCCTATCTGGAGCCAGGCAAGATTCTCTTTACCTACTTGCATCTTGCGGCAGACCGGCAACTGACCGATGTGCTGTTGGAGAGCGGCATTACGGCCATCGGCTATGAAACGGTGCAGATCGAAGGCAAACTGCCCCTGCTCATGCCCATGAGCGAGGTCGCGGGGCGCATGGCGACCCAGATCGGCGCAACCTATCTAGAGCGCCATCATGGCGGGCGCGGCGTACTGCTCGGCGGCGTGCCTGGCGTGGCTCCGGCCAATGTCGCCATCTTGGGCGGCGGCACAGTCGGAACCAATGCGGCCAAAGTCGCGCTGGGCATGGGCGCGCAGGTGACCGTGTTGGAGTTGCAGCATGAACGTCTGATCTACCTGGATGATATCTTCCAGGGGCGCATCCAGACGCGCACCAGCAATGAATACAACGTCGAGAGCGCTGTGTTGGAGGCCGACTTGGTCATCGGCGCGGTCTTGATTCCAGGCGGCCGCGCGCCGAAACTGGTCACGCGCAAGATGTTGCGCAGTATGCGCAAAGGCGCGGTGATTGTCGATGTCGCGGTCGATCAAGGCGGCTGCATCGAAACGACGCGGCCCACCACCCACAGCGATCCCATTTATGTGGTGGATGATGTGGTGCATTACGGCGTGCCCAACATGCCCGGCGCGGTGCCGCGCACCAGCACGTTCGCCCTGGTCAATCAGACCATGACCTATGCGCTGATGCTTGCCAACGAGGGGCTGGATGCTGTGCGCCGATCCCCCGCGCTGCAAGAGGGGCTGAACATTCACCGGGGAATGCTCACCCATGAAGCGGTGGCCGAATCCTTTGGTCTGACCTACACCGACCCGGCAGCCGCGGTCGCGTAAGGTCGACGTTCGGGGAAGATTCGCAGACGTTGGATAGGGACTGCGCTAAACGTCCGGGAAGTTCATGTACGTTGAGGAATTAACAGGGTGATCCCACTCATTTAGGGATGTACCTTCCCGGGACGCTCCGAGCGTCCCGGAAGAACCGCCTTTCGGATCGGTTTTGCCAGGATCCTGATTACCCGATTAATTTCTTAGCTTTCATAAAACTTCTTGGAAGTTCGACAAGACTCCGCCTCAAGTGGCGGAGCATTGATGGGGTAACTCCGCCTCAAGCGGCGGAGCAATTCGTAACGAGAGGTCTGATGGCAAAGATCAACACTGCCCCCCTAAGCGGGATGCGTGACTTTCTGCCGCTGGATGTGCTGCGGCGCAACTATGTGATCGACATCGTGACGCGCGTCTACCAGCGCTATGGCTTTGAGCCGCTGGAAACGCCGACGATGGAGCGCTTGAGCACACTGCTCGGCAAGTATGGCGAAGAAGGCGACCAACTGATCTTCCGCGTGATGAAGCGCGGGGACAAGTTGGAAAGCGCGCTGCGCGATCACCCCACCCAGGACAGTGTGAGCGACGCAGGGATGCGCTACGATTTGACCGTGCCGCTGGCGCGCGTCGTCGCCCACTATCGCAACGACCTGCCGCGCCATTTCAAACGCTATCAGATCCAGCCGGTCTATCGCGCCGACCGTCCGGCCAGGGGGCGCTACCGCGAATTTTACCAGTGCGATGTCGATATCGTCGGCTCCACCAGCCCGATCGTCGAGGCCGAAGTGCTCAACGCGGGCGCGCAAGTGCTGCTCGAATTGGGCTTTGGCGGCGAACATCCCTTTAACCTGCGCCTCAACCACCGCGGCGTCCTGCGCGGGGTGATGGAGGTGGCGGGCGTTCCGCCGGAGTTGGAGGATTCCGCCCTGGTCGCCATCGACAAGCTTGACAAGATCGGCCTGGATGGCGTGCGCGCCGAACTGGACAGCCGCGGCATTGCCCCTAGCGCGGCGCAGGAACTGCTCGATATCATGGCCGCCGCGCCTGATGAGGCGGACGATCCCACGGTACGCCTGGATTGGCTCGCCCATCTGTTGGGCGAGTCCGAGAACGGCAGCCAGGGCGTGAACGATCTGCGCAAAGTCGTGGCATTTTGTGACGGCGGCCCGGCCGCGGCCTACCTGCGTATCGATCCCTACTTGGCGCGCGGCCTGAGCTACTATACCGGCTCCATCTACGAGGTCGAATTCCCTGGCTTCAGTGGGTCGGGCGGCGGCGGTGGGCGCTATGATAACCTGGTGGGCATGTTCAGCGGGCAGCAGATCCCTGCCTGCGGCTTCAGCCTGGGCCTGGAACGCATTCTCTTGCTGATGGAAGAGCAGGAGATGTTCCCCCCGCGGCTGGCGGGTCAGCCACAAGTGCTGGTGACGGTCTTTGACGACAGCACCATGCACGCCAGCATCGACTTGGCCCAACGCTTGCGCCGCGCCGATTTCCGCGTTGATCTTTATCCGGACAACGACCGCTACGGGCGACAGTTCAAATATGCCGACGAGCGCAAGATTCGCTATGCGCTGCTGATCAGCCCGCGCGAGATCGAGGCCGGGGTGATTGCCGTCAAAGATTTGGAAAGCGGCGAACAGGTAGACGTGCCCGCGGACGGCATCGAAATCTGGCTCTCGGCCCATCTGGTGTCGGATTAAGCCGCCCGGCCCTTTGGGGGCGGCTGGCTGTGCATCGCTTCGGCTTTGGTCGCAATTTCGGTTTCAATGTCATTGTGTCAACAAACTTGTATAAACTTGACAGCACTGTGCCGCGCCATTTATACATGTATGTCGGGGGGCAACAATTGAATCGTACGCTCTTATCCAGAGAGGTGGAGGGACCGGCCCGATGAAGCCTCGGCAACCTGGAACGGTCGGTGACGTTACCGGCTGGAACAAGGTGCCAAGTCCGGCAGAGTCATCTGGAAGATGAGAGACGCGCTGAGCGAAAGCGGATTACGCAATCCTCTCATCTCTTTATATGGGTGGGGGGATTTTTTGATCCACTTGCCCGGCCAAAAACCCGGCCAAAAAGAAGCATAAAAAAGAAGTACAAATCGTCAATCAAAATCAAGTTCACTTGCGCCACGCCGCCGCACACCGCACGCATGGCCGGGGCACGGCGCAGACAAAGGTGGGGGCATCGAAAAATCACATGTTGGTCATGAAATTCGGCGGGACATCCGTCGGCACGGCTGAAGCGTTCGCACAAGTAGCATCCATTGTTGCCGCCAAAGTTGCCGAGCAAGCGCAGACTCCCCGGCCCGGTGTGGCGGTCGTGACCAGTGCCATGCGTGGCGTGACCGATCTCCTCGTCGAAGCAGCCGAGCGCGCGGCCAACGGCGACGAGGCATTTTACGTCGATGCCATCGATCAACTGCGCGTCAAGCATCAATCGGTCGCAGGGCAGTTGATCGACGACGGCAATGCCCGTGCCGCGCTGGGGCGCATTCTCGAAGATCGCTTGCTGGAGTTTGAACGGCTGTGCAGCAGCATTGCCGTCTTGGGCGAGTTGACCCACCGCGGCCTGGATGTCGTCAGCGGCTTGGGCGAACGCTTGAGCGCACCCTTGCTCGCGGCTGTGCTGCGCGCCCAGGGCACGCCTGCCGAGTATGTCGACGCGACCCAGATCGTCGTGACCGACAACATTTTTGGCGGCGCGGCCCCGCGCATCGCCGAGACGGAGAAACGCTGCCGTGCGCACCTGCTGCCCCTGCTGGAGCAAGGCATCGTGCCGGTCATCACCGGCTTCATCGGCGCGACCGAAGAGGGCGTGCCCACCACCTTGGGCCGCGGCGGTTCGGACTATTCAGCCGCGATCATTGGCGCGGTGCTCGACGCCGACGAAATCCAGATCTGGACCGACGTCAACGGCGTGATGACCGCGGACCCGCGCATCGTGACCAATGCGCGCAGCCTCCACCAACTGAGCTATGAAGAAGTGGCTGAACTGGCCTACTACGGGGCCAAAGTGCTGCACCCCAAGACGGTGACGCCCGCCATCGAGAAGAAGATCCCGCTGCGCGTGCTCAACACCTTCCAGCCCGACCACCCCGGCACGCGCATTGTCGAGCGCAACGACGAGGCAGGCCAGGGCACGGTCAAGGCGATCACGTCGATCCGCGGCATGAGCCTGGTGACCGTGGCGGGCCGCGGTATGATCGGCGTGCCGGGCATTGCCGCGCGCACCTTCCGCGCAGTTGCTGCGGTGGGGGCCAATGTGTTGATGATCAGCCAGAGCAGCAGCGAGCAGAGCATCTGCTTTGTCGTGCCCGACGGCGCGGCCAACACCGTGATTGCCGCGCTGCACAACGAATTCAAGGCCGAACTGGAGCGCCGCTACATCGACCGGATCGCGGGCGATGCAGACGTGGCGATCATCGCGGTCGTCGGCAGCGGGATGCGCGGCACACCGGGCCTGGCCGCGGGCATCTTCCAGGCAGTCGGCGAAGCAAAGATCAATGTGATCGCCATCGCCCAAGGGTCAAGCGAAGCCAATATAAGTTTGGTGGTGGACGCGGAACGCGCCGGGGATGCGGTCAAGGCGATTCACGATATCTTCGAACTGGACAAGCCCACAGCCCAGCGCGCCAGCCGCTTGACGGCCTAGCAGGGCTGCGCGGCATCCAGCACGGTTTGAATTTCCCCTTTGCGCTTATGCTATAATAGGCTTAGTGTGCCGCGGGGGTCGGCAAGCAAAATCTTTTGCCGGTCCCCTGGTTTTGTCCAAACAACGTTGGCGTAGCCCGCGGGCGCGCCGGCAGACAGAAAACGTGTGAGCAAGCAATGCAGAATCTGCCGATCATTCTCTTTGGTGTAGGGGGCGTTGGCCGGGAGCTTATCCAGCAGATCGTGGCCCAACGAGGGTTTCACGCGCTGCAATATGGGCTGAATCTACAGCTTTTGGCTGTCTGTGACAGCGACGGCGCGGTGATTGATTCCGGTGATGGGCTGGACGATGACCTTTTAGCCGAACTGGTTGCCGCCAAGGCTGCCGGGCAGCGGCTCGCCAATCACCCAATGGGCGGAACCCAGAGCGACCTGGCCGGTATCGTTGATATTGCAGGCCGCGCCGGGACCATCGTGGTCGATTGCACCGCCAGCGAGACGACAGTCGATGCCTTGCTCTATGCGTTGGACAAGCGGTACAAGGTTGTTTTGGCCAATAAGAAACCCTTGACGATGGACCAGGAGGTGTATGACCGGCTGACTGCAGCCGGTGTCACCACCAACGGTGCTGCTGTGCGCCATCTTGGCCGTACCCGCTGGGAAACCACGGTGGGGGCCGGGCTGCCGGTCATTGCCACGCTCAACCGGCTCATGAGCAGCGGGGATGAGATCGAGCGGATCGACGGCGCATTTAGCGGCACGCTGGGCTATGTGATGACAGGACTCCAGAAAGGCGAGTCCTTCAGCGCGGTTGTGCGCGAAGCGCACAAACTCGGCTATACCGAACCTGACCCGCGTGATGACCTGGGTGGGGTCGATGTAGCCCGCAAGGCGCTGATCCTGGCACGAGGGATGGGGTGGAAGCTCGACATGGACAAAGTGTCCGTCGAAGGGCTGTATCCGGCGGAGATGGACGATCTAAGCGTAGACGAGTTCATGCAAGCCCTGCCGGAGTTGGATGCCGGTTTCGCCGAGCAAGTCGAGGCCGCGGCGGCGCGCCAATGCGTGCTGCGCTATGCCGCCCAAGTCGAGGACGGCGCTTGTCGCGTCGGCCCGGTGGTGGTTCCAGCCAACAGCCCGCTGGGGCTGCTCCAAGGGACTGATAACTTGGTGACCTTCTCCACCACCTACTACAATGCCACCCCATTGGTCATTCAAGGCCGCGGCGCGGGCACAGCCGCCACCGCCGCAGGGGTCTTGAGCGACATCATTGAATTGGCCTATACGGCCTAGCCACACCGTCTGCTGTGCGACCTGGCGCGCCGGGAGCGCGTTTCGCACGGTTTACGCACTGCGTATCGGGTGGCTGTTGGCCGTCGTATCTGACTAATGGAGCAACGAATACCTATGGCTTCCAAGATTAAAGTTGGCATTTTGGGCGCAACGGGCGCAGTCGGCCAACGCTTTGTCCAGATGTTGCAGGGGCATCCCTGGTTCGAGATTACGGCGCTGTGCGCTTCGGATCGCAGCGCAGGCAAGCGCTATGCCGACGCCTGCAATTGGAACATTCGCGGCGACATGCCCGCGCACCTGCGCGACGTGGTGCTGCAGCCTTGCGAACCGGGCTTTGACGCGCAGTTGGTCTTCAGCGCGCTGCCCTCGGACACGGCGACCGAGGTCGAAAAGGCCTTTGCCCGCGCCGGTTACGGCGTCTGCTCGAATGCCAGCAGCTACCGCTATGAAGCGGACGTGCCGCTGCTGATCCCCGAAGTCAACCCCGAACATCTGGGATTGATCGAAGTGCAAAAGCGCCGCCGCGGCTGGGACGGCTTCATCGTCACCAACCCCAACTGCAGCACAACCCACCTGGTCAGCGCCCTGCACCCGCTGCACGAGGCTTTTGGCGTGTCCAAAGTCTTTGTCGTCACCATGCAGGCCATCAGCGGCGCGGGCTACCCCGGCGTCAGCAGCATGGATATCCTCGACAATGTGATCCCCTACATCGGCGGCGAAGAGAACAAGATGGAAGAGAAGGAGCCGCAGAAGCTCCTGGGGCGCTTTGAAGGGGAGAGCATCCGCAACGCCGATTTCGTTGTCAGCGCGCACTGCAATCGGGTTCCTGTGCGGAATGGACATTTAGAAGCTGTAAGCGTAGAATTTAAGCGTAGGCCAAGCGAGGCCGAGATCGTACAGGCTTGGACTGACTACCGCCCGCTGGCGCAGCAGTTGGGGTTACCCAGTGCGCCCCAGCCGGCTATCATCGTCAATCCGGCCCAAGACCGGCCCCAGCCGCGGCTGGATCGCTTGCAAGGGAGCGTGCCCGGCATGGCAACCGTCATCGGACGGCTGCGCCCGGACCCGCTGCTGCACTACAAATTTGTACTACTAGGCCATAACACCATCCGCGGGGCTGCGGGTGGCAGCTTGCTCAATGCGGAACTGTTGGTTGCGCAAGGGCACCTAGGCGCCGAAGCAGCGGCTTTGGCCCAGACACTACAGGCAGCGTAGCCTGTATCGAACGGTTAGGGGCGCTGATACTCTGCATTGCCGAAAGGTACAAGACCGGCGAGGTTATACCAGTCATCATGTTAGGGTATCGGATGTTGGGGTATCGGCGCTCCCCTGGGAAGCTTGATGAAGCACAGGGGGTAAATCATCGTGAGTACTCCGTCGACCACCAACGCACTGTCCGCCGAACGGACAAAAACAGTGCTTAGGAATTACGGGCGGGCCAAACTGGCAGACTATTTTGGCGATCTGGTGATCTATCGCAATTTAGAGCCACTAGAGCCAAAGTTGAAGGGGCTGAAAGCGTCCGGTTACAAGTTGGACATCCCCAAGGATCGCATCCCGCGCAAGCAAGACCGGGACTATGCCAAAGCGGCTCTGTGGTTTGCCCAGCAAGCACAGGCGCTGCGTAAGGTGAACACGGAACTCAGCGAAATTCTCTTCGTCGGCGACACGTTCTTCAACGACGGCGCCGCTTTTGCCAATATGCGCGAAGTCAGCGAATGGAATGGAAGCTGTTTTATCGGCTCGGAAAAGCTCAACGAGGATGCTGTCGCCGAGATCGACAGGCAAATGATCTTTAGCGCCAACCGCTGGGCTGCGCTCAGTGATTGGGCCAAGTGGACGCTGGAACAAGGGCTTCATTTGGACCAGCGCACCGTCGCCATTGTCGACATCGACAAGACCGCGCTGGGCGCTAAGGGACGTAACGATGAAGTCATCAACGAGGCGCGGCTCGAAGGCATCTTCCGCACTATGGATGCTGTGCTGGGCGACAACTTCGACCGGGCCGATTTTGAGAAGCATTATGCCGAATTGAACCATTCGCGCTATCACTTCTTGACTGAGGACAACCAGGACTACCTGGCCTATATCTGCATGGTACTGAATGCCGGGCTGATCGACTATGGGGAAGTCCTGTCCGAGGTCAACAGCAACAGCATCGACAACTTCGAGCAGTTCTTGCGCTGGGTCGACAGCCGTTTGATGATCCGTCCGTCCAGCGGTGAGAATTTGCGCCAAGTTCATGAGGCCGTTACCACCAGCGTGCGCAGCGGCGACCCCACGCCCTTCAAGCGCTTCCGGCGGCAGGAGTTTATTGCCACCGTCGAGCGCATGGGCCAGATGGCCGACGACGCGCCGGTTGAGGAACTATTGGCCCATGAAATTACGTTGACCAATGAAGTATGCGAGTTGAGCGAGTGGTTGAGCAAGCGGGGCTGTCTCTTGCTCTGTTTGAGCGACAAGCCGGACGAGGCATCCTGCCCCGATCCGCATGTGTCGGCGGATATGCCGCCGGTTCACAAAGCGCCGACGCACCGCGTGGGAACCAGCATTGCCGATGAGTTAAAAGCACTGGGCGAGTAGAAATCTGCCTTACCGACCAAACAACCCGTATCGGCTATACTAGGGTAGACCTGGGCCGCGCGTACCCCTGCATGTGTATTGCAGGCGTGCGGGCGGCTTCTTGGTTCCGGGCCATTTGCACTTGGCGGATGGGATGCGCGCCCTATCAGCGGCGCACTTTATCTCCACCGCATCGCGGCCGTCCGGTGAACGTCACGATATAGTAAGTGGTTAAAAGCGTGAGCGGTTAAGACGATTCTTTAGCTGTTCTTTACAGAACAGGTCTTTACGGCAGTCTATAGAGACTGAAAATTCGTAGACAGCGACGGGAAAGACGCACGCGGCAAACGCGTGCGCCATTGCACTGACAAGCATGGTGCTACCCCACGCGGGTAACGAGTCCCGTCGCGTAGGTTGAGGCGTGCAAGGATGGCGTAGCCGTGTTGAGCTGATCGGTGCGTTTACATCCATCCGAGGCCCTGATCTGAATATGGAAAGGTGCGATGGGAACCGAAAATCGCAATCTGCCTCCGGGCGAAAAACGCCCATCGGGCGGAAATCATCCTCGTAATCAACGGACAAACGGCGGCAACTCCGGCGGGTCCGGCAATGGCGGCAACGGCGGCGGGAGCTTTCTCGGTCGCAGTTGGTTCTGGCTGGTGTTGGCAGTCTTGGTGCTCTTTGGCTCGCGCTTCTTCTTTGGCCGGCCCACCGATACATCCAACATGATTGGGCTAAATGAAGTCGCCCGCTATGTCGCCAACGGTCAAGTGGATCGTGTCGTCGTCCAAGGCGACATCATTACGTTGGAATTGGACAATTCTGAAGAGTGGCGCAGCCGCAAAGAAGGCGACGAAAGCCTGCTGGAGACGCTGAAGGCACTGGGCGTGAGCGAGGCACGGCTGCAGTCGCTGCCGATTGTGGTGGAGAGCGTGCCCAACAACGGCGCGATCTTCAACTGGTTGATCATGCTGCTGCCCATGGTGCTCATCTTCGGCTTCTTTATCTTCATCATGCGCCAAGCAGGGGGAGGCGGCCAGAACCGCGCCATGCAGTTTGGCCGCAGCCGCGCACGCAAGCTTGAAAACGCCGACCGGCCCACCGTTACCTTTTCCGATGTCGCCGGGTCGGACGAGGCGAAGCAGGAGTTGGCCGAAGTGGTCGAGTTTCTCAAGGAACCGGCTAAATTCGCCGCGTTGGGCGCGCGCATCCCCAAGGGCGTCTTGATGGTCGGCCCGCCCGGTACAGGCAAGACACTGCTGGCGAAGGCTGTCGCGGGGGAGGCAGGCGTGCCCTTCTTCAGCAGCTCCGGCTCGGAA
>CAZZNG010000044.1:0-27369 GCA_964655505.1 uncultured Litorilinea sp. | reverse complement strand
ATCGCCCAGCCGGTCGCGCGCTTAGAGTTCGAAAAGCTGTGCGCCCGGCCCGGCCTGGGTCATGTAGACTTCGGGCCAGATGTTGACCGTTTTGGGGTAGTGTTCATAGATCGCGTCGGCAATCGCCTGCTCGCGCCCCGGCTCCACCAGGGCAATCGCGCAGCCGCCAAAGCCCGCGCCGGTGAGCCGCGCGCCAAAACAGCCCGACACGCTGCGCATGGTGTCGACCATCACATCCAGCGCTTCGCTGCTCACCTCGTAATCGTCGCGCAGGCTGGTATGGCTGGCGTTCATCAAGCGCCCCACCTCGGCCAGATCGTCCTTGGCTAGCGCATCCACCGTATGCAAAACCCGCTCATTTTCATGCACCACATGGCGACAGCGCCGGTAGACCACCGGGTCCAGCAGGTCCTTGTGCGTCTCCAACTGTTCGCTGCTCACATCGCGCAGCGCCTTGATGTCCGGCAAGACGCTTTGGAGCGCGGCCACCCCTGCCTCGCACTGGCTGCGCCGCTCGTTGTACGCGCTGCTTGCCAGCGACCGGCTCGCCTTCGTATTGCCGATCACCAGCGCGGCATTGGTCGGAAAGGGGATCAGTTCGTATTCCAGGCTGCGACAGTCGATCAACAGCGCGTGGTCTTCCTTGCCCAAGACACTGATAAACTGATCCATGATGCCGCAGTTGACGCCGACAAATTGATTTTCGGCCCGCTGCGCGGCCAGCGCAATCTGCACCCCGTCCAGTTTGCCCTCTGCGCCGGACGCGGCCAGGAAGGCCCGTGCCGTGGCGACTTCGAGCGCGGCTGAACTGCTCAGGCCCGATGCGCGCGGCACATTGCCGCTGATGATGCCGTCGAAGCCGATGAGCCGGATACCCAACTCCTCCAGCGCCCACGCCACCCCCTGCACATAGTTGGCCCACAGCTTGGATGGGTTAAAGCGCAACTCGTCCAGGCTGAATTCGTACCAGTCGTCATATTCCAGCGAAAAGACGTTGACGCGCCGGTCGCTGCGCGGGCGCAGGATCACGCGGATGTCGCGCTTGATCGCCACCGGCAGCACAAAACCGTCATTGTAATCCGTGTGTTCCCCAATCAGGTTGACGCGGCCTGGGCCAACGGCAAGATAGGTGGGCTGAGTTTGAAAGCGCCGCCCAAATTCTTCGATTAGAAAGGTGGAGCGAGAGTCTTGTGTCGTCATGATCATTGCCTGTTCGTCCATTGCCTTTGATCCGCTGCCTGCCACCGAGCCGATTCGGTTTGCCTACGGCGGGCGGCGGAATAGTGTATAGAGATTTAAATTGCCTTCTTTGCCGTCGGCGCGATAGCTATCCACGATCGACAAGCCCGCGGCTTGGGCCAGGTTGGCGACTTCGGCAGCGTCGATCTGATGCACATAGCGCACCGCGTAGACATCCTGCTGCCAGGGCAGCAGCGCGTCGCCCGGCTCCACCGCGTCGGCAGTGAGGCCGATCGTCTCCCAGGGCAGCACCTTGCCCGCCAGCCGCGCGCTGTCGAAGAATTGCCAGGTCGAGAGGGCGACCATGCCCCCGCGTTTGACCAAACTTGCAATCTGGCGCAGCAGCCGCGCACGCAGATCAAAGCCGGGAAAGTGGTGCAGCGTCGCCAAGCAAACGGCCATATCGAAGCCAGGGTCGGGCGCGTCGACTTGAGTGAGCCAATCCGCCGTCGCCAGGTCCGCCTGGACAAAGCGCGCGCTCACATGGCGCAGCGTCTGCGTATGGCGTCGTGCCGCGTCGAGCAATGTCGCGCTGCCGTCTACGCCGGTGTAGTGGATGGCTGCGCCGTCTGCACCGGCCTGCTCGTCCAGCAGCCAGGCGAAGCGCCCATTGCCGCAGCCCACGTCCAGCAGCGTGACCGGCCCCTGGCCCTGCGCCGCGCGCAAGAGGCGCGCGGCCAACGCCACCTTGCCCGGCGGCGTGGCGCGCCGGGTGGCGTCGAACGGTTCAGCCACTTGTTCATAAAAGCGCCGGTTGAGCGCCAATAATTGTGCTTGGACCGCTGGGTCCATCGCCCTCGTTCTCATCTCTGCCTATGGTATACTATGGGTTGGCGTCTGTGCAACGGATGCCCCGGCAGGAACCGCGTGGGCAGCAGGTCGCCCGCGCGGGTTAGATATGAGCGAATAGAGCAGGATGAAACGAATTTTAGCCGAACATGAGATACCCGCGGACGTGCGGGAGAAAGGGGCCGCTTGGCAGCAGCGCCGCGCCACCTTTAACCCCGCGGCCTACGCCGCGGAGCTTTATGCGATCTTCCAGACCATCCAGCAGATGCCCGAATCGGACTGGTCGCCCACCCGGTCGCTGCGCAACATCCTGGCAAACTATCCCAAAGACGGCAAAGGCTTCTACTCCAAAGCCGACTTGGTAGCGGGCTACCGCCATCTGGTCGCCGAAGGGGACTTGGAGCCGGACCCGCTGATCATGAAGCGCATCCGCATGAAGCCCATGCGCACCCAGAGCGGCGTCGCGCCGGTGACGGTGCTGACCGCGCCCGCGGGCTGTCCCGGCAAGTGTATCTTTTGCCCCGACGACTGGCGCATGCCCAAGAGCTATATTTTTGATGAGCCGGGCGCGCAGCGGGCCGAACGGGACGGCTTTGACCCCTTCCGCCAGACCCTGGGCCGCATCCGCGCTTTTGAAAGCATCGGCCATGACGCGGGCAAGGTCGAACTGCTCATCTTGGGCGGCACATGGAGCGCGTACAGCCGCAGTTATCGCGAGTGGTTTGTCCAACGCTGCTTCGATGCCATGAACGCCGCGGGCGACCCCTCTCTGGCGGAAAGCCCGTCGCTGGCCGCGGCGCAGGCCTATAAGGTGACAGCTACCCCCCCCAACGTCGGATTGGTTTTCGAGACGCGCCCCGAGGGGTTCGCGCCCGACGAGATTCGCCATCTGCGCAAGCTGGGCGTCACCAAGGTGCAGATCGGCGTGCAGAGCCTGGACGATGACATCCTCGCCGCCAACAAGCGCGGGCATGATGTGGCGTCGGTGCGCGCGGCGCTAGGGCTGCTGCGTACAGCGGGCTTCAAGCTGCACCTGCACTGGATGCCCAATTTATACGGCGCGACCGCTGAATCGGACCGGGCCGACTTTGCCCGCTTTTTCGACGACCCGGCCATCCGGCCCGACGAGATGAAGATCTATCCCTGCTCGTTGATTGCGGGGACGGAGCTATATGAGCGCTGGGAAGCGGGCGACTATCACCCCTATGAACTGGACGAGTTGGTCGCTCTGCTGGCCGATGTGAAGCCCACCATCCCGCCTTACACGCGCATTAACCGGCTCTTCCGCGACATTCCGGCCCACCACATCCAAGCCGGGGTGCGGGCCAGCAACCTGCGCGAGATCGTGCATGAGGAACTGGCGCGCCGCGGCCAGCCGTGCGGCTGTATCCGCTGTCGCGAGGTCAAACGCCGCCGCGTCGCCGCGCATGAGGTGGACCTGCGCGACCATGTCTATACCACCGACTTGACCCAGGAGCATTTCCTCCACTTTGTCACCAACGAGCGCCACGCGCAGCCGGGGCTGATCGCGGGGTTCCTGCGTTTGAGTCTGCCGCTCCAGCCCGACGCGGGCAGCCGTGCCTTTCTGGATGAATTGCGCGGCGCGGCGCTGATCCGCGAGGTGCATGTCTATGGCCCGGCCCTGGGCATCGGCGCGGAGAGCGATGGCCCGGCCCAACATCGCGGTCTGGGCACCCAGTTGATCGACGCGGCCAAACGCATCAGCCGCGAGGCAGGCTTCCGCCGCATCAGCGTCATCGCCGCCACCGGCACCCGCGCCTATTACGCCGAACGCGGCTTCGAACAGGGCGAGCTGTACATGAACGGGGCGCTGTAGAGCGGCGGGCTTGCAGGGGCCTCACACGAAGCGGTAGCGAAGCACTTCGGCGACGGCGCGATAGCCGAGGCGACGGTAGATGGCGTTGGATGTGGGATTGCCCAAGTCCGTATAGAGGATGCAGCGATCGCCACCTCTGCGGATCTGTTTGGAGAGCGCGCCGACGCACGCGCTGGCGTAGCCGCGATTGCGCCGCTGCGGTGGGGTGTAGACAGCCTGCACACGAACGACATTGGCGACTGCCTCCGACCGAGACGCCATCGACACATGCTCGCCGTCTTCCCACAGCCAGAAGCGCCCGGCAGCCAGCCGCCTATCCACCATGGGCGCGGGATCACGATCTTTCTCACCTGCCTCCGCCCAAAACTGGCGCACCCAGGCAATGATCAGGTCGCGGTCATCCACAAGCGCCTGGCGAAAGTGTCCGCTCACCGCAGCCGCTTCTTGCACGTTAAACACTTCGTAGATCCGCTGTCCCTGGAAGGGAACCGCGCCCACCTTGTGGTGCTCTGTCCACTGTCCGGCGAAAATCGCCGCGGTGGCTGCATCGCCACTGACCCCCGGCAGCTCGACCCTCGCGTCGGCAATGGCATCCACCACCGCGATGACCGCGGCAGGCTTCATGGGCGTGAGGGTGGCTGGAAAGTTCAGCGGGGACTGAAAGACCACGCCTGCAACCTGGCTGCCTTCCGTCGCAACCCAGTAGCGACCCGGCTCGCGGTGCGCGACGCGCTCGTGCAAGAGCGTCAAAATGACGTTGTTGCGTACCGGATCAAACGCGAGAAACCCCCTTGCCTCGGCCAGCACCCAAGCAGGATCGTCGCTAAAGGTAACTGCGATCGCCATGTCTAGCCTTCTTTCACCCCGAGCAGATAGACGCAGACCAAGCAGATAGGCGCATCTCTCCCGCCGCGTCTTTAACGCGCGTCAAACCTCTTGGTATACAATCAGCCCATTTCCACACCCAGCAAACTGGCAATGACACCCATTTCGCCGACATGCTGGTAGGAATGGGTAAGGCCCAAGTTCATTAAGACCTTCCCCTTTGTCCAGCCTGTATAATTTTCAAGCAGCCCAGCCGCGCGCGGCCCGGCCAATCCCTCATCAAAGAGAATAACACGCAGCCGCTCCACCTGCATCGTCTCGTCTAGCCGCTCCGCATCCAAGTGGTCGATGATCTCAAGCGTACGCTGGTTGACTGCGTTGGAATAGCCGTGCAGCGCCTGTAAATCAATGCGCTGGTTTAGCTCGTCCACCTCTGCAAAGGTCATCTCAGAGCCGTTGTGTCGCCAGGGGACATTCATTCGTTCCATCCACTGCCCTTCGTCCAAGACTTGTGGCTGATCCGAAATGAAACGGTTGAGCGCGGCATCTTCGACGCGTGTAATATGCCACAGGTTCCAGGCAATCGAATTGACGCGTGGGTGGGGCCGCTCGCGCATCAAGTGATGCGGTATCATCTCCCAAAGCCCACCGAGCCAAAAGTCGTACAACACATCATAGCGTTGTAAAAAGAGTTGTTGTACGTTCATGGTCTCCCTCTGCCAGCCGACGTGACAATCTTGACAACTCGCGCCCTATGATTCATCGCGGCCTATAACTCGCGTTCGGTCGCAGTCGGCTCGCCCAGCGCGTAGATAACGCGCTGTATCACCCTGTCCGCCACGTCACTTTTCGCCATCAGCGGCAGCGTATCGACCCAGCCGTCCGCGCCGATCAGCGTCACGCGGTTGGTGTCCACCGCAAAGCCTGCATCGGGCGCGCTCACGTCGTTGGCGACGATAAAGGACATTCCCTTGCGCTGCAACTTGGCGCGGGCGTGTTCCTGCACCTTCTCGGTCTCCGCTGCAAAGCCCACCACCACAATGGGCAAGCCGGTGGCTTGGCGCTGCTCGGCCACAGCCATCAAGATATCCGGGTTGGCTGCTAGTTCCAGCGTCGGCACGCCGCCCTCTTTCTTGATCTTCTGATCCACGGCTTGAGCCGGGCGAAAATCGGCCACCGCCGCGGCCATCACCAGCACATCCGCGGCCTTCACTGCCTCCAAGACCGCATCGTGCATTTCCAGCGCGGACCCCACCAGCACACGCGTTGCACCGGCGGGCAGCGGCAGCGTGTCCACCGTCGTGATCAGCGTCACCTCTGCGCCCGCATCCAGCGCGGCCTGGGCCACAGCATAGCCCTGCTTGCCCGACGAGTGGTTGGTCAGGTAGCGCACTGGGTCAACCGGCTCGCGCGTGCCCCCTGCTGTCACCACCACATGCCGCCCGGCCAAGGGGCCGCCGCGTGTCAGCAGGTAGCGCACGCGGCCCAAAATGGCCTGCGGCTCGCTCAAGCGCCCGCGACCGACCAAGCCGGAGGCTAGATGCCCTTCCTCCGGGCCGATGAAGGTCGCGCCCCGCTCTGTCAGGCTGGCGATGTTGGCTTGAGTGGCCGGATGCGCGTACATGCCCCCGTCCATGGCCGGAGCCAGCAGCAGCGGACAGGTCGCGGCCAGCGCGGTCACGCTGAGAAGATCGTCGCTCTGTCCGTGGGCCAGCTTTGCCAGTGTGTTGGCCGTTGCCGGGGCGATCAACAGCAGGTCGGCGTGGTGGGCCAAGCCCACATGCAGCACATGGGCTTCGCTGCCCCACAAGTCGTCGTCGGTATAGGCGCGGCGTCCTGTCACCGATTGGAAGGTGAGCGGCGTGATGAACTGCTGCGCGCCGCGCGTCAAGATCGTATCGACCTGCGCGCCGGACTGCGCCAGCTTAGACGCCAGATCGGCTGCCTTATAGCAGGCGATGCTGCCTGTTACGCCCAGTACAATACGCCGGTTGGCGAGAGGTGGCATATGTTGTGTCTCCTTGCGCTCAGTGGTTGCGGGCTGCGTGGGTCGCGGGTTGCATAGACTGTGGGCTTAAGCCGTCTGATCGGGCTGGTTCATGACGTAGAGCAGGCGCAGCCCGTCGAGCGTTAACCAGGGCGCGATCTCGT
Organism: uncultured Litorilinea sp.; assembly: GCA_964655505.1. GTDB lineage: Bacteria > Chloroflexota > Anaerolineae > Caldilineales > Caldilineaceae > QEUY01. The sequence continues at coordinate 20,528 of CAZZNG010000044.1, read as the reverse complement.
CGATCACCGTGGTTTCGGCTGCAATGACCGGGGCCAAGCCGCCCGTGCCGACCACGCGGGTGTCTGGGCCTAATTCAGCCTTGAAGCGCGCCACCATGCCTTCGACCATCCCGACATGGCCCAAGAGCAAGCCGGACTGCATCGAGTGAACCGTGTTGCGCCCGATCACCGATGGCGGGCGCTCAATATCGACCCTGGGCAGCTTGGCCGCGCGCTGGAAAAGCGCATCCGCGGAAATGCCGATGCCTGGGGCAATGGCGCCGCCCAGGTATTCGCCCTGTGCGGTGATGGCCTCGAAGGTGGTCGCGGTGCCGAAATCGACGATACAGAGCGGCCCGCCGTAGCGATGGTACGCAGCCACGGCATCGACAATGCGGTCCGCGCCAACCGAAGCCGGGTTGTCATACAGGATGGTGATGCCGGTGCGCAGATCGGCCTTGACCACCAGCGGCTCGACCTGCAAATAGGTGTGGCAGACCTCTACCCAGCGTCGCGTCAGCGTGGGCACACCCGAAGCCAGCGCCACGCCTTCGATGCGCGCCAGCGGAACCCCGGCGAATTGGAGCAGCCCCACCAGTTGCATGGCGAACTCGTCGGCCATGCGCTCATGGTCGGTTGACAAGCGCCAGCGCAGGCCCAATTCCTCATTCTCATACAACCCCAACATAATATTGGTGTTGCCGATGTCAATACACAGCAGCATAGACGCCTTGTCCTCGTAGTGTTAGGATGCCGTAGTGTTAGGTGTCGCGGTGGTAAGATGTCTAGTCTTAGGACGCAATCAGCTTGCGTCGTCAAGTGTAGCCCGAAAGCCGCCCCCTCGCCAACTTGCCCGCCCTAAAATGGTTTGTGCCGTTGTGGGGCCGTATCGTGAGTTCATGATGACGAAGGAGCCCATGATGAATGGTGTGCCCAACCCGGATCAAGCACCCGACCCGTCGCTGCTTGATCCGGCTGTTACACGGGCGGCAATGGAATCGCCCGCGGCCTTGGCGGAACAGTTGGCCGATGTTTCCGCCACCGCGATGCTGACGCTCTGGGCCAGGGCCAGCGCAAGCCAAGCGCCGCGCCCGCTCCTGCATGACCCCGCGGCGGTGGCGCTGGTCGAACAACTGCGCCCCATCCTCGCCACGTTGGACGCGCCCATCTATCGCCGCCTGCTGACGGATGACCTGCCGCGCACGTTGGTTAGTTACCTGGCGCTGCGTGCGCGGCGCTTCGATGCCTATGCGCGTGATTTTGTCCACCGCTTCGGCTCCAGCACCGTCATTGTCGACCTGGGCAGCGGGCTGGACACGCGCTTCGCCCGGCTGGACAGTGGGACTGGTGGGGCTATCCGCGTCGTTGAACTCGATTTGCCCCCGCTGATCGAGCTAAAGCGTATGCTCATTCCCCACCACCCGCGCCATGTCCTGCTCGCCGGGTCCGTGCTCGATTTGGCCTGGATGGAGGAACTGGATCGCTATGACAACGCCCGCTTTCTCTTTTTGGCCGAAGGCTTGCTCATGTACTTGCCCGAAGTCGGCGTGAAGCAGTTGGTGCTGGCGCTGGCCGAGCGCTTCGCCGGTTCGGAATTGGTGGCCGAGGTCTTCAGCGCGCGCTGGCTGCGCCCGCCTCTCAATTGGCTGGTGGCAAGCAAGCTGCGGCGACAGTTTGACTTTGGCGACGAAGCCACTTTCCACTTTGGCATCGAACACAGCCGCAGCCTCGAAGCGTGGTCGCCGCACCTGGAATGGGTCGATGATTGGTCGTTCTTGGATGAGCGTGACGGTCCCTTTGCGCTCCTTTCCTGGCTGCGCCACATCCGCGCCATCCGCCAGATCCAGTGGGTTGTCCATTATCGTCTCGGCTAGCGTGTCTTGGCCTGATTATCTTGGCTCGCGCGTCGTGTCGCGTGCGCCTAACACGAGGGTTACAGCCAGGCTGGAGAAATTTTACCTCCTATAAAACAGGGGAGGAGGAAGGCCCGAACGAAAAATCACGATTGGCCCATGCCGCGGGATATGCTACAATATTGGGGCAGCGTGTCCCGCTGCTGTTTGCTCACCCACCCCTTACAACACCCACACACCATAGGACCTCTTTCATCTTGTGTGAAGGAGCATAGCCGAACGGAGGAAAAACCGCATATGCAGAGAGACAACTCGTTCAAGCACCGTGGTCGGGCGGTGGGGCTAGGCGCACTGCTGCTGGTCGCCCTACTGCTTATGGCCGGCTGTGGCCCCCGCGCCACAGGGGGGGAGCTTGCCGCCGCCTCGGATGGTTCCGAAATCGTCGTCGATCTTCCTGCGCTGGTCATCGATATTCAGCCTGACGGCCAGGCCAGGCTGGGTGAGCAATCCTTAGCCGATCTGGGCGCGCTCCTGGGGCAAGCTCAGGCACTCCAAGGGTTTGCCGTTCCCCCGGAAACCGTTGACTTCCTTGTCGGGAGCAACATTCAGCACATCCAGATCGATAACACGCCACAAGGTCTGTTGATTCTTGTCAACGGCCAACCGATCCCTTCGCTGGCGTGGGACGGTGAAAAACTTGTGGCGACTGCTGAAATGCTCGAAACCTTTGGCGGCGGCGTCACCTTGCTCGACAAATTGCTGCCGCTTATTACACAGCTTGGCATTGGCGTCACGCTGCGCTTCCCCACAGCGGAGGGCGCTGAGGCCATTCCGCTGGTCGCAGCCGATGACCAGGTCGCTGCCCAAGCCATCGCCGCCCAACAAGAGTTCCTAGAGATGGTGCAGTCGCCGCCCACCTTCATGGTCACCATCCAATATGCCGAAGATGGCACATGGAGCGTGGCGGATCTGAGCCAACAGGACTTGGTGCAGCTTGCGCCTGTGCCGCTGGACATGCTGACGCTTAACGCGCAGACCATCCAAGCCATGGACGCATCGGGCATCGACCAGATCGAGCTGCAAACCAATCCCGATGGTATTTTCATCTTGATCAACGGCCAGGCACTCCCCTACATTACCTGGGCCGATGGTCGCGTCAACCATCTCTTGCAGTTGGCCGAACAGACCGGGCTGCTCGCGTCCATGCTCGGCAACAGCCCGAACACGAGCGCGCTGATTGACACCGTGGAAAGCTTGCTGCCCGCGGTGCAAGCTTCAAATGTGAGCTTGCGCGTCGAGTTCCCTTAACGCGTCAGGTCACTGGAGGCCTCGCATCAGTTGGCTGATGCGGGCTGTCTAAACAGCACAGGGGCAGGTCTTTCGCACCAAAGACCTGCCCCTGCTTTTTTTGTCTCTTCAACTGTGGATGCGCTGTCTACCGCATCTGCATCCGCAGCCGCGCCAGGCTTACCCCTGGGACGCGCGCCACTCCTCGTATTCCTTGCGCCCTTCTTCCGACAGCGGATAGTACTTGCGCAGGTCGCCGCCCTCGGAGAGCCGCATGCGCGAGAACTCTTCCCAATCGGAATGCTCACTGGCCTTCTTCAGCAGTTCCGGCGCGAGCGCAGCCGGCACAACCACCACGCCGTCGTCGTCTGCCACGATGATGTCGCCGGGCATGACCAGCGTGTCGGCACAGGCAATGGGCACATTGACCGCATGGGGCACGATGTCCGTCTGGGTGTGGAAGTTGGGCGTCGTCCCCTTGAGCCAGAAGCCCAGACCCAGCTTCTGCGCCTTGGGATAGTCGCGGATGCAGCCGTCGATGACCACGCCCGCGCCGCCGCGGCCCTTGAAGTAGGTCAACATCATGTCGCCAAAGACGCCGCTGCCCAGATGGCCGCGCGCGTCGACCACAACCACGTCGCCCGGCTGGGTGTGATAGAGCACATGGCGATGGAGCTGCTTTTCCGGGTCGCTGTACTCATCTTGGCGGTATTGATCTTCGCGCTTGGGCATGAATTGCAGGGTCAAGGCAGGCCCCACCACCGTCTTGCCGGGGCTGAAGGGGCGCAGCCCGCGCAGGTGCGGGTCGCGAATGCCCAAACGGCTCAATTCACCCGCGGCGGTGGCGCTGCCAATATGGGCAAGCCCTTCGCAGATCTCCTTGGGAGGACGCTGAATATCCGGTGTCTGAATCATGATTTTTTCCCTCTAGACTTCTGAGTGGTTCTTGGTCTCCTGCAAGAGCAGGCAATTGGGATGGTTTGCAGAACGATGTAGATGGAGATGGACTAGACAGCGCCGGGCGCATACCCCTTAGGTCAGGAGCGCCCAGATGCGCGGGCCAAAGATCGCCAGCGCCACAACCAAACTGCTCAACACTGCGATGACCAGCGCGCCCGCGGCCGCATCTTTGGCAATCTTGGCGAGCGGATGCACCTGGGGGGAGAGCAGATCGACCACCGCTTCAATCGCCGTATTGACACACTCCAGCGCGAGGACGGTGAACACGGTCATGAGCAAGATGGCCCATTCCAGTGGACGGACGGCAAACCACCAGCCCGCCGCGACCACCACCACCAGGGCTGCCACTTCGATCCAGGCATTCGGCTGTGTGCGCAGCGTGTAGACCAGCCCGGCCAGCGCGGCTTGGAGGCTGAACCAGCGCCCGCGTAGGAACCCTTGACGGGTGTGCGCGTTCGGCGCAGTAGGGCTTTCCCTGACCGCGCTCGGCCCTATTCCTGATTTCACAGCAACAGATGATTTGGGCATTGGCTAAGGATCGTAGCGTCGGAGCGATAATCCACGGTCGCCAAACTGGGCCAAGACCTCTTCTTGAATGGCCCACATGGCGGATTCTGCCTCTGGGCTATCGTGGTCATAGCCCAACAGATGCAGTGTACCGTGGACAACCAGCAAACGCAATTCCGCCGCCGGATCAGTGCCATAATGGCGGGCCTGGGCCATGCTGTAAGGGTAGGCAATGAGGATATCGCCCAGATAATCGGCCAACTCCGCCGCGGCCTCCGGCGGCAGATGGACCGGTGCGCCGCCCTGCTCGCTGTCCTCCTGTTCACCGTGCGCGGCAAAGCTCAAGACATCCGTTGGCTCGTCTACCCCGCGATAGTCGCGGTTGAGTTGGCGGATCGTCTCGTCGTCGGTGATCACCACCGAAAGCTCTGCCGTGGCGCGACCTAGCGCGGCCAGTGTCGCCGCTGCCGCAGCCTGCAACATCTCGCCATCAACGGCCTCGGCATAGGCATCGTCCACATCTATATGGATGACATAGGTCAGATCAGGCATAGGTGGGATTCAGGCATGAGTGGGATCAGGCATGGCTGAATGGGCCTGGGTGATGGGCGAGGCGGCTAGATGCTGGCCGGCTCTTCGACGCCGCCAGGCACAGAGACCGACGTGTCCGGTGCGCTGCCGTTGGCCGCGGCGGGCGCATTCCCCTCTGCCGCGCTGCGCACGGGCCGCCGTGCCGGTTCAGGATACTGGATGCGCGGGTGGTGTACGCCTTGCAGCACCTGCAAAAAGACCTCTTTGGTCACTTGCAGTTCGCGGAAAGTCAGGTTGGAGTCGTTCAACTCGCCTTCAGCCACGCGCTCGTCGATCAGGCGATTGACCAGCGCTTCCAACTCTTCGCGCGTGGCCGGGCGCACCGCGCGCACCGCGGCTTCGCACGTATCGGCCAAGAATAGAATGGCTGTCTCCTTGCTGCGCGGGCTGGGGCCGACATAGCGGAAATCGGTTTCGTCCACAACCTCGCCTTCTCCAGCTTCGCGCTGCGCCTGGATGTAGAAGTACTTGACCAGCGTTCGCCCATGATGCTCGCGGATGAAATCTTGGATGCGCGCGGGCAGGCGATACTTCTGGGCCAAGTCGATGCCGTCGTTGATATGGCTGATGATGATCTGCGCGCTGGTCAACGGGTCGAGCTTGTCATGGGGCGAGGCGCTGTCCACAATGTTTTCAGTGAAGAAGTACGGACGCACAGTCTTGCCGATGTCGTGGTAATAGGCCCCAACGCGCGTCAAGAACGCATCGGCCCCAATGGCAGCCGCCGCACGTTCGGCCAGGTTGCTGACCACAATCGTATGGTGATAGGTTCCCGACGCCTTGAGCAGCAGTTGGCGCAGGAGCGGGTGGGTGGGCCTGCTCAACTCGGTCAGTTGCAGGCTCGTCGTAATGCCAAAGAGGTTGCCCAACACCAGGTAGCCGATCATGGCAACGCTGGCCGAAAGGCCGCCGTTGAGAAAGACCACCACATGCAGTTGCAGCAGTCGCGCCGTGGTAAATTCTTCAAAGGGCGCGCGAAAAGCCGCCATGGTCAGCCAGTTCACCAGGGCCACGGCGACGCCCGCCCACAAAAAGGCGCTGAGTCGCTCCGCCCGGCCCAAGACCATGGCTCCCACCAGACTCCCCAGGCAGAGATAGGGCGCAAGCGGCATATTGTTGCGCGCCAGGAAATGGGCGATGATGGTGAACGCGATGATCACCACCACCGAGACGCGCAGATCGATCAGCACAGCCACCAACATGCCCAGCGCGGCCAGCGGATAGAGATAGGGCAGCCAATCGTGGGGAACCAGCATGAACTTGGCCGCCAGCATCCAGACCACCACCATCAAGGCCAGCAGCCCATACTCTTGCAGATTGTAGAGCATGCGCGGGCACAGCCGGTAGAGCGTGCCGCCCATGGCAATCAGCAGCGCCAGGGTCAGGAAGGCCCCGCGCAGCGTGATCCACCAGTTCCAATCATCTTGCAGCAGGCCGATCTGGGTCAACGCCTCCACATGTTCAGACGTCACCACGTCGCCCGCACGCACGATCACCTCATTGCGCTCCAGCGTCACCGTCTGCACAGCCACCTCGTCGGCGGCGCGCTGGCGCATCTCGTCGGTGCGTGTTTGGTTGAACAGGCTGTTGGGGCGTATCAGCGCCTGGACAAGCGCCGATGTGATGGCCGCGGAGCGTTCGCTCAAATCTGTGGCGATCTGCGCGGGGACGCGACGGCGGATGAGGGTGATGTTGCTCTCGCGGATCTCCTCGCGCATGATGCGGTCGAGCGCAAGCGGCGTCTCTGCGACCACAGCCTCCCATTCGTCAGGCGTAGCCGACAGGATCTGCATGACCAATTCGGGCGTCAGGTCCAGATCGGGGATGGCGAGCAGATAATCAGTTTGCAGTTCAGGCGAAGCAAACTCGTCATCGCGCACGATGGTCATGAAGTTGAGGATCTCGCGCGCCCGCTCAACTTGCTGGCGGCGCACGCGTCCATCCGGGCTGTCATACTGGTCGGGCACGCTTTGGGCCGCCCGTTCGCGCGCGCGCTCGGTTAGCAGTTGGCTTTCGTAGGTGATCTGGCGTGGGGCCACAACGTCGTGGGGGGCCACTTCGCCCGCCCGCAGTTGCATCTGGCTGCCAAACGGGAGTTGCCAGGAGAAAAGCCCGATCAGTAGGATGCCGATAGACGCTGTGAGCGATGCGACAATCAGCTTGTCGATCCAGTCACCCGTCGGCCATTTCAAACGATGCGCCATACTCTATCCTAACGTGCGGTTCCGCCCATCCACGAACGCGCCAACTCTACAGCCTTTTGGTTCGCCTGTCTGTACAGACGCGCCCAATGCCTCAACCGCCCAAAAGTCGCCGCACGATCTGGCTTGCGGTCTTGCCGTCGGCAGCGCCGCCGCTGCGCGCCAGCAGGACGGGCATCACCTTGCCTAGATCGCGCACAGAGGCTGCGCCTGTTTCGGCGATCACCGTGCGCGCCAGGTCTTCGATCTCGTCCGCGCTCATCTGCCGCGGCAAATAGCGTTCCAAGACCGCCAATTCAGCCCGTTCTTGTTGTGCCTGGGCCGTCGCCCCGACTTTCTCATACTCTGCCGCAGCTTCGCGCCGGCGTTTGGCCTCGCGCTGCAGCACGTTCATCACCAGGGCGTCGTCAATGGTATGATCCGTGCCCGCTTTGCTCGCTTCGGTGAGCGCAGTCTTGACCGAGCGCAACACCAACTTGGTGGTCTCGTCCTTGCTGCGCATCGCATCTCTAAGATCGGCATCGAGCCGCTGGCTAAGGCTTGCTTCCGTTTGTGAACTCATGCTTTCTCCTGTTCCACCCGCTGCAATTGACGCGCCACGAAGCGATCCGCCCGGTTAACCAGCGCATCCTGATAGCGCAAAAAGACGAAGAGCATGGTGAACAGGCCGCCGAAAATCAAGAGCAACTGCCACCAATTGAGCGCAACAACCCCCGCGCCCGTCGCCGCGACCACAAAGGCACTGGGCACGCGCACGAACAGGGTGATGATCAGGATCTTGAAATAAGAGACGCGTGCCAGCCCTGCCAGAAAGTAGGGCAGATCGCCCGTCGGCCCCAACAGCAGCACAAACCAAACCAGGGTGCTGGTGCTGTGGGTCACGCGTTCCCATCGATCCAGCCGCTCCGCGCCCACAAAGCGGGCCGCGGATGGGCGACCATAGCGCCGCGCCAGCCCAAAGGCCAGGCTGCTGCCTAGCAGCAGACCCACCGCGCCATACAGCCCGCCCCACCATGCGCCATAAAGAAACCCGGCGGCAATCTGCATCACATAGCCGGGGATGGGCGCAATCACAATCTGCGCCGCGTTGACCCCGATCAACATCACCGGCCCCCACCAGCCCAAGCGAGCGATCCACTCGGCCAGCGCCTGCTCGTCTTGCACCATTTGCCACAGTTCCGGCCCTTGCCACCAGAGTAGAAGCGCGCCCGCGATCAAGGCAAATCCCCAAAGCAGCCATTCTACAGACGACCAATGGCTCGGTGACTTGGAAACAGCAGAATGGGAACGGGGTGACGGGCCGACGGGGTCGTTGGACATAGATCGCTTGAGCGTCTCCTCTAGATTAAGCCAGGTCATTATACCCGTGCAAAGGGCTATGTCAACCGAAGCACGCCGCGCCCGACAGGCTGTCAACCATTTGGAGATTCATTGCAGCAGATTTCAGAAAAAGGCTTATCGATGAGGATGAGATGTGGAATGAATGTTGTAATGATTCGAGCGCACAACGTGTGCCCGTCAACCAGGATGAGCAAGGTGCTGTAACTTCCGGGTTCTCTCTAGCAAGCGCCCTAGCTTGTCAAGCGCCAGGTGCGCGTCTACAATATCAGAATGTTTTTTGATCGAGCACGTATCTATGTCAAAGGGGGGGATGGTGGCAACGGTGTTGTCGCCTTCCGCCGTGAAAAGTTCGTCCCCAAGGGCGGGCCTGCCGGGGGGAATGGCGGGCGCGGCGGCAATGTCTATTTTGTCGTCGATCCGGGTTTGAACACCCTCAATTCTTTCCAGCACCAGATCCACTATCGCGCCGAACGTGGCGCGCACGGCAGCGGGGCCAATAAGACCGGCGCAATGGGCAAGGATTTAGAGATCCCTGTGCCGCCCGGCACGCTGATACGCGACGCAGAGACAGGCGATCTGATCGCCGATTTGACGCGCCCCGGCCAGCGCGCGCTGGTTGCCAGAGGGGGGCGCGGCGGGCGCGGCAATGCTGCCTTTAAGAGCACGCGCAACCGCGTGCCGCGCATGGCTGAAAAGGGCGAAGCCGGTGAAGAGCGCTGGGTCGAACTCGAACTGAAGCTGGTGGCTGATGTGGGGATCATCGGCGTGCCCAACGCGGGCAAGTCCACCCTGCTCAGTGTGGTGAGCGCGGCCAAGCCCAAGATCGCCGACTATCCCTTTACCACCGTCACGCCCAACTTGGGTGTGGCCGAGGTCGATCATCGGCAGATCGTTTTGGCCGACATTCCGGGCCTTTTGGAAGGCGCGCATGAGGGTACAGGTTTAGGGTTGGACTTCCTGCGCCACATCGAACGCACGCGCGTGCTGATCCATCTGCTCAACGGCGACAGCCCCGATCCGCTGGGCGATTTCGAGGCCATCAACCAAGAGTTGATTCTCTTCAACCCGGCCCTTGCCGACAGACCGCAGCTTGTCGTGCTCAACAAGATGGACCTGCCCCAAGCCCAAGAACAGTGGCCCGCGGTCGAAGCCGCCATGCAGGCGCGCGGCTTGCCAGTCATGGCGATTAGCGCGGCGACCGGTGAGAATGTGCAGACGCTGCTTTATCGCGTGCAGGCCATGCTGGATGAACTGCCGCCGGTGGAGAGCGACGCCGAGTTGGCGGAAGATCTGGTCGCAGAGGCCACCGTTAGCCCAGAGGAGGAGAAAGCCTTCCGCATCTTCGCCGAAGATGAAGGCGTTTGGCGCGTCGAAGGCATCGCCATCGAGCGCGCGGCGCAGATGACTAACTGGGACTATTACGAAGCCGCCATGCGCTTCCAGCGCATCTTACGCGCCCTGGGCATCACCAACGCGCTGCGTGATGCAGGGGTTCAAGAGGGCGACACGGTGCAGATCGGCTCGGTCGAGCTGGTCTGGGGCTACGAAAACGCCTTCGATTAGCCCGCCTGGATAGGTATATCGATACAGAATAAGCTTCCCGGAAGTTCGACCCCAACGCTAGAAATAGGGTGAACCCGCGTGCGTGAACAACCCGACGCCGGCCCGCGCCGCATCGGCATCTTCGGCGGCACCTTCGACCCGATCCATGTCGGCCATCTCATCCTGGCCGAAGAAGCCCACGACCAACTCAAGCTCGACCGCATCCTGCTTGTGCCTGCCGGGGACCCACCCCACAAGCGCGATCGAACCCTGTCGCCTGTGGCGCATCGGCTGCGTATGTGCGAACTGGCAACGCATGACATTGACTATATCACCATCAGCCGTGTCGACGCCGACCGCCCCGGCCCCCACTACACATCCGACATGGTGCGGCTCCTGCGCGAGCAGGTCGGGCCGGATGTCGAATTGTTCTTTCTCATGGGCATGGACAGCTTGCGCGACCTGCCCACCTGGCATGAAGCGGGTTGGCTGGTAGAAAACTGTCGCTTGGTGGCGCTGGCGCGCCACGATGTCCAGCTAGACTGGGAGAAGCTTGAAGCCGCGCTGCCTGGCCTGCGCGATCGCGTGATCATTCTCGACATGCCGGAAATCGAAATCGCCAGCAATGTCCTGCGCGAGCGTGTCCGCACAGGCCGCTCCATTCGCCATCAAGTGCCCGCCGCGGTGGAGGCGTATATTTACGAACACCGGCTCTATCAGGATTGATCTCCGGCCCATCCGCCAACAATTTTCGAACCATCAAAAAAGCGCCACAACCGTTTGCCCGCGGTTGTGGCGCTTGTGCGTCCTGGTGGTAGAAGGCTCAGGGGGTGGGTGGTTGGCTGGCAGTCATGCTTTCCTGGGGCTGGTGGCGCACATTGAGCCAGAGCAGCGCGGCCTGGAATTGACGGTCGCCGTGCAGCCGCACTTCTTCGGGGGTGAGTTGCTCCAACTGCAGCGTGCTCATCATCTCGACGGACGCCTCTTGATCGATGCGCATATCCGGCATGATTCCCTGCCCCTTGATTAGCGAATAGTCGGGCGTAAGCCAGTTGGCAACGCCAAGCCGCACCACCGACCCGTCGCTCAGGGTGAACGGGTGCAGCACCGTGCCCGTCCCCACGGTGGGCATCCCCACGATCTTGCCGCGACCATTGTCTTGCAGCGCCCCGGCCACGATCTCCGCTGCACTGGCGGACCCCTGGTTGACTAAGACGACCAAAGGCAGATCCGCGGCCAAGCCAGTGGCAAGCGCCCGATGGGTTGTGATCTTGCCCTGCGCGTCGCGCTCATGCACAATGATGGCCCCTTTCTCCAAGAACTCGCCCGCCACGCGCAGCGCTTCTTGCAGATAGCCACCAGGGTTGTTGCGTAGATCAAGCATGATTCCCGCCACAGGGGTTCCCGCGTCGCGCTCGGCTTGAATCTCCTGCAGCGCCTTTTTCAACTCGCGGCCTGTGTCCGCTGCGAACTGGGTGATCTGGATCTGGACCATCTCGGTTCCCGGCACGCGCGCCCACATCACGCTGTCAATGTCGATGCGGCCGCGCTGGACGGGAATATCGACAGGCGTCTCTTCGTCAGGGTGCAGCACAGTCAGCACCACAGTTGAACCCGCGGGGCCGCGGATCAACGAAATAACCTCCCATTCCTCCATCCCGTTGATCTCGGTGCCATCCACCGCCAGCACTACATCACCGGCGAGGATGCCCGCTTTTTCAGCCGGCGAGCCGAGAATGGGGGCTACGATGGTGAACAACTCTTCTTCGAGCGACACATACGCGCCGATGCCCTCGAATGACCCCTCCAGCGCACTGGCCTGTTGTTTGGCGACTTCGGGCGAGAAAAAGACCGTATGGTTCTCATCGCCCAATGAATTGAGCATCCCCTGGATCGCGCCGTAGGTCATGGCCGTATAGTCCACCTGGTCCCGGTCGACAAAATACTCCACGACGAGATCCCATGCCTCCCAAAAGACATCGAACTCGGCAGGGGTGTCCCTTTGCGCCAAGACCGGCCGCGCCATCCAGCCGGTGACATTCCCGGCAAGGAACGCGCCAAACATGAGCGTCGCGACGATCAAGCCGGTGGCGAGTCGCCGGGCAAAATTTTGTTGCATATGCTTGGTCCTACTCTGAACGTCTCGTTATTTTTTGCTCCGCCACTTGAGGCGGAGCGATTATGCATCTGCCCCGCCGCTTGAAGCGGCGCATTTTTTTAACGAGATATTAACCTCTTCTAATGAGACTTCTATTTTGTGACGCTATACTTTTTTTAAGCTATCTGACGCTTTTGCAGATGCTGCTGCGCTTCCTTGTCATGTCTGGTCGGTTTGTTGAGCATACCGCAAGGCATCGAACAAAGCACAGCGGCTTTTTTTGTCATGGCGTACAGCCAACCGGCTCGCAGTATACCAGACAGTTTCGCAAAACAATACCGCACTGCCTGGTAGTTGGATAGACGGATTTTTGTGCTGCGCTATACGCGCAAGTTGTTGCTGTGCCCCAGGCACAGCGTGTAGAGGAATTTATTTGATGTCTGAATTGTCGTTAATGGAAGAAAACGCCGAACGTATTCTTGTTGTCGACGGCGCACGCCGCAACCGCCGCCGCGTGGCGCTGCAACTGGCCCAAGCCGGTTATAAAGTGATTACTGCTGAATCAGCCGACCAAGCCGTGACCCTCATTCGCCATCATGGCGCGCCGCGTCTGGCGATTATCGACGCCACCCTGCCCGACCGGCAAGGCGTGGCGCTGGCTAAGTCGCTGCAAGCGCAAAGGGCCAGCCCAGTTCTTTTGATGTGCACCCCCCAGAGTTGGGTCGAATGCGATGCCGATCCAGAGGACTTGCCGCCCAACCTGGCCGAAGCCATGCTGCTGCGCCCCTATGTGCCTGCCGTATTGCTCAACGCTGTCCAGCGGTTGATTCGTTCCACGGAAGCACCTGCTATCTCTGACACGGAAACGATCATCGACGCGGATCTGCGTATCAACTTTGCCCAGCGTTACATCGTGCGCAACGGCGAGAAGATCCGGCTGACGCCGACCGAAAACCGGCTGCTCCACCTGCTCTATATGAACCGAGGGCGGGCTGTCTCGCCCGGCTATTTGGTTTCGGCTGTGTGGAGCGGCAAACAGACAGGCACGCTAGGCTCGCTCTGGGTGCATGTGCGTCGTCTGCGCAACAAACTGGAGCGTGACCCGGAGCGACCCAAGGTGTTGGTCACTGTGCGCGGGCACGGCTATGCCCTGCGCTATGGTGCTGTAGAACTCAATTAGCCCTCAATTCGTCCTCGTCTTTCGCTCTTTTCCCCATCCGTGACCTGCTGATCAAGCGGTTGGGTCGGCGGGTACGCTCGATTCGCCGTGCAGGCTTGCAACAGGCGCACATCTGAACACGCGCCTGTTGCAAGCCTCTGACAATTTCTCTGCTTCTTCCAGTGAATCGCCCAATTCATTTGTGACTAGCGTAACAATGACACTTATGCTAAAATTGCGCCGCTAATTGCCGCACAGGGCGCTTGCCGGTGCATGCCGAAAGCTTCTCGCAGCGCAAAAGCGCCTGGCCCAATTGCACAAACTGAAGACAGGTTGCCGTACATGTGGTATAAATTCATATAAAATCAACAAAGGACCTACACAATCGACAGGTGAACAGCCCTTTGCACCAAGTGCTGCGTCAACGCTGCAAGAGAGCGGTACGTGTGCAAGTAGCGCGCCAGAATCGCTGCTATAGCGTACCCGCGCACGTACAGTCACGCATCAATTTGAAAGACTTTCAGAATTAGGGCGAATGTATGGATTCACGGACTATCTCCCACGAGACGATTGATTCAACAGACAGCATGTCAAAGAACGGTATCCCCGATATCGTGATCGGTCGCCTGCCTGTTTACTTGCGGACCTTGAAGCTGCTTGCAGCAGAGGGTCAAGAAGTGGCATCCAGCCAAGAACTGGGCGAACGCTTGGGCATTAGCTCCGCCCAGATCCGCAAAGACCTGAGCCACTTTGGCGAGTTTGGCAAGCAGGGCACGGGCTACAATGTCGCCTATCTATGCCGGCAATTGGAAAAGATCCTCAAGGTCGATTGCATCTGGCCCGTGGTCTTGGTGGGGGCAGGAAACTTAGGTCGTGCCTTGGCCGCGTACAACGGGTTCGAAAACCGCGGCTTTCGCATTGTCGGCGTCTTCGACAGCGACGAGCGCAAGATCGGCACCAAGGTTGACAAACTGGTGGTCGAGCCGACCGCTACAGTGGCGGAAAAGGTGCGCCGTTATAAAGTGCAGATCAGCGTGATCGCGGTTCCGGCTGAAGCAGCGCAATCCGTCGCCGACACCTTAATCGAGGCAGGGATCAAGAGCATTCTATGCTATGCGCCCATCACCTTGAACGTGCCCAAGCACATTCGCGTCGAGTATATTGACCCGGTTATCCACTTTCAGCATATGACCTTTTACCTGGAAAAAGGTTGCCTCGACTGAGCGGCAGCCCTGCTGGTTTGATCGCTCAGCAGGGCGCATCTCTGTCTTCTAATCTATGTCTCTGGGCCATCTCCTTGGGCGCATCTCTTTGGGCGCATCTTTTGGACAATGTCCAGCCTAGCCTAGGGGCTGTTTGCGCGGCAGTCCTTGACCGCGGGGATAGCGCTCCGGCGTCGGTCGAACCTTCTTGATGAGCAGCACAAAGCGCTGCTCGTCCAGCAGCGGCACGCGCACAGGGGCCAAGCGCACCGTCTCGCCGCCCAGCAGGCCAATGGCATTGCCCGCTTCGATGTACTCTTGTGGGGCGCTGGGGCCTTTGTAGACCACAGCGAACCCGCCGCGCCGCACGAAGGGCAGGAGGTATTCGGCGAGCGTGGCGAGCGGCGCGACCGCGCGCGCCGTCACCAAGTCATACTGGCCCCGATGGCTGTTGAGCCGCCCCATCTCCTCGGCGCGGCCTTGCACCACCTCGACATTCTGCAGTCCAAGCGTTGCGGTTACCGCCTGCAAAAACCGCACCTTCTTGCCTGTGCCGTCCATCAAGGTCAGCTTGAGGCGTGGCGCGGCTAGCCGCAGCGGGATGCCGGGGAAGCCCGCGCCCGTGCCCACATCGAGCAGATGGCGTGGCGTGGTCAGGGGCAGCGATTCGCCTACTTCCTCGGCGATCAACGGCAGCGCGGCCAGGCAGTCAAGAAAGTGCTTGACCTGCACGTCCTGGTAGTCGGTGATGGCAGTTAGGTTGAACTTGGCGTTCCACTGCACCAACTCTTCATAGTAGCGTTGGAACTGGGCCAATTGCAGGGTTGATAGGTTGATGCCCAAGTCCGCGCAGCCTGCTTGCAAGGCTTGCAGTTGTTGGGTAGGGTCAAAATCCTCCGGCACGCTGAAGCCGCCGGATGTCGCACCGGTTTGGGATGAAGAATTGGTCACAAGATGCCTACTTACGTACAGTGATCTTCCCAGACGCTGCATTAAGGAAATGATGGGGTAATCAGCCGACGTCAGGATCAACGCAGCTTCCGGGAAGGGGAATCCCACTCATACAGGGATTCCCCGATTGATTTCTCAATGCCCATGCAGCGTCTGGGAAGGTTAGACTTCTACTCGTTACTCATTCTGATACACCAACCGCGCCGCCGCGTCAAGAGTCGATCAGCGGCAGGTAGAGATCCGCCGCGGGTTCAGGCTCGCTGGTTGCTTAAACCCACGAAAACGGCCTAACTAAAAAGCGACCCGGACAGGCGTCGCCATAGCGTCGAGACCGTCCGGGCCAATGGGGTTGTGCGTTTAATTTAGTCGCCAAACGCCGATGTGTCAACCGGCGCGCAAGCGGCGGGATCGCGTTCAATAGCGGGTCAGCGCGGCGATCTTGCCCACCTTTTCCATGCCGGCGTGTTGATCCAAGATAGTGACGCCAATGCCCTGGGCCATGGCACGGCGCAGCACGCTTTCGACCGCGTCGGGCAGTTCTTGCACGCGCCCGCTGCCCAACTCCTTGGCCTCTTCCAGATCGAGCAGAATATAGCCGCTGTCCACAAAGCGATAGGCGGGCTGGGCAAAATCCGACAGGACTACGACATGCTGGGCGCGCCCGCTCTGCACCGCGGTCAGCGTTTCGGCCAGCCCTGTGACGGCTGTGCCGCCCGCGTGGACGGTATTCACCACGTTGTCAGCCAAGGCCTGGGCTGCCTCGTCCGCGGCCTTGCGCGCCAGTTTGAGCGCTTTGTCCGCGATCTCGCTGGGCGATGCATTGGCCCCTGCGCTGATACGCCCGACGACCATGTCGCGCAGTCGCGCGCTCAGCAGCGCTTGAAAACGGGCGACATTCTTCTCTGTGCCTGCTAAGATGAGCCGCTGCGTATCATTGGCTCGGTAGAACTCCTCGGCAAACTCGGCCGCGTCTTTTAGATTCTGCTGGGCGACGCCCGCCTCGCGGCGCTGATAGCGGGGTGAGGCCCATCCGCCTGCCCGGTGATGCTTGACCTCTTCGCCCAGCACGCCTTCCACTGCTTCCAGCACACCCATTTGGAAGCTGTACAGGCGTGCCCCTTCTTGATCGACATGGATCACGCCGTAGCGGTCATAGGCATCCATGAGCGTGGCGAGTTGGCGCACATAGGGACGTCGCCCCACAAAGACCGCGTCTTCAACCGGGACCATGTAGCTGTTGGCCCACCAAAAATCACGCGCGGCACAGCTAAACATGATCAAACTGCGCCCTTGGCGATTAAAGCCCATCTCCAGATAGTTTTCCATCCGTTTGATGTCTTCGGGCGCTGCGCCGTCTGCCTTGCCCAGCAGATTGCGTAGCGCCAACTTGTATTCTTCAACGCTGCGGCGGCTCGGATCGACGTTAAGATAGATGCTTAGAACCGGGGTTTGGGCGTCGGTCTCAAATTCAATCGCCTGGCGGGCACTGTCGTCCACAAGCATGAATTGCCTCCTCCGTCATTGAAGCGCAAGACTTGGACAGATTGGAACACAGGAAGCGTGTCTGTCTAGTTGATCACCCCCTAGCTGATCATTCCCTAACTGAGCGCATAGAAAAGCTCTGTCGCTAGAAGCGCAGCCCAATGGCAGAAGCCCAAATAGCAGCGCCCTGCACCCATGCGCCTCTGGTTCAATGACTGAATTCGATGGTGGATTCAATGGCAGCCGGAACCTTTCGCGGCGAGAGGCGACGCAGCCGGCGATGTTTGTGCAGCAGAGATGTCTATCGGGAAACTTGAATTGAGATGCGCGGATGGCAGCGGCAGAGCAACCATGACTCAAGCTATCATGAATCTACCCTCCTCGTCAACCGAAATATGTCTGGACAATATGCCTGGCCACTCCGGCTGCGTGACGCCGATTGCCGCTTGGCACAGAGCGCCCCGCGCTCGAATTGTCTCCCCTCTCTTGCCGGACTGTGTGGCTCCTCGCACACGGCTGGCCCGCGCTGTGTTATAGTGAAGGCGTTATAGTGAAGGCATGACCACACATCTACGAACAGACCAGGGGCGCAGCCTATGCTGCCGCGCCCGGTTTATTGGCCCCCTGCGCGCCGCGCAACCGGCCAGTTTATAACAAAGGAGATTTTCCGTGGCGACAGAGACCAACGGACGATCACAGGCGAGTGATCCGCACAACAATGATCGACAGGACAAGAATCAACGGGGCAATGATCAACACGGGCAGCAGCATACCAACCGCTTGATCCATGAGACATCGCCCTACCTGCTGCAACATGCCCACAACCCGGTGGACTGGTATCCGTGGGGCGAGGAGGCGCTGACGGCTGCGCGCAGCAGCGACAAGCCCATCTTTCTTTCGATTGGCTACAGCGCGTGCCACTGGTGTCATGTGATGGAGCGCGAGAGCTTTGAGAACCCCGCAACCGCCGCGCTGATGAACGAGTTGTTTATCAACATCAAGGTTGACCGTGAGGAACGGCCCGACCTAGACGCCATTTACATGGACGCGGTCCAGGCCATGACGGGCCAGGGAGGCTGGCCCATGAGCGTCTTTCTCACGCCTGAGGGACAGCCTTTCTATGGCGGAACCTACTTTCCGCCGGAGCCGCGCTACGGCATGCCCAGCTTTGAGCAGGTGCTGCGCTCGGTGGCCGACGCCTATGCCCAACGCCGAGACCAGGTCGAAGACCAGGCCGAGCGGCTCACCAACATGCTGCGCCGCAGCGCCACGCTCAACCCCCAGGCCACCGACCTGGGCGTCGAAACGCTCGACCGAGCGGTCGAGCAACTACAGGCCTACTTTGACGACGAGCATGGCGGCTTTGGCAGCCAGCCTAAATTTCCCCAACCTATGACGCTTGATTTCGTCATGACCCAATATCTACGCACGGGCGATCTCGATACGCTCTACATGGCCGAACTGACCTTGGAGCAGATGGCCCTCGGCGGCATCTATGACCAGTTGGGCGGCGGCTTCCACCGCTACAGCGTCGATGCGGTGTGGCTGGTTCCCCACTTTGAAAAGATGCTCTATGACAACGCGCAACTGCTGCGCACCTATCTGCACGCTTGGCAGTTGACCCAGCGCCCGCTCTATCGCAGCGTGCTGGATGCCACCATCGACTATGTACTGCGCGAGATGACCGCGCCCGATGGCGGCTTCTACAGCGCGCAGGATGCCGACAGCGAGGGCGAAGAAGGCAAGTTCTTTGTCTGGACATCCACCGAGATCGAGGAGATCCTCGGCCCGCGTGCCGCGGGCATCTTTGAAACCTATTACGGCGTTTCAGAGCGGGGCAATTTTGAAGGGGCCAACATTCTGCACGTCAGCCGCCCTGTGAGCAGCGTGGCAGAGCGCTTTGGCCTGAGCGAAGAAGAAGTCACCAGCCAGTTGGAAGAGGCGCGCGCCAAACTCTTTGCCGCGCGCGAAGCACGCATCAAGCCCGCGCGCGACGAAAAGATCCTGACCGAGTGGAACGGGTTGATGATCCATGCGCTGGCCGAATGCGGCGTGGTGCTTGAACGCGACGACGCGCTGCAAGCAGCCGTGCGCGCGGCCGACTTCATCTTGCAGAACATGAGCCAGGCAGATGGGCGGCTCTATCGCAGCTATAAGGATGGCCGCGCCCGCTTCAATGCCTATCTCGAAGATTACACCGCGTTTGCGCGCAGCCTGGTCGCGCTCTATGAAACCACTTTTGACCTGCGCTGGCTGGGCGAGGCGAGCCGGCTGACCCAACTGATGTTCGAGCAGTTCCACGACGCCGAAAACGGCGGCTTTTTCCAGACCGGCGTTGCCCATGAAGAACTGGTTGCGCGGCGCAAGGATTACGTCGACAACGCCATCCCTAGCGGCAATTCGCTGGCCGCCGAACTGCTGCTGCGGCTGGCTGTCTTGGTCGATAATCAAGCGTACCGCCACGAGGCGACGCGTATCATCCTTACCGTGAAAGATGCCATGAGCGAGCAGCCAACGGGCTTTGGGCGTATGCTCTGCGCCGCGGCGGCGCTGCTACAGCCCAGCCAGGAAATTGCCATCGTGGGCGACCCTGCCGACCCGGCAACCCAATCGCTTGTGCGCGCCGCACAGCAGCCCTACCTGCCCAACACTGTGATCGCACTCAAAGCGCCCGACGCCGAAAGTATGCTGCCCTTGTTGGCCGAACGAACGCTGGTAGACGGCAAGCCCGCGGCCTATGTCTGTGAGAATTACGCCTGCCGCCTGCCCGTGACCAGCGCAGAAGAATTGACGGCGCAGTTGGCCGCCACCACGCGCATCACCGCGTCCGGCGACTGATACGACTGGGAGCGCACAGATCGCATAGATACAACAGATACAACCGTATAGATAGAATCGCACAGGGAAAGCGGCGCGCATAGAGCCGCACAAGACAGGTGACCGCAGTTCGTCGTGTGTGCTTGCCTCCGGTGAGCAATAGCCCCACCGGAGGCAGAAAGGAAATGCAGGATGAACAAGCTCTGGATGGCATGTCTTGGTGCGTGGATGCTCGTTTGCTGTGCCACCGGCACAGCACTGGCCCAAACGGAGGCGGAGAGGGTACCCTTTTGCGGCGAACTGTCCGGCCAAGCGTGCGCGGCACTGGAGGCCACCACCGCACGCATGGCCGCGCTGACTGCCGGAGTCAGCGAAAATCAGGTGGCGCTGTACGTGAAGGGCGGCGCTTTGGGCGATCAAGCGCTCACCCTGCACCTGACGACGACCACCGCTTTTGTCGTGGAACCGGCGACGCTGGCGCGGATAAATGCGCTGCGCGCCATGCCGCCGGAGCAGTTGGCCGCGGACCCCGCGGCCGCGGCGGAGACGTTGACGCTG
>CAZZNG010000043.1:23836-27385 GCA_964655505.1 uncultured Litorilinea sp. | reverse complement strand
GCCAGGAATCGGCCAGATGAATGTTGATGAAGCCCGGCCCGGCTAGCTCAACTTGGCCGATCAGGTCGCCTGTGGGCAGGTGCGCGATGATGGCTTCGGCAATCTGGCGCGGGTTGGCTTTGTTTCCGCTGGCCTTGCGAATGGCCGCAGCCGCCACCATCGCGATATTGCTGCTGTAGTCGCCATGACCGGCCTGCTTGGGCCGCTGGATCTCAACGGAAGGAAGGTCGAAAGGGGGAAGGGCGTTGTTTTGCTGCGCCGCGGTCAATGCCGCGGTAAAGAGATCGCGCAGCCTATCTTTGAGCATCTGTGTCATCGTGTCTAGGCCGCCTCTAGGTTGTACCAATCCGGGCCAACTTCGACATCCACTTTGAGCGGTACAGCTAATTCGTAGGCTGTTTCCATCACCTCGCGCACCAAATCAGCGGCCGCGCTGACTTCGGCTTCCGGCGCTTCCAGCACCAACTCGTCATGCACCTGGAGCAGCATACGCGCCTGCAAACCGCGCGATTTCAGTTCGTCGTGCAGCCGGATCATGGCGATCTTCATGATGTCGGCGGATGTGCCCTGGATCGGCGCGTTGATCGCTTGGCGTTCGAGCGCTTGCCGTTGATTGTAGGGCAGGCGTTTGTTGCTCAACTCTGGGAAGAATCGTTTGCGCCCCAGCAGCGTCTCAACGCAGCCTTCCTCGTTGGCTTTGCGGATGGTTTCTGCGATGTAGTCGCGCACCTTTGGGTACGACTCAAAGTAGCGCTCCAGAAAATCGCGCGCTTCTTCCCGGCTCATGTCCGTGCGGCTGCTCAATCCGAATTCGCTGACCCCGTAGATCGTGGCGAAGTTGATTGTCTTTGCCAGGCCGCGCTGCTCGCGGTTCACCTGCTCAATCGGGATGTGGAAAAGCTGGGCCGCGGTCGCCGCGTGAATGTCCTGATCGGCCAAGAAGGCTTGCACCAAGGCGGCTTCGCCCGTTACATGGGCCAGCACGCGCAGTTCCACCTGGCTATAGTCGGCGGAGATCAAGCGCCAGCCCTGCGGCGCGATAAAGGCGCGGCGGATCTCGCGCCCCAACTCAGTGCGGATGGGAATATTTTGCAGGTTGGGGTTGCTGCTGCTCATGCGCCCGGTGACAGCCCCGGCCTGGTTAAAGCTGGTGTGCACGCGGCCCGTCTCAGGGTTGACCAGCGTCGGCAGCGCATCCACATAGGTGCCGCGCAATTTTTCGACTTGCCGCTGTTCGCCGATGATCTCCAGGCAGCGCCGTTGTTTCTCGCTTAACTCGTCGCGCAGGGCTGCCAGTTGATCGAGCGTCGCCACCGCGGTGCTGTAGTGGCCGGAACTGGTCTTTTTCATTCCCTTGGTCGGAAATTCCAGTTCCTCGAACAACACTTGGCTCAACTGCTGCGGGCTGCGCAGGTTGAACTCACGCCCGACAAGTTGGAATAATTCCTGTTCCAACTCATGCAAGCGTTGGGCGAAGCGCCCCGACATCACCTTGAGATAATCCAGATCCAGCAGCACGCCGGTCATCTCCATGTCGGTGAGCACCGGCAAGAGCGGCAGCTCAATCTTGGCATAGAGATCCCACATGCCCGCTTCGTGCAGCTGCGCGGCCAATTTCTCATAGATGCGCAGGGTTGCGTCGACATCGGCCCCACAGTAGGCGCACACATGCTCAATGGCGACAGCATCCATGCTGATCTGCTTGCGCCCTGTGCCGATCAGGTCGGTTACTTCGGTCATGTGCCAGCCAAGCAGTTCCGCGGCCTGCGCCTTGAGGCCGAGGCTGCGGCTGCCGGGATCGAGCACCCAGGCCATGATCATGGTATCGTGGATCGGCCCGGCCACATCCAGCCCGTAGCGGCGGCAGACGGTCAGATCGTATTTGCCATTGTGCGCCAGGAAGGTTTTGTCCGGATCGCCGAAGATCGGCGCAAGCGCGGCGCGCACATCCTCCCAATCCAGTTGGGTTCCCTCGGTGTGGGAGACAGGAATGTAGGCGGCTTCGCCAATTGCCCAAGCCACGCCCAGCCCGACCAGTTGGGCCTGCATGGCGTCTGTGCTGGTCGTCTCCACATCGAAGCTGATCAGTTCCGCGTCTTGCAGCGCAGCCACGACCTCATCGAGCATTTGCATGGTATCGACCAGGCGATAGGTCGCGCCCGCGGGAATGGCAGGGCTGCTGGTCTCGCCCGCTTCCGCGACAAAGAGGGGCATCTGACCGTCTCCGTCGGAAGTGGGTAGCTGCTCCGCGCTGGGCAGTTCGCGCACCAACGAGTGAAATTCGAGCGCGCGGAAGAGATCCAGCACCGCGTTGCGGTCGAACTCGCCAATGCGGAATTTGTCTTCGTCGAAGGTGATATCCAGGTCGGTAACGATGCGCATCAGCCGCCGGTTGCGCATGACCGCTTCTTGCGCGTCGATCAGGTTCTGGCGCGTCTTGGGGCCGCTTACCTCGTCGATGTGCGCGTAGAGGGTCTGCACGTCGCCATATTGGTTGAGGAATTTGGCCGCGGTCTTTTCGCCCACGCCCACGACACCGGGGATGTTGTCCGACGCGTCGCCGATCAGCGCCTTCAGGTCGACAAATTGTTCGGGGGAGAGGCCATAGCGCTCCTGCACCTCCTCCACGCCGTAGATGACCGTATTCGGGTTGGGGCCGCCCTGGGTATAGAGGATGCGGATCTTGTCATTGATCAATTGGAACATGGCGCGGTCGCCGGTCAGGATGAGCACATCATGTCCTGCCTCGGCGGCCTGCAGCGCAAGCGTACCCAATACGTCGTCTGCTTCGTAATTCTCATAGGTGACAATGGGCACGTTGAAGGCGCGCAAAAACTCCTCGATGCGGTCCAGTTGGGACGGCATCTCATCGGGCATGGCGTCGCGCGTTGCCTTGTAGTCGCTAAACTCGTTGTGCCGCCACGTATCGCCTAGATCGAACGCGACCGCGGCAAATTCCGGCTTGTACTCTCTGAGTACGCTGAGGAATTTGCGGATGAAGCCAAAGACCGCGGTGGTGGGTTCACCTGAACGCGTCGAAAGCGGGGTCTTGACCCCGAAAAAGGCGCGGTAGGCTTGGGAGTGTCCGTCTACGAGTAGTACAGTCGACATAAGATGTTGGCGAGGCAGACCCCAAACGAGACGCAGGAACAGCGGCGTCTGCGTGGCGTCTAGGCCTCGATGACTAAGCTCCCCTGATCGATTAGCTCTTTGATCTGGTTGATCTTGGTAATGGAGCGCAACGTGCGCAATTTACGGCCTGCATCCAAACGCACGCGGCCCGCGGGTAGTTCCAGAATATAGTTGTGTGATGAGCGATTGGCTAGGAGGATGATCTCGTCCGGATCGTCCAGCCAAGTGGCTCCTGTAATGTTGTTGCTCATGGTTTTGATCGGTTTCTTTCGCAACACTTTCTCTGGTAACAAATCGACGGCATACGCGTCATTTTAACGCGCCAGAGTGGTAAAACAAAATCTCCTCCCAGGTTGACGGGCCGCAAAGCGCGCCCGCGCCGAGCCTGGTGCGCGTCCAACACTGTGCACAGCCAAC
>CAZZNG010000043.1:13137-23736 GCA_964655505.1 uncultured Litorilinea sp. | reverse complement strand
GTGCGCGTCCAACACTGTGCACAGCCAACCGGATGCGCGTTAACCATGCGGACGGTTGGCATAGGTGCGCAGGCGCGCGAGGACACCGCGCGAGCGGTCGGCTTTGGAGGCGGGCCATGCTTGAACAATGGAGGTCAGCGCCATCAGCCCAAAGCCCGCGGCATAGATGGATAAGAATGGAGCCGCGGCGACGTGCCCGTTCTGTAGGGCGACCCAAGTGCTGACCAGCGCATAGAGACTCAACAGGATTTCACCCACAAGCATCTTGGAGAGGGGCAGGCGGTAGAGGCTCTCTTGCCATGTGCCGGCAGTCGATCGGTGATCCGCCTGTTGGATGTGAAATTTGGGCGTGCGCAGGAAAGCGCCCTTTCGTCCCATGAGGCCGGAGAACACGGCAAGGGTATTGTTCAAACTTAGCCCTGTGCCGACCAGCATCAGCAGCGGCAAGATCGACCAGCGTCGCAGCCAGCGCGTGTGGTCGATGCGATATTGGGCGACCGCATAGAGCAGCGGCGGGCCAAACGAGAAAAGACTGAGCAGCGCCAGCGGTTTGGCCGGGTCCACATCCAAGAGCAGCATGGGCAGCGAAAGCAGCAGCATGGCGAGCAGCAGCGGGTGGATTAGGTAGTTAGCAAGGTGACCAAACCCGGCGAGGCGCACACTGCGCGGCCACGGCTGCTGTGCAAGGCGGCGACCGAGTTTGACCAGCGTCTGCACGCTGCCCTTGGCCCAGCGAGCCTGCTGCCGCTTGAAGGCGAGCAGTTGCACCGGGATCTCTGCGGGCACGGCTACATGCTGCAAATAAAGGCCGCGCCATCCGGCGAATTGGGCGCGGTAGCTTAGATCCAGGTCTTCACACAGGGTATCGGCCTGCCACCCGCCCACTGCCTGATCCTCGATGGTGGCCCGCCGCCAGATACCGGCAGAGCCATTGAAGCCAAAGGGGTAGCCTGCAGCGGAGCGGCTTGTCTGTTCGACTGCGAAGTGCCCGTCCAGCGCCAGGGCTTGACAGGCTGTCAGCCAGGAATAGGCGCGGTTGAGGTGCGCCCAGCGGGTCTGGACAAAACCCACGTCTTCGTTGTCCGATTGCAGAAAATAGGGTACAGTCGACTTGAGGAAATGTTCCGGCGGAACAAAGTCCGCGTCGAAGATTGCGATCAAGTCACCTTTTGCCTGTGGCAGCGCATAGGCCAGCGCACCCGCCTTAAACCCTGTCCGCTCTTCTCGTCGCACGACCTCAATATCAATGCCCTGTGCCGCCCATGTACGCGCCATCTGCTGGGTGAGGCTCAGGGTCATATCGTCCGAATCGTCCAGCACTTGAATCTGCAAGCGATCTGACGGATAATCGAGTGCGGCGCAGGCCGAGATCAGCCGCTCGACGACGTGGCGCTCATTGTAAATGGGAAGTTGGACCGTGACATGAGGCCATTTTTCTGCGGACCATTCTTCAGTGGGCCATTCTCCAGGGGGTATCCCTGGGTCGGCGGTCACGCGGCAAGCTGAGGATGAGGAGGGGGGCTGCGGTTGTTGGCGCAGCACCAGGATGGTTAACCACAGGGCCTGTAGCCCATACAGCGCAAGTCCAATGACACAGACGAGATAGACGAGTTGCAGCAGCACGTCGATCGCGTGCATAGATGATTCACCTTGTTGACGAGCTATGTTGACAAGCTATGTTGTGAACTGGATAGACTAGCTGGGGGACAAACTGCATATCCAGTGAACTGATTCGTTAGACGCAATGAGTATAGCTGGTGGCTACGCTTCATCCCAAATGTAATTAGGCCGCCATCGTATCCTTTACCCCACTCTGGCCTGTATTTAATCATAGCGTGCAAGATCATCTGCTGTCTAGGCAGCGATATAGATAACCCGCGAATGGCAGCACATCAGAATGGAGGACGTATGCCGACGAGCAGTGGCCCGACACCCGGAGGAACTGGCCGCGGTTCTTCCCCGATTTCGACTGCTGAATTTCAAGCGTTGATCGAAATGGTGGGTGAGGACACTCCTGAGGTCGTGGTCGATCTTTTGGACACTTACTTGGAGGAATCGGCAGGGCTGGTGCACACCATTACAGCCGCGGCAGCAGCCGACAACCGCGATTTGATGCTGCGTCCGGCGCACAGCTTAAAATCAAGCAGTGCCAGCGTTGGGGCGATGGCCTTGTCGCAGCTTTGCGCGGATATGGAGTTGTATGCGCGAGGGAGTCTGCCAAACTTGGATGTGGTGCAGCAAGCGCAATCCATCGAGCAAGAGTTCGAGCGGGTGCGCGTGGCGCTCGAACATGAGAAGGCTCAACTGTTAAATACTTAATCGCTGGGCCGCCGCACCTGTTCGCGGCGCACAGCACACAGTCATACGCAGCAATCAAGAGCAAAAAAAGACCGAGGAGCCTTTGAGACTCCCCGGTCTTTGCTTTTGCAAGGGGTTTAGCTTTGTCTGTAGGTAAACGGGTGCAGGCTAGGCGTGTTCGTGTTCGACTTCGGCTTTGTGCTGGGCCACGATCTCGTCGGCGAGATGGCGCGGCACCGGCTCATAGTGGTCGAATTCGAGGCTGTAGACACCGCGCCCCTGGGTCATGGAGCGCAGGTCCGTCCCATAGCGCAGGACTTCGGCAAGGGGCACAAGCGCGCGCACGACGGTGCGGTTGCCCTTTTGTTCCATGCCTTGTACGCGGCCGCGGCGTGTGTTGAAATCGCTCATGATGTCGCCCATGAATTCTTCGGGCACGGTCACTTCGATGCGGTAGATTGGTTCGAGCAAGACCGGATCGGCTTGCTGCATCGCCAATTTGAACGCCTCGCGGCCCGCGGTCTGGAAGGCGATATCTTTCGAATCGACGGGGTGCTCTTTGCCGTCGAAGACCACAGCCTTGATATCGACGACGGGGAAACCGGCAATCACGCCTTGTTCCATGACCTGGCGCACGCCTTTTTCAATCGAAGGGAGGAAGACGCCGCTGATCGCGCCGCCAAAGACTTCGCTGGCGTATTCGAAGCCTGCGCCGCTCTCGCGCGGCTCGACGCGCATGTGGACCTCGGCAAATTGGCCCGCGCCGCCGGTCTGTTTCTTGTGGCGGTATTGGGCGCTGCCTGTGCGGCTGATCGTCTCTTGATAGGCGACTTTGGGAATCGCTGTCTCAACTTTGACGCCGAAGCGCTGCTCCATGCGGCGGACGGCGACATCCACATGGGTTTCACCCATGCCCTGCAAGACGGTCTGTTTGGTGGCCTGCTCGTTGATGACTTGCAGCGTCGGATCTTCTTCCGTCAGCGATGTGAGCGCCTGGCCGACTTTAGCGCTGTCTGCCTTGGTGGCGGGCGTTACGGCAATGGCATAGAGCGGTTTGGGATAGGTCGGCGGGGTAATGACCAGGTGGTCGGTGGGGCGGGCGAGGGTGTCGCCTGTGACGACGTCGTCCAGCTTGGTGATCACGCCGATGTCGCCTGCAACCAACTCGCTAATGCCTGTTAGCTCTTTGCCGCAGGCTTCAAAGAGGTTGGCGATGCGAACATCTTGGCCTGTGCGCGAGACGGTCAGGTGGTCGTCTTTGCGTACCACGCCAGAGAAGCAGCGCACATAGTTCATGCGGCCAACGTAGCGGTCGATGATGGTCTTAAAGACCATGACCCCGACTGGGCCTTCCGCATCGTTGGTCAGTTCGATCGGTTCCCCATTTTGTTCTGCCGTGATTTTGGCTTCGGTTGGCGCCGGCACATAGCGCAGCAGGGCAGGCATAAGCCGTTCCAGGCCCACGTCTTGGGTGGTGCTGCCACAGTAGACCGGCGTGATCTTGCCGCTGCGGATGCCAAGGTGGAGGCCATGGCGCACCTCGGCGGGCGTAAGCTCTTCGCCGTCGAGGTACTTCATAATCAAATCGTCGTCGGCTTCGGCGGCTGCTTCGATCAGCGCGATATGGGCTGCTTCGGCTTCCGCCATCATGTCGTCGGGGATCGGCTCGACTTTGCCTTCGGCCCCCATGTAGGCTTCCATGGTGACCAAGCTGATCACGCCGCGCAGGTCTCCGGCTTGGCCGATGGGCAGCTGGAGCGGGAGGATGGTCGAGCCGGTGAGGGTTTCGCGCAGGCTGTCGACTGCCTTGGCAAAGTCGGCGTTTTCCCGGTCCATCTTGTTAATAAAGAGGATGCGCGGCTTGTTGAGTTCAATCAGCCGATCCCAGGCCAATTCTGTGCCCACTTCGCAGCCGGCCACAGCGTCAACCAGGATCAAGCCTGCCTCGGCAACGTGGAGCGCGCTGATGACCTCGCCCCCAAAATCCAATTCGCCTGGCGTATCGAGAAAATTGAGTTTGTGCCCGTCGTGGATGATGGGGACGATCGACAGATTCAGAGAGATACCGCGGCGATGTTCTTCCGCGTCCCAGTCACTGACGGTCGTCCCATCTTCAACCCGACCTATGCGATTGGTTACGCCAGTCTTGTAGAGCAGCGACTCACATAGCGAAGTCTTGCCCGAGCCGCTATGGCCCAGGAGCGCTATGTTCCGGATCTGCTCTGTGCGGAACTTCGTCATATGTCCTCCTACGACAGCATTGTCATGTGGAACAAAGATTTGGCGTCGGTGAAATGGCCCCGTCCGAAGACGTGGCATTGAATTGATGAGTCGACTGAGGGGCCGGTGCAGTCGCCGACGCAGGTAAGCCTGGGGATGCGCGTCGAGCCATGTTGTTGTGTGTGCGAGATGGTTCTGCTGCAGGAAACGAGGCAACACGCTGCGGCGCGTCAAGTCACCTGGCAGTGGTTATCGTACCGGCACCAATGTTAACGGCAATTCTACAAAAATTAGCGGAGGGTGTCAATGAAGCGGAAAACGCTCCCGCTGGGGCGCTTTGTCCTTGGCCCGGCGTCTTGGGTTCGGTGTCTTGGGTTCGGTGGCGCTCTGCTGAGGGATTTGTGATGCCTGGAGTGATTTGGTATGATACGCGCATTCTGCGGCAGGTTCTGTCCGGTGGTCTCGCAGACCGGACGGCACAATGCTTTCGATGCTGGGGTTCTGACGGGAGATAGATGATCACCTGTATCCATATCATCTCTACCACTATTATCTTTGCCGACATCGCTACCGACATCGCCTCTATCAATGTGGTAGATGATATCTATATAGATGATATCAATGGAGTGACGTGCATCGGATGGTGAGGCGGGTAGGGGGTGTTTGTCACCTCCTGACCCAGTGTTGTTCCTATGGCTGCACCGGCTTTAGAATCTGTGTCTAATTCAACAAACGATTCCCAAATAAACGGCAACGAAATAGGCCTCCCCCGGCGGCGCGATGCGGAAACGGCCCAGGCCGAGATGCGCGTCCTGCTGATCTGCCATGCAGAAGACATGCACGGCTTATACCGCGATCTGAAGACGGAAAGCAGCGGTTTAAGCGCCAATGGCTGGGAGCAGGCCGATATTTTGGCGACCTGGCTGCGTTCGCATGAGCTAATCGACCAGTTGGTCAGTGATTCGCTGCTCCAGTGTCGGCTGACCGCGCAGCGCGTGGGCCAAGCGTTGGGGCTGCCGGTGATGGTGCTGCGCGATCTGCCTACCTGTATGCCGCGTACGGTTCAAGCGGGAGAGCCAGGCAGCCTGGCGATGCGCTCGCTCGACAACCAGGCGCTCACGCCGGTCGAGCCGGAGCAACCGGAACAGATCGAGCAGGTGCAAACGATGGTTGCCACGCTCGACAAGCTCTTTGCAGAGCATTGGGGCATGACGATGGCTGTGGTCACATGCAGCACCAACATTGAACGGCTGCTGTGCTATCTGGCGCGCACCCAGGACATCGATCTCTCCATTGACCATACGGGCATTTCGGAGATCGCCTTTGTCAATGGCCGTTGGCGCATCAACTACGTGAATCGCTCTCCCCACCTGCCCGCGCCGGTCGTGGCCCCGCGCAACCCGCGCGAGGAGACTGCCCAAACCCAGGATGAGATGGAAGACCTCTCGACGATCATCCAGGTCTATAACCGGGTGGCGACGGTAGGGGATCTAGAGCGCAAGCGGCTCGACGACCGGGCGCGCATTCGTGATCTGCTGGCCTTTGCCAAGATTCCGAATGATGCGCGCGTGTTGGATATTGGAACCGGGTTGGGGCTGCTGCCGCTGATGCTGGCGGAACAGGGCGCGCTGTCGGTGGTGGGCATCGACGTTAGCCCCGAGATGTTGGAACTGGCCGAGTATCTGCGCTTGAGCCAACCAGGGGGCGCTAACAGCCGCGTCAGCTATCGTCTGGCCCCTGCCCACGCACTGCCTTTTCAAGACGAAACCTTTGATGCCGTCACGATGCGCCTGGTGCTTAACCATGTGCGGCGACCGGAGCGGATACTCCGCGAGGCTGTGCGCGTCTTGAAGCCGGGCGGCTTTATCGTGATGGCTGAATTGCTTGGCGTGGATAACCCGGTGAAGCGGGCGACGCAAAATGCCATTGAGGCGCGCCGCAACCCGGCCCATGTCGCCGCGCGCGGCGCGGATCAGTATTACAAGATGCTGACCGACATGGACCTGACGATCGAAGCCAAGGAAACAGTCAACTTCGAGCGCGAGTTGGACGAGTGGCTGGCTATCTATCAGACCGACCGCGCCGATGCTGCGGTTGTGCGCGAGATGATCGAGGCTGGGCTGGAGACAGACGCCGCGGGCATGAATGTGCGGCGGCAAAGCAACACCCTGGTCTTTGATCAGCGTATGGTCTATATCAAGGCGATGAAGCCTCCACACACTTAACCATATACTTAAGCTGTATAGACTCTACCGTGACAGCTTGGCGGTAGCAGAGGGGCCGTCTGTTCCAAGACAGGCGGCCTTTTTTATTTCCGCATCCGCTTGTCCCTGCGGGCCGGGGAATCGCCGGTTCCAGCCCTATGCGTCCAGGAGTATAATGAGCAAACCTCTTTCAGACAGGAGAATTGCAGGGGGGATGGGCGGTTGCGCCTGCTGGATCGTGAACCGTATAGCTAAAGGAGCATGCCGCGTATGATCGCGAGAACGGATGTGACGACATCGCATCTCTACCACGAAATTCACGAGCAGCCTCGTGTCTTAGAGAAGGTACTGACGCAGGAGTGGGCCGCGGCGACGAACTTTGCTTCGGCCATACGCCAACGCGACATTGCTTATGTGTTGATCGCCGCGCGCGGCACAAGCGACAATGCAGGGCGCTATGCCAACTATCTCTTTGGCGCGCTGAACGGGCTGCCTGTGGGGCTGGCTTTGCCCAGCCTCTATACCCTCTATCGCCAGCCCCCGCGGCTGCGCAATGCGCTGGTGATCGGGATCAGTCAGAGCGGCAAAAGCCCAGACATTGTGAGTGTGCTGGCCGATGCCCGCTCGCAGGGCGCTTTGACGCTTGCCATTACCAACTTCGACGACTCGGAGTTGGCGAACCACGCAGACTTTGTGTTGGATCTCCATGCGGGCGTGGAAAAGTCGATTGCCGCCACCAAGACCTATACAAGCGAACTGTTGACGATTGCCATGCTGGCCGCGGCGCTCAATGGAGAGGCACGTTTGCGCCAGGAGTTGGAGCGCGTGCCGGATGCGATCCAGCAGATCTTGGCTGTCGCGCCCGAAGCGGCGCGCGCGGCTGAACGGTACTGCTATATGCAATCCTGCGTGGTCATTGGGCGCGGCTACAACTATGCCAGCGCGGTTGAACTGGCGTTGAAGCTGAAGGAACTGACCTATACCTTGGCCGAACCCTACAGCCGCGCGGATTTCATGCACGGACCGCTGGCGCTGATCGAAAATGGGTTTCCCGCGATAGTGGTCGCGCCCAGCGGCATCACGCTGGCCGAGATGCAGGCGTTTATCCGCATGTTGCACCAGCGCGAGGCCGATCCAATTGTGATCAGCGACGACGCCGAGACGCTTGATCTGGGGCGGACACGGCTGCCGCTGGCTGTGTCGCTGCCCGAATGGCTGTCGCCCATCGGGGCCATTGTGCCGGGCCAGCTATTCGCCATGCACCTGGCCCATACGCGCGGCTATGATCCAGACCACCCGCGCGGACTGCGCAAGGTGACAGAGACGCACTGATAGAGACGCACTGATTGAGACATAATCAATAGAGACGCGCTAACAGCGAGGCTAGTCGCCCAACTTGACCAGCCGTGCATGGGTCAGCTTGACTAGATCGTCGACGCGGAGTTGAATTTGCGCGCCACGCTGGCCTGCGCTTACGGCAATCGTATCGAAAGCGGTGGCTGTATCGTCAAGGTAGACGTCAAAGCCCTTCCTGATCAAGGCCAAGGGGCTGATGCCGCCGGTTTGCAGGCCGGTCAGTGCCTCGGCTTGTTCGTGCGCCGCCATCTTGGCCTTTTTCAGCCCCGCGGCTTTGGCAAACGTGCGTAGGTCCAGCGTGTCGGGGCCGGGCACGACAACCAACATGGGTTTGCGCGTGGGCGGGTCGGGCATGACGACCAGCGTCTTAAAGACCTGTTCGGGCGGCAAGCCGACCGCGCTGGCTACCTCGACCGCAGAGTGAATGCCCGCATCATAATCATAGGTATGAACCTGATAGGCTACCTTTTTGCTGTCTAGAAATCGGGTTACGTTGTTTTTGAACGCCATCGCTTGCACTCCATCTTGCACTTCCTGTTGCACTGCATATGCTGTCACCCTGGGCAGATGAGCTGCTGAACTGGTTACAGGCCGAGCGCGGCGTCGCGACGATGATCGCGGCGGCAGCGCTGATCCTGCTGGCGTGGGCCGCTGCCTATCGCTATAAACGGCGTCAGGTGGATCTGACGTTGGAAGCGGTGCGCGACGCTGTTTTTGGTCGCTGTGTGCCGCGCGTGCGCACGGGCGCGTGGGGCTTTGCTGTGGCCGTCGAACCGCCGCCGGAGCCGTTCACTGAGTTTTTTGTGAACTACCAGGCTTTCTCCTGGCTCGACTTGGGCGATCTGGCGCGGCGGCTGCTGCGCGGCCACGGGCGCAGACGGCTGCAACTGGCCGGTTCGTTGAGCAATGGCCCCTTTACAGAGTTGATCTGGATACGCGGCCAGCCGCCTGTGCGTGCCCTGGGCAGCCGCCCTGGCAGCCGCGAATGGGTGCAGCAGCGGCTCGACGTTCCGCGCACTGAATACGCGCTGCGCGGCTATAATCTCGGCGGGATGCGCCATGTCTTTGTCGATCTGATGGCGCGCTTTGGCATGAGCCTGGCGCTGGTCAGTGTACAGCGCGAGCAAAAGCCGGATGTGCGCGTGGTGGTCGAAGGCTCATTTGATCCGGCTGCGATCTCGCCGCTGATCGCGTCCATGCGTGCCTTGGGCCGGGCGGCCCAGCTTGACTGATGGGCTGTGCTACAAGCGAGCCAGCAAGGCTGTCAATCAAAAGTGCCTTAATCAACAACTCGCCAATCAAAAGGGGGACGCAGCCGCGACCGCGTCCCCCTTTTATTGCTGCTTTGCGGCGCTTACCGGCTCATCGCCACGCGCTCTGGGAAGTAGACATTGATGCTGGTATCGGATGATTGAACCATTGGGACCAGGGTTTCGACCATGCCGATGATCTCGCCCATGTTCATGCCGGAATCAGCCAGTGTGTTCCACAGCCCCATCTGTTCGCCCAGGTCGAGCAGGTGGTTGATTTCACCATCGGCCCAACCAATGTAGGGCAGCGGGCGGTCGTTGATGCTCAGGTGCAGCCCATCGGCATCGGTGTACAGGCTGATGCGGGTGATGCCCGCGTTGACCATGCTGGCGACCATGCCGGGATCGAGGCGGGCCGCTTCGAAGAAGGTCAGCCCCGTCAAGCTCATCCACTCGGTCGAGCTAAGGTCGCCCACACGCCAGTTGCCCTGCTCATCGTAGTAGATGGGCAGTTCGATGGTGGGCGCTACATTGCCGACGGAGGCCAGGAATTGCTCTTGGGCTTGCTTGGCAGCCAGGGCTGCTTCGCCCCCTTCGATATAGGTGGGGATGACTTCGGCCTGTGCCTGCACCGGGAAACGCACGATGATGCCAATGCCCAGATTGGCAACCAGCGGCAGGAACTTGTCGAGCACAGGCATGCCCGCGCCGAGTTGTTCAACCAATTCGCCGGTGGACGCGAGGATCTCGCCATCCCAGCGCAGCGAAGGGATGGGCTGGCCGTTGACAAGAATCAACAGACCTTGCGGCGTGTTGTCGATCTGGATGTGCTGAATGTTGCTCTCGGTCAGGAATGAAACTGTTTCCGGGGCCACCACCAGTTGATCGAGCATGCCAGGGGCAAACATTGCGCCGATTTGGCTCAATGGGACGTTGCCCACACTGGGTTGACCTTCGGCGGAAATGTCGACAACCAGTGCCGGAAGGTCGACAACCAGGTCCTCTGTGCCGGGCGCGGCGGCCGTTTGGCCGCTGTGGGCGCGGGGCGCACAACCGGCGAGGACGACGACTGCAACGATTAGCAAGGTGAGCCACAATGATAGCCGCCTCTTGCGCATGGAATTGTCCTCCTCCATGATGGCTGGAGATGATAAGCTCAGATGAGCCGATAAGATAGGATGGATAGCGGAACGACGATTGAATGTGATGGAAATGAACGAGCTATAGCTGATCTACCGTAAGATGCTTAGACAATGTGAGTTAGGCAATGT
>CAZZNG010000043.1:0-13037 GCA_964655505.1 uncultured Litorilinea sp. | reverse complement strand
CAATGTGAGTTAGGCAATGTTAGATAGTGGCGAATAAACGGCCATGCGGATGAATACTCTTCGGTTGACACATGCCAAGTCACCGGCCAAGGACACGGGCGGCATGGTCTGCGCTATTGTGGATGAAGAGTTTGGGTGATCCAGACGTCCGAGGGAAACCGGTCCGACCGCCGATTTCAAATTGAACGTAATCTTTTGGGCGGTTGCCCGTCATGATCTGATTCATCCTACCTTGTCATTGTACACAGCCGCCAACAGCGTGTCAACTCGATTTCGATGTTGAGTCGCTTCGCGGCGGCATAGCTGTGGCATGGCTGTGGGCCGCGCCGCTTGACTGCGCTGCCTGGTTGGTCTGCCGGATTGTTCTGCTTGGTTGTCCTGCTGGATTGGGTGGAGATTGTGTCAAGCGAGGAATTGCTCTAGATGGCCCGTTTGCGTGTATAGTGGTGGGGCGCGTCCCATTTGTGCGGTCGCGCCGAGCGACGAAATTTTAAAGTTGGCGGGATCGTTGATCAAAGATTGTTGATCAAAAGCGGAGCGACGGTACGACATGGATCAGAATCCATCCCAGGGACAGCTTGCAGCAGGGCAGACAGATGGGCGCGCGGCCCAATCCCCTTGGTTTCGCGAGCGCACAACCCACGCGCAAGAGCATGATTTGGTGCTGCTGATGGTGGCCGGGCAGAAGCGTTATTTGATCACGCTGCGCCGCGGTCAGGTGTTGCATACCCATGTGGGCATCTACGCGCATGACGATCTGATCGGCCAGCCGTGGGGCACGCAGGTGGAGAGCACGCTCCAGCAGCCCGCGCTGGTGCTGGAGCCGAGCCTGGGCGATGTGATGACCCGCCTGAAGCGGGGCACACAGATCATCTATCCCAAGGATGCAGCCTATTTGGTCCACCGGTTGAATTTGCGCGCGGGGTGTGAAGTGGTGGAGGCGGGAACGGGCAGCGGTGTCCTGACCACTGCGTTGGCTTGGGCTGTGGCCCCAACGGGCCGCGTCTACACCTACGAAGTCCGCCCGGAAACCTATCAATTGGCGCGGCGCAATTTGGAACGAGCCGGTCTGCTGCCCTTTGTGGAGATGTTCCAGGAGGCCATTGACGAGGGCTTCCGCCAGCGCGGCGTCGATGCGCTCTTTTTGGATGTACGCAGCCCGTGGGATCATCTGGAGGCTGTGCGCGCAGCACTGAAGCCGGGCGGTTTTTTCGCCTCGCTGATCCCCACCACCAACCAGGTCAGCGATCTGCTGCACGGGCTGGATCGGCATGGGTTTGCCGATGTAGCCGTGGAAGAACTGCTGCTGCGCGCCTATAAGCCCATTCCCGACCGGCTGCGCCCCGACGAGAATATGACAGGACACACAGGCTATTTGGTGACGGCGCGCTGTTTTCCCAGCGGCGTCGACAGCCAACGCTGGCAGGCCAAGGAGCGGCAGCGTTTCCGCGCGCGCCAACTCATGCAGCAGCGCATCGCGAGCGAGGCGGCACAGCGCGCCGAACGCGATGACGACGCAGACGAGCGCAAATACCCGCGCCTCCCACTGCCAGGCTAGGTTGCTCGCGGGCTAGGTCAGTTCGGTTGATGGCCCCGCGGTTAGGCTTGTATAGAAGCGCTCTAGCTGCTCGGCCAACAGGGGCCAGGCATAGCGCCGCCGCAGTTCGGCCTGCCCGCGCTGCACACGCTGGGGGTCGGGGTGGCGGATGAGGTCAACTGTGGCCGCGGCGAATTCAGCCGGGGACGCGCCCGCGGGGACAAGCGTCGCAATGTTATCGGCTCCATAGTGGGCTTGCTCGCCCACTGCCGAGGCAATAACAGGCACGCCGTGGAGCAGCGTGGTCGCGAGGCGCACGCTGCATTTGGCTTGGTGCAGCGGGACGGGCGCGGCAGGGAAGATGGCGCAGGCGACACGGCCATAGAGCGCGGGCAGTTGGTCCGCGGGGACATAGCCGAGCCATTCGACGCCGGGCTGACCCTCCAGGGCCGCATGGAACGGGGGCGCAAGATGGGGCTGCACAGGCGCACCGGCAATCAGCAGCCGTGCGTTGGGCAGGGCGGCGCGTACCTGCTGCCAGAATGCAGCCAGCCATGCGGGGTCCACTTCGATGAAGCGGCTGAAGAACAGGATGCCTGGCGCGCTGGGATCGCGGCGCGGTGTTGGCGCGGCCAGGTCTGGCGCGCCTGTGGCGGGCGCGGCGTTCACGCCGTTGGGCAGGTAGAGGCGCGGACGGTCGGGAGCGCGCTGGGCTAGCTGCTCCATTAACCAATGGCTTGCTGCGGTGAAGCCGTCGGCGTGGCACATCCCCCACGTCTCTTGCCACGCCAAAAAGCGCGCGACGGGCCAGGGGTAGCGATTGATCGGCCCCCATGCCTGTTCCCAATCGTCTACGTCGAGCACCAGTTTCCACGGCACGCGGCCCAAGCGACGTCTTTGCCAGAGAAGAAACTGCACGATACCGGCATGGGCGCGCGGCTTGACAATGTGAACGATCTCCGGCGCGCTGGCGTCGATAACCGCCAACATGCGGGCCAGCGTGGCGGGAAGGCCGCCATCCAGCGCGACATGGATCAGGTGCACGCCTGCCTCGTCGGCGCGGCGACCGGCATCCTCCGGCGAATCCCACGGCGGAATCACGATAGTAGCAGTATGGCCGCGGCGCACCAACTCTTGCGCCAGAGGCAGCGTGCGCGCCCAGACGGTTGTCTTGTGGCGCAGCCCAAAGGGGGCTACGTAGACAATACGCATGGGGGGTGTGCGCTGGGGCGCGTGCGATTGGCTCATCATGGCTATCTGGTCATGGCTGTCTTGTCGCGACTGTCTTGTCGCGGCAGTGGGTCAATCGGTGGTCACTTGGATGGGCCAGTCGGGGAGAGTCGTAGTCAGCGTTTGCCACGCGTCCTGCTCGGCTTGGGTGGGGTAATCGCCGCCGAAGCGATCCAGCAGTTGGGGCGCGTACCAGCGATAGATGACGACAAGCGCAACAGCTTGGCCGACGAGTCCATCCAGATCAACCGTGGGCAGCAGCCGTGTTTTCTCCAGCGCGATCCGCTGCGATTCGCTCAAGTAGCTGTTGAGCGCGCGGGTGGCCTGAGGACGGGCAATGCCGTTGAGGCTGAGCATCATCTCCAGTACCATCTGGCGCAGCCTGTCGATGCGCTCGGCGGCCAAAAGCCATTGTGCATCGGCCAGTTCTGGGGCCAACGCAGCCAACTGCGTCCAAAATTGGGTCAACAGATCGCGCACATGGTGCGGATCGGGCGGCGTGAGTGGATCGGGCCAAGTGGGTGGTGTGGTCTCTTGCATAGCGCTGCGATTATAGCACACGATTGGTGGGCGCGCTCCTGATCCGTTGGGCTTGGCGCGGCTGGTCAGGGTGGGACGGATAGGGAAGCAGGTTCACACCAGGTAAATCGGGGATCTGGTACAATAGGGCCGAACATAAACCCATTAAGGAATTTGCAACTAATGACTAATCGAGACTCATTCGCCGAGCTTCTACGTTCACTTGAGGAGAACCTTGAAGACGACGGCGGCTGGATTCCACCGGACGAGCCAGGCCCGCGTGGTCAGCCGCCGCAGGGTAATCCTCGCCGTATCCTCTGGATCCTCCTTCCGCTGCTCCTTTTGATCTTCTTCAATCGCATTGTCAGCTTCTATACCGACTATATTTGGTATGACAGCCTGGGCCTGAGCGATGTCTTTGTGACGCGCCTCTATGCATCGCTGGCGCTCTTTGTGGTGAGCACGCTGGTTTTCTGGCTCTTTTTGGCCGCCAATGTGTGGATTGCCCGGCGGTTGGAGCCGCGCGGGACGCTGCGTACACCGCTGGAGGAGTTTGCCTCAGCCGTTGGCGTGCGGGTGACTACCTTTGTGCTTGGTGCGGGCGCGATCTTGGCCTTGATCATGGGCTTGAGCGCTTCAGGCGCATGGGAGACGGTGCTGCTCTATCTCAACCAGCGGCCCATGGGGTTGGCCGATCCGCTCTTTGGGCGTGATGTGAGCTTTTTCCTCTTCACGCTGCCTTTATGGGAAGGGCTGTGGGGCTGGCTGCTGTTCATGTTGATCGTGACGCTGGCCGCGGTCGTGCTTGTGGCTGGGCTGGGCTGGCGCGGCTGGCAGACGAGCAAACCCATCCTCGCCCATCTTGCGGTGTTGGCCGGGCTGATCCTGCTGATGATCGCTTGGCAGTACCGGCTCAACGCGCTGCAACTGGTCTACAGCAGCCGCGGTGCGGTCTATGGGGCTGGTTATACCGATGTCCATGCGCAACTGCCGGTCTACAACATCCTGGGCATCGTGACGCTGTTGACCGCGGTGCTGTTGGTGGTGACGGTCTATATACGCCGGGCCTGGCGTGCCATGGTGGGCCTCTTGGCGATATGGCTCATTGTCGCCCTTGTCGCGGGCAATATCTACCCCGGCTTAATTCAGCGTTTCCAGGTCGCGCCCAATGAGTTGAATCTGGAACGGCCTTACATGGCGCACAACATTGCCTTTACACGGGCTGCGTTTGGCCTTGACACTGTCGAAGCGCGCAGCTACACGGTCGAACCGGGCATCACCGCGCAAGAACTGCTTTCCGAAGCGCCGACTGTGCTCAATATACGGCTGTGGGATTATCGTCCACTGGGTGAAACCTACAACCAGATCCAGGCGCTGCGTCAATATTACTACTTCAACAACATTGACATTGACCGGTATGAGATCGACGGCGAGATGCGCCAGGTGATGTTGGCCGCGCGCGAACTCGTGCCGGAGCAGCTAAGCAGCCAAGCACAGACGTGGGTCAACCGTCGCTTGGTCTACACCCACGGCTATGGGGTGGCAGCTTCGCCCGTCGCCCAGGTGACGCGGGATGGGCTGCCTGATTTTTATCTCAAAGACTTGCCGCCAACCGGCGTGCTTACGGTGACGCAGCCGCAGATCTACTTTGGGGAACTGACCAATGAGTATGTGATCGGCAACACGGCGCAACCCGAATTTGATTATCCGCGCGGTGATGGCAACGTGACGACCCGCTTTACCGCGACAACGGGCATCCCCATGAACTGGGCCACGCGCCTGATCTACGCCATTCGCTTTGCCGACATCAACCTGCTGCTCAATCAAGATGTCTCTAGCGAAAGCCAGTTGCTCTGGCGGCGCAATATTATGCAGCGGGCAGGCCTGGTCGCGCCGTTCCTGCATTTTGATCAAGACCCCTATATCGTCATCGACAACGACGGGCGTTTGCATTGGATTCTGGACGCATACACGGCAAGCAATCGCTTTCCCTACAGTGAACCGTGGGGATCGTTTAACTACCTCCGCAACCCGGTCAAGATCGTCATCAATGCCTACGATGGGAGCATGCATTTTTACGTGGTCGAGCCGGACGAGCCGATCATCGCCGCGTATCAGCGCATCTTCCCCTCGTTGTTCACCCCTATCGAGGAGATGCCTGCCGATCTCCTGCGCCACATCCGCTATCCATCTGACCTGTTCACGGTGCAGGCGGAGGTCTATCGCGTCTATCATATGACCGACCCGACTGAGTTTTACAATCGGGAGGATGTCTGGTCATGGCCCCAGGAGATTTCACAGAACCAGACGCTGCCCATGGAGCCATACTATGTGCTGATGCAACTGCCCGGTGAGGAAGGGCTGGAATATGTCCAGATTTTGCCCTATACACCGGCCAACCGCGAGAACATGATCGCGTGGTTGGCGGCGCGCTCCGACCCGGAAAACTACGGTCAGACGCTGGTCTATGAGTTTGGCAAGGATACGCTCTTCTTTGGGCCGAAGCAGATCGAGGCGCGTATCGATCAAGACCCGGAGATCAGCGCACAGTTGAGCCTCTGGGATCAGCAGGGGTCTGATGTGATCCGCGGCAATCTGTTGGTCTTTCCGGTGGCGGGCAGCCTGCTCTATGTAGAGCCGCTCTATCTGCAATCTTCAAGCGGACGCATCCCAGAGCTGCAGCGCGTGATCGTGGCGACCGCGGATGAAGTCGTGATGGAGGCGAACCTAGGTTTGGCGCTGGCGCGGCTCTTCGGCGAAGAGGTGCTGGCGGATGCTGGGCTGGCTGAATTGGCGACTTTCGGCGGCGTCGCAGCCGTGGAAGAGGTGTTGGCCGAGGCTGAGGCCAGCGGCCCATTGGGCCAAGGGGCAACGGTCGAGGAGTTGATCATCCAGGCCAACGAGCAGTTTACCCGGGCACAAGAGGCGGCTCAGGCAGGCGATTGGGCGCGCTATGGCGAAGAGATTGCCGCGCTGCAAACAACGCTGCAAGCCTTGGCCGAGGAGACGGGGGCGACCCCTGTGCCTGAATCGCCTGATGCACAGGGAGAAGCCCCGGCGCAGGACGAGACGACCGGCAGCGACAATGTGCAAGATGATGCGCAGGATGGGGCGGCCAGCGCCGGTGAATAGGGATTTTGCACTGAACAATTCGCACTCAATAATTCGCACTGAATAATTTGCACTGAGCGAACTTGTATTGAACAATTTTGCACCGAACAACTTTGCACTGATCCGAGGAGAACATCGCATGCACGACCCCAATTTTCAACTCGTGCCGGAAAAAGCCTCGCGGCGTGAATCAGGCCGGGGGCGCACGATGGCACGGCTGGGCTGGATCGCGGCGTTGATGCTGCTTCTGGTCTTGGGCGCGCTCTATGGGCCTTTGCTGTGGGAGCAGGCAACCATTACAGCCGAGCCACCGGCGGCGCTGCTGTCTAGCTCGACCGGCGCACCGGTTGCCCAATCCCCTGTCTCCCTGCTCGACGATCAGGAGGCGCTGGCCGATCTCTATGCAGAGGTGGCGCCGTCTGTGGTCAACATTCAGGTGACAACCTCCAGCGACAGCTTTGCGCTGCCCGGTTTTGACCTGCCGGAAGGCCAGGAGCCGCCGCTGCTGCAAAGCCAGGGTTCCGGCTTTATCTATGATATGGACGGCCACATTGTGACCAATAACCATGTGGTCGAGGATGCCGAGTCGGTGCTGGTCATTTTCAGTAATGGCTATTGGGCGGATGCCGAGGTGGTCGCAACCGACCCGCAAGCCGACCTCGCCGTGATCCGCGTGACGCCGCCGGAGGAAATGGAGTGGCGCCCGCTGCCGCTGGAGGAGCCGGATTCGCTGCGCGTGGGCCACACGGTCATCGCTATCGGCAATCCCTTTGGGCTGGATGGCACCATGACCACCGGCATTGTGAGTGCGTTGGGGCGCGGTGTGCCGGTGGGTGATTTCGGGACAAGCCGCTACACGCTGCCCGACGTGGTGCAGACCGATGCGGCCATCAATCCAGGGAATTCGGGCGGCCCGCTGTTGGACTTGAACGGCCGCGTCGTTGGGGTGAACTTTGCCATTCGTTCACAGGTGCGAGCCAACGCGGGCGTCGGCTTTGCCATTCCCGTGTCGATCGTGCATCGAGTCGTGCCCGCCTTGATTGAAGAAGGCGTGTACCGCTATGCCTATCTGGGTTTGACTGGATCGAGCATCAGCGCGGCGCTGGCCGAGGTGTTGGAGCTACCCGCCAACCGGCTGGGCGTCTATGTGGCGACGGTGATCCCCGGCGGGCCGTCGGCAGAGGCAGGCATCCAGGGCGGTACAGAGACCGTGACCGACACAAGCGGCTTCGAGTTCCAGCGCGGCGGCGACATTATTACGGCCATCGACGACACGGAAGTGCGCCGCTTTGAGGACTTGGTGAGCTATCTGGTGCTCCGGTCGGAGCCAGGGCAGCGGGTGACGCTGACGGTTCTGCGCGGGGATGAAGAACTGCAGATCCCGGTGGTGTTGGGCGAACGGCCCAGCAGCAGCGCGCCCAGCACGCAGTCCCTCCCGGATGATGACGGGATCAACGCGCGCGAGGCGATTGATATCGCCACCGAGGCCGCCGAAAGCTCCGGGATGCTCTCCAGTGAAATCTTGGAGAAGCTTGTCACGCCCGACAGCCAAGATGGCGTTGACGTGTGGGTGGTGGAGTTGACCACAGCCGACGAGACGGTGGTTGTCATCGTCGATGCCGTCACCGGCGAAGTTCTGGGGATGGGCGAACCCTAACTCACATAAGAGATAGGGTCGGACAAACAAGAGGATGCAACGGAGGGGCGAGGGCGCAAGCTGTCGCCCCTTTTGGTTGTGGCCCTTGCGGTTGTACCCCCTTTTTGTTGTGGATAGTGGGGGGACGTGGAAAAGGAGTGCTGCCATGCGTGCGCGCGTTGTAGATTGGTCGCTGCTGATCTTGGTGGTGGCGGAGGTCGTGTCGGGACTCTGGTCCTTCACGGTGGGCAAGCCTGCCGGGCGCTGGCTCTTCTGGCTGCATGGAGCCGTGGGCTTGGCGCTGCTGCCGCTGTTGGGCTATAAGTTCGCGCGTGTGGCCCGCCGCGTGGTCGAGCCGCAGCGGTGGCAGTGGGCGACGCCGGTTTCGCTGCTGA
This sequence comes from uncultured Litorilinea sp., assembly GCA_964655505.1. Classification (GTDB taxonomy): domain Bacteria; phylum Chloroflexota; class Anaerolineae; order Caldilineales; family Caldilineaceae; genus QEUY01. The sequence continues at coordinate 4,609 of CAZZNG010000043.1, read as the reverse complement.
CTGCATTGGCGGCGTTCGGCACGGTGGGCATCGGCGTCTATTGGGTGCTGTGGCAGTCGCCCGTGGCCTACCCCAACGGCATGATCTTGCACACGGCGAGCGGGCTGGTGCTGCTGGGGCTGATTGTGTGGCACATGGGGCTGCGCTACAAGCCCTTGACGCGGCGTGATCTGGCGGATCGCCGTTCGGCGCTGCGTCTGGGCGGCGTGGTGGTGGGGGGACTGGCGCTGTGGGCAACGGTCGAGATGGGCAATCGCGCCGCGCGGCTGCCCGGTACGCGACGGCGCTTTACCGGCTCGCGCCTGGCTGGTGAGTCCTTTCCGGTTACTATGTGGATGCTCGACCGGCCGGTTCCGCTCGACGCGCAGCAATATCGGTTAGCGGTCGATGGGCAGGTGCGCAACCCGCTGCAACTCAGCTTGGATCAATTGGGCGAACTGCCCACAAGTGCGTTGACGGCGACGCTTGACTGTACGGGCGGTTGGTACACTGAACAGGCGTGGCAGGGCATCGCCGTGGCCGATCTGCTGGCGCGCGCAGAGCCGGTGGCCGCGGCGCGCTATGTGCGCTTTCGTTCGGTCACAGGCTATCGTTGGGCGCTGCCCATTGCCGAGGCGCGCACAGTTCTATTGGCAACGCATGTGGGCGGCGCAGCCTTGACGCACGGGCATGGCGCGCCCCTGCGTCTGGTCGCGCCTGGGCGGCGCGGCTTTCAATGGGTCAAGTGGGTGGTGGGGGTTGAGGTGCTGTCCGCGCCTGATGCGGGTCAGTGGGCTGCGATCTTCACCAGTGGTCTGGCGCGGCCAAGCTAGGCACACGCCAAGATGCACGCAGATTATGAATGTTAAGAAATGAATGGGGGAATCCGCCTCGCTGCCAGGAGCGACGTGGGCCGATCTTCCCCGCAGGGGGATCTTCCGGGACGCTCCGAGCGTCCCGGAAGGTATGCGCTCGCTAGAGAGAGGTTACCCTGTTTAATTCTTTACGTTCATTTGATGCGTGACAATCTGATGCTTGACAATGATGTCGGCTCCCGCTATGATTGCGCCTTGTAATTGCATTGCAGCATCGCGTTGCAGCGTAGATCAGCATAGTTAGCATAGAAAGGAGGTGTAGACATGACAAAGGAAATTCGTCTATCCCGGCGACAGGGCCGCGGTCCGTACCATTGTCTTCTCACACCTCCGCGCGAGGGAGCATAAAGCCATTGTTGGCTTTGTACCGCTAAGAGGATTCTGGTCACAGGCGCGCTCGCCCTGTGACCTTTTTGTTTCAATTTGTTTCAAGGCGTGTTTTCAGGCGTATGCGAGCGTGCAGGCCGCCTGGTCGATGGCGTGAGCGCCCACGGCTTGGAACAGAAACAAAGAGGTTGCGGGATGGATTGAGCCGCCCGTAACTTCTTCACTTTGCAGCCGGAAACGGCCACGGGCAGGCGCACCGTGGCCGTTTTGTTTTGCTGGGGGAATCGGCCATGCGCCAATCGGTTATCTATCTCCAGCAAAGATGTCTACAGCTATGACATCACAGCAGTGAAATCACTGCAATGACTACAGTGATGAGGAGTCATTCTTGAACGCTCGTACCAAGAAGTTTTTGTCCTACTACAAGCCCTATTGGCGGCTATTGCTGGCTGACCTGGCGTGTGCGCTCATCATGTCTACCTGTGCGCTGCTGCTTCCGCTGGGCGCTCGCTATGTCACCAAGAATATCTTGGAAGCATCCTCGCCCGATATGCTGGTCGAAATCTATCGCGTGGGCGCTGTCATGCTCGGCTTGATTGTCATTTATACCCTGGCGAATTTCTTTGTCGACTATCAGGGGCACATGATGGGCGCGCGCATAGAGGGGGACATGCGCAACGAGTTGTTTGATCACTATCAGACGCTCTCGTTTGGCTTTTATGACGAACAGAAGACAGGCCAGCTAATGACCCGGATCACCAATGACATCTGGGCGCTTGCCGAGCTATATCATCACGTCCCCGAAGACCTGCTTATCTCGCTGCTGCAGTTTGGCGGCGCATTTATTATCCTGTTCGCCATCGACGCTGAACTCACCCTGATCGTTTTTCTCTTCTTACCGGCCATGGTGGTGTACGCGTTCTATTTCAACCGGCGCATGAACGCGGCGCTGCGGCAAAGCCGCGACCGCATTGGCGACATCAACGCGCAAGTTGAAGATTCGCTGTCAGGCATTCGGGTGGTGAAGTCATTCACCAATGAGGCGGTTGAGAAGGCCAAGTTCATGGACGCAAACAATCGCTTTGTTGCCAGCAGAGGGGACGGCTATCGCAGCGAGGCATACTTCTCCGCCGGGATCATCGCCTCCACCCACCTGATTACGGTGGCTGTCATCATCTTTGGCGGCGCTGCCATTGCAAACGCGTCGCTCGATCTGCCCGACCTGCTGACTTTCTTGTTGTTTATCGGCATCCTGGTCGAGCCGATCCGGCGCTGGGTCAACATTGCCAGGCTGCTGAACGAGGGACTCACCGGCTTTAACCGCTTTGTGGAAATGCTGGAGGTACAGCCAGACATTGTGGATTCAGCCGATGCGGTCGACCTGCCGCATGTCCAGGGCAATGTGGAATTCAGGGATGTTTGGTTCAAGTATAAGAAAGACCATGACCCTGTCCTCCGCAACGTGTCGCTAGAGATACGCGCCGGGGAATTTGTTGCGCTGGTGGGGCCTTCGGGGGCTGGGAAAACAACGCTCTGCTCGCTCATTCCCCGTTTTTATGATGTCGATAGCGGTCAAATCTTGATCGACGGGATCGACATCGCGGATATCAGCCTGCGTTCGCTGCGGGCGAATATCGGCATTGTCCAGCAAGATGTTTATCTGTTTGCGGGGACAGTGGCCGACAATATCCGCTATGGCAAGCTCGACGCCAGCGATGAGGAGGTGATCGAGGCCGCTAAGAAGGCAAACGCGCATGAGTTTATTATGCGGCTGCCCAACGGCTATCAGACAGATATCGGCCAGCGCGGCATCAAGCTCTCTGGCGGGCAAAAACAGCGGCTGAGTGTGGCGCGCGTCTTCTTGAAGGACCCGCCCATTATCATCTTGGATGAGGCGACCAGCGCGTTGGACAGCGAAAGCGAAAAGGCCATTCAAGAGGCGCTGGAGACGTTGACCGACAACCGCACGACCCTGGTCATTGCCCATCGTCTGTCGACCATCCGCAACGCGCACAGGATTGTTGTGCTGGCGGACAGCGAGGTCTGCGAGCAAGGAACGCATGAAGAATTGCTGGCGATGGGCGGGATCTACGCTCGCCTTTATCAAACGCAATTCAGCGCATTTGATTCGATGAACCTTGACAGCATGGATGTGCCGCGGCGACAGGCTGTCAGCAGCTAATGGGCGTTTGGTGGGCTGGCTAGAGATTGCGCGAGGGCCGCGCTAGGAATCGGCGCGGCCCTCGGCCATGAGATCGGCGCGCAAGTTGGGCGTGGGACGGCCCGGCACTTCGTGGCAGGTGCGACAGCGTGCTTCGTAGCTTTCGCTGCCGCCGACCAAGATGATGGGATCATCGTAGTGCGCGGGGCGACCGTCGATCAGACGCTGGGTGCGGCTGGCAGACGCGCCACATTTGACGCAGATGGCGTGGAATTTATCAACTCGCTCGGCCAACGAAAGCAGCAGCGGCATGGGGCCAAACGGCTCGCCGCGGAAGTCTTGGTCCAGTCCCGCTGCGATCACCCGCTTGCCCTGGTTGGCGAGGGTGGTGCAGACATCGGCGATCTGCCAATCAAAGAACTGCACTTCGTCGATGGCGATGATTTCAGTCTCCGGGCGGACCTGGGCCAGCAGTTCGAGGCCGCTGTTGACCACGATGGCATCTTCGCGCGCCACGCCGTTGTGAGAGGCGACGCGCACCAGCCCATAGCGTTGGTCAAGGGCCGGTTTGAAGAGTTGGACGGACTTGCGCGCGATTTCCGAACGGCGCACCCGCCGCAGCAGTTCTTCCGTCTTGCCGCTGAACATCGAACCACAGATAAGTTCGATCCAACCGCCGCTGGGCTGATAGTGCATGGTTATCCCCTCTTGTAACCAGATCACTTGGCGAGTATAGGTGTGATGCGCTGTGTGGGTGCAGCCGCGCATGGGGAAGGCCGCACCAATGGATGAATGGGCAAAAAACCAGGGCAGAGACAAGCGTCTCTGCCCTCATGCTTCAATCATGCCGCGCCGAACCGCGTTGATCCAACCGTTGAATCAACCGGCGCTTTATTCGTCTTCGATCTCGTACTTTGCCAGCACCTCGGCGGCTGCCGCTTCGGGGTCATCCCCACGCGCGCGCGCCCGGCGTGCGGCCTCGTCTGCTTCACGGCGCGCCCGCTGTTCCAGTTCGCGGCGAGCCGATTCAGACTGGCGGCGTTCGAGGCGCTTCATAAAGCGCTCGACCTGGCCCGCGGTGTCGACGATGCGCTGCTCGCCCGTATAGAACGGGTGGCAAGTGCTGCAAACGTCCGTGCGAATCTCCGGCACGGTGCTGCCGGTCGTCCACGTTGCACCGCAAGAGCAAATTACCCGCGCGTTGGGGTAATAAGTCGGGTGGATATCTGCCTTCATTCTAATTCACCTTCTCCGGGTGCACGCTGAT
>CAZZNG010000042.1:0-27458 GCA_964655505.1 uncultured Litorilinea sp. | reverse complement strand
CCACGCGGATGTCGGTGATCTTCAGGTCGCTTGGCCGCGAATAGGTATTCACGGCATTCTCAACGCGACCGATGCGCTCTTGATCGTCGGATGAAGAAGTCATGAAACGATCCTTTCAGGCTTTGTGATGTGGCTGCGGCCATTCAACCGCAGCATGGCGGAATTTTGTAAAAAGTTAGGTATAGGGAAACGAGACGATGGCAAAGGGATGGCAAAGGGAATGAAGCAACTGTGAACAAGCGTGTGTCAGTGTCTCTCCATTGGGCGCGGGGAAGCTTGCGAACTTAACCAGTGCTTTCGGTCGGTATGCGTCTCTTGGAATGTGGAAGCGCTTCCATATTGCTCGTGCTTCAGGGCGATTCATGAGCCGGCATGGGGTTGGAAACACCCTCTTTGGGAGCAAAGTAGGCTGTGAGTATAATGCAGAGACGGTCAAATGTCAATCGAATTGTGGAAGCGCTTCCGAAATTCGGCATTATTTCGCAGTGACAAGCCAGGGGTGCTGCAAAGATGAAGAACATTACATTGGAAGAAGTCGCACGGCTGGCAGGTGTCTCACCGTCTACTGTCTCCAGAGTCATCAATGACCAAGTGGGGGCACGGTCACGCGCGCGGGAACAGGTGCTGCGGGTCATCAAAGAGACTGGCTTTCAGCCCCACGCTGCTGCGCGCTCGTTGGCTTCGCGCCGGTCCAACGTGTTCGGGCTGTTGTTCGCGGCACCGGCACACACTGTGCTGTCGCATCCCAACTTGCTGCAACTTGCGGAGGTGTTGACGCAGGCCGCCCATGAGGTCGACTATGTCCTCAGCTTGTTTTTGACGGGCAGCAGTTTGCAGGAGCAGGCGCTTTTGACAAAGCTCACGCGCCCAGGCTTGATCGACGGCTTGATTGTGCGTGGCGTCGGCGGCGCACAGAGCGATTCGCTCTTTACCTACCTATCCGACAGCGGCATCCCCTTTGTCGCGGCGGGCCGCCCCCACCATTCACAAGGCATCAGCTACGTCGCCACGGATAACACGCTGGCGGCCTACCAAGCCGCTACCCACCTGATTCGTCTGGGGCATAAGCGATTGGCTCTGGTGGTCGGGCCGATGGAGGCTACCTATACGCGGGAACGCATCGCCGGGTACAGCAGGGCGCTGGAAGAACGCGGCCTGCCGTTGGAGGAGGGGCTGATTCTCCAGGAAGAGACAGAACTTGACCATTTCGACATCGAGCACCTGCTCCAGCGTCGCCCCACTGCGATTCTGCTGGAAACGCGCTTGGCGAGCAATGTGCTGCGCGCGCTCAACCGGCTGGGCTTGCGTGTCCCGGCGGATATTGCCCTGGTGGGTTTCGACGATTTGCCCCTGGCCCAGCAGACGGAACCAACCCTTACCACCATGCGTCAACCGATGGCCGCCATTGCCGCGCAGTTGATTTCAATTCTGCTCGACATGATGGACAATGGCCCACAGCCGCCCCGCCAGGTTGTCTTTGGGCAGGAACTTGTGATTCGCCAATCCTGTGGCGCTGCGCAGATGCGCAGCCCATGACCGGGTTGTGCCAGCCAACTGTGCCAATCAGCGGTGGCTAGGGCCAGAGTTGGTAAACTGGCAGAGAAGAGAGGATGGAGTTCCCTGTGTCTCAGATTTCAGTGTCTCAGATAATGGGAAAGCTAGGCGCCGCGCTCCAGACATACCCTATCCAGTTGGCGCTTGGCCTGCTCATCCTCGTGATCGCCACGAGTTTGGGGATGAGTATTGCCGCCTACCGCCTCACGCGCATCCAACTCGATCATCAAGTGGCTATCCACCTCACGGATGTTCAGCAAGCCACCCTGTCACTTCTCGAGACTGAACAACGCCGCCTGGGCAATCTGGCGCTACTCTTTGCCGAACGTCCTACGCTGGCAAGTTTGCGAAGCGCAAACGATGAAGCGGCCCTTGCACGCTATATGGCAGATTTTCAGCAGCAGATCGACATCGATCTACTGCTGCTGTGTGATCTAGATGGTGGCATCTTGGCCGGCGCGCCCGCCTCGCTTGAGCGGGGGGAACACTGTCCTGCTGGCGAAGGGTTTTTGTGGGTTGATGGACAGCCTGCCCTGGTGGTGCGCAGATCACTCTCGCAAGGGGGCGCGGCCCAGGCTGCGCCGATTGTGGTGGCCGGGATATGGCTGGACGAGCAACTCATGCATCAACTGGTAGCTGGCACGGGCGTCGAGCAAGTTATCCTCAATCGTGATGGACAGCGACTGGCGAGCAGCATACCGCTTGACGACACCGCTACGCGGCAGCCCCTTTCCGCTGCACAATTGACTGCTGCGCGCCCGGAGTTGCTCACGTTGAGCAATCGCACTTACTACCGTCGCGTCACGCCGCTTGGCGATTCGGACAGCCAGGCCCCCTTTTATTCGGAAATCCTCTTTCCTGCAGAAGCGCTGCTCGCGGCACGCAGTCGAATTCTAACGGTTTTGGTTACAAGTACTGTCGCGATTGCGCTGTTGGTGGCGGCAATCGGTGCATGGTCGATTCGGCGCATTACCGCACCCTTGGCACAACTCACCCTGCGGGCAGAAGCCATCAGCCAAGGCGACCTAAGCGGCGTCATCCAACAGATGTCGGGGCCACGCGAAGTGCGAACCCTCGCCGCGGCGCTGCGGCGCAGCCAAGAGCGTGTGAATGAGATGCTGGCTGAACTTGAAGCCGCACACGACCGCCTGGATAACCTCTTACAGTCGCTGGACGAAGGTGTGGTTATTTTGGATGCGGATGGGTGTATCCGCTTCTGGAATCAGGGTGCAGCGCAAATTACCGGCTGGCCGAGCGAGCAGGCGCTGGGTAAACAGGTGGATGTTGTCTTGCCCTTGGTCGACGATCCGGCTCATTCGCTGGCAGACCGGCTGCACGCACCGGGGCAGCGCGTGCGCGGAGCTGTCTTCATTTCCGGCGGGCGCACGGCTATCCTCGAGATCACACGCGTGCGTGACCTGCAAGCATTATCGGAAGCCGGGGGCAGCAACCACGGCGCGCAGGCAATGGTGTTGCGCGACGTGACGGAGGAAGAGGCCATGCAGCATCTGCGGGCCTACTTCTTAGCCAATATTTCCCATGAATTCCGGACACCCTTGAGTACGCTCAACGCCTCGATTGAACTGTTGATGGACAACGATCAGGAGATCACCGGCAGCGAAATGCGCACGCTGCTCAAGCCCATCCACCTCAGTTTGCTTGAATTGCAGACCTTGATCGACAATCTGCTTGAAGGCAGCACCATTGAGGCCGGGCAATTTCGGCTGCGGCCGCGGCCCATGCTCCTCAACGAAGCAATCGTTGCCGCGCTGACGCTGGTCCAACCCATGTTGGAGCGACGGCAGCAGCCGCTCTCGGTGACCCAGCCAGCCGTGTTGCACCCGATTGTTGCCGACCGCAGCCGGATCACGCAGGTGCTTATCAATCTTATGGCGAATGCGAGCAAATACACGCCGATTGGCGAGCCGATTGATGTGATCGTGGAGGCTGTGCCGGATGGCGGCTATCGCGTTGCCGTCGCCGACCGGGGGCCAGGCATCCCGCTGGAAGAACGGCGCAACCTCTTTCGTCGCTTTGTACGGCTGGAGGGCATGTCCTCCGCGCAGCAGGGGCAGGTTGGCGACAGCCACGGCACGGGCATTGGACTCTATATCGTCAAGACGGTCGTGGAGGCACACGGTGGCCAGGTCGGCATCGATGACCGGCCTGGCGGCGGTTCGATCTTTTGGTTCAAACTGCCGCCGGGAGAACGAGCGCCAGCACAGGAAACTGTATGACAACGATCCTATTGGTAGAGGATGATCTCTCATTATCCGATGTATTGGCCTTTGCTTTGCGACGCGCGGGCTTCGATGTCGTTCCCCTGTTCGACGGTGAAGCCGCACTCCGCACCTATGAACAGTTGCTTGGTACCGCCAACGCGCCCGACTTGATCTTGCTCGATTTGAATCTGCCCAAGGTCGACGGGCTGACCGTTTGCCGCCGCATTCGCAGCCAGGGCAATACCCCTATCATCATCCTCAGCGTGCGCAACGCCGACGAGACGATTGTGACCGGCTTGGAGAGCGGTGCAGATGATTACTTGGTCAAGCCGTTCAGCCCGACTCAACTGGTGGCGCGCATCCGCGCTGTCCTGCGCCGCGCCAATGTGCCGGTGTCAGCGGGCAAGTTGACCATCGCGGATTTAGAACTGGATCGCAGCCGCAACCAAGTCCTGGTGTCCGACGGCACGACCATTCGCCTGACATCCTTGGAAGCCAAACTGCTGGAAACCCTCATGATCAATGCCGGGCAAGTACTGCCCGTTGATCTGCTCATCCAAGCCGTGTGGGGCGTCGATCGCGCTGACCGCAACATGCTCAAGCAGCTAGTGTATCGACTGCGCATCAAGCTGGAACCCGTATTGCACAAGTCGACGGAGATCGAAACCATCCCCGGCGTGGGCTACGTGCTCAACCACGAAGATGTTGTTTCGCGCTAGACCCTTCTTATCCAAACCCTCTTGTCAATATCCTCGCACCACGGGTGATCACGCGCTCACCTGAGTCTCCATTTGTTACCGATTTATAACCGCCCAGTAACCGCGTTTGTTATGTGCTGCTTTTAGACTCCTAGCAGGAGGCAGAAGCAACACATGACACCTTTTTTGGATCTACGCACCATTGCCATCGACCCCGCGCTGGCTCAACAACTGCCGGTTGGTTTGGCCCAGTATTACGAAGCCGTGCCGATTGCCCACCATGGCAAACGCGTGACGGTCGCCATGTCCCATCCGGAAAATACCACGGCGCTCACGGTGCTTAAGCAAGTGCTGCGTGCCAATGTGGTCGCCATCCGTACAGACGGCGCGGCTGTACGTGCCGCCCTGCGCGAGGTGTACACGCATCCCCCTACAGCACACGGTGTATTGGCGTGGTTGTCGTCCAGCCTCGAACAGGCTTGGCGGGAGTATTTGAGGGCAATGGTGGATGCTCCGCTGACGGTGTTGGACCCAGAACAAGTGGATTGCACGACCTTGATTGAAGTCGCCAATCGAACGGCCCCGGAATTGGTCGTGAGTTGCACAGCCTCCGCCGAGGTACGCGATGCCATGCTGGGCAAAATCCATGCTCCGATTTGGTTTGCACCGCCTCGCCCGAAGTCCCCGGCTAAGATCCTGTTGGCGCTGCGCGGATTTGCTTCGGATGAAGTTGGGCTGGCATGGGTGATGCGCTTGGCCGCGGTTCAGCAGCAGCCGAGCGTGACCCTTATGCCGATCTTGGAGCAAGGCGCGTGGGGCGGGTTGAGCTATTTGCAACAGCCGAGCGCAGTTCAATCCTATGTTGCGCGCTGCGTCGAACAACTCGGCACAATGGAGATCGAACCGATGCTTACCATGCAATCCGGCCCACCGAACCAACAGGTCGTACGCGCCATGCACAGCGGTGAGCATGACCTCATGGTGATTGCCGCCGAAGGGCACGGGGAATTCGTTGGTCAACTCTTGGAGGAGTTGTCCCAAGCGAAGCGGTGGCCGCCTGCCGGAGTCATCGTCGTGAAGGCAAACCATGAACCCACCCCAGACAAAGGGGGCAATGAAAGACATGTATCAAACAGTCACCCACTTGACAGACAGCGTCGATCGCCAAGACGCATTCGCCGCCGCGATGAAAGCTAACCAACCAACAACTGTGGAGAAGGCCAGTCCCATGCAGCGTACAGATTTCCTCTTGCAGCCAACCGATTGCCCGCAGCATCCACGAGCCAGACGTTCATCCTGGATACACTTTGGACTGCTGATTCTCTTGCTCACGGCTTGGTTAAGCGGCTGTAGCGGGCCGAGCGTGCCTGATGCAACGGCTGCTGGTGCAACGACTGGTGCGGCCAGGGATACGGCAGCCAATCAAGCAGCCGGGAGTAACGGCGAACCGACCATCCTTTCGATCTCCGGTGCATTTGCTCTCTTTCCCATGGTGACGGTGTGGGCTGAGGCCTATCAAGCCGAACACCCGAACGTCGAGTTCGACATTCAGGCGGGCGGCGCGGGCAAAGGCATGACCGATGTGCTGGCCGGGGCTGTGGACATCGCCATGATCTCGCGCGAGATCCGCCCGGAAGAGATCGAGCAGGGAGCCTTCGGCATCCCAGTCACGATTGACGCGGTGGTTGGCACTTTCAATGCCGATAACCCCTATCGCGACGCCATCTTGTCCCAGGGTATCACGCCGGAGAAGGCTGCCGCTATCTGGCTAACCGGCGAGACGGCAACCTGGGGCGATCTGCTTGGCAATGGCGCAGGCGAGAGCATCAACGTCTATACACGCGCCGATGCGTCCGGCGCGGGCGAGATGTGGGCTTTGTTCGCCGGTGGCGAATCCCAAGAAGAATTGTTGGGCACCGCGGTCAATGCCGATCCGGGGTTGGCCGAAGCAGTGCGCCAGGACACATTGGGCGTGGGCTTCAACAACATCGGCTTCGCCTACGACCCGGCAACCCTAGCCCCCATCCAGGGGCTGCAAATCCTGCCGATTGACCTGAACAGCGACGGCGTCATCTCCGACGATGAGAATTTCTATGCGTCACGCGATGACTTGGCCGCGGCCATTGGCGATGGGCTATATCCCTTCCCTCCGGCGCGGGTGCTTTATCTCACGACCAAAGGTGAGCCGTCAGGTGTGGTCGTTGACTTTTACCGCTGGATTTTGAACGAAGGCCAAGCGCTTGTAGGGGACGCGGGCTATGTACCGCTCAACGCCGAGCAACTGGCCGCGGCCCGGGCGCTGCTGGAAGAATAGAGAGAGCCTATGACGAGTTTTGAGCAGACGCGTCTCGCCCGTTCCATCGAGCAGACAATGACCGCGCCCACCGCGCGGTCATTGTCGCTTGGGCGAAGGGTTCGAGATGCCATCACACAAATTGGGTTTGGGGCCATTACGCTCCTGTCGTGTGGGTTGCTGCTGGCGCTGATCGCAATGTTGACGCTGCGCAGCCTACCTTTGCTGACGACTTACTCCTGGACCGGGCTGGTGACTGGTCTGCAGTGGCAGCCGACGCGCGACTTGTTCGGGCTGGCCCCTTTTTTGGTCGGCAGCTTGGCTGTCACCCTGTTGGCAATGGTGATAGCGGTGCCGCCCGCGCTGTTAAGCGGCATCTACCTGGCCGAATATACCACGGCGCGCACGCGCAACATCCTCAAGCCGATTCTCGACCTGCTGGTGGGGATTCCCTCAGTGGTCTATGGGCTGTGGGGCATTCTGTTCATCGTGCCCTTGATCCGCGAGCGGATCGCGCCGTGGAGTGATCGCGTTTTGGGACCGTGGCTGCCTTTCTTCCGTCTGACCAATCCCAGTGGCTACAGCCTCTTGGCCGGTGGCATTGTGCTGGCGATCATGGTCTTTCCTTTCATCGTCGCCATCACCGACGAGGTGTTGCGCACGGTGCCGCGGGGGATGCGTGAGTCGATTATGGCGTTGGGCGCGACGCGTTGGGAGGCGACCAAGACGATCGCGCGGCATGCTGCCGCCGGCGGCATGGGGGCAGCGGTGATCCTCGGCTTTTCGCGCGCCTTTGGCGAGACGTTGGCTGTGCTCATGGTCATCGGCAACAGCCCGCAGATCCCTCACTCGCTCTTCGATGCAGCCTACCCCTTGCCTGCCTTAATCGCCAACAACTACGGTGAAATGATGTCGATTCCGCGCTATGAAGCGGCGTTAATGACCGCGGCGCTGCTGCTGTTGGTGATTGTATTGGTCTTCAATGTTGGCGCAGCCATCGTCGTCAATCGGCTGGCCGGGAGGTATACCCATGACCGCTAGGTCAAACATCCGCCACGAAGGACAGGCGCGCCGTCGTCGCCGCCACTGGGAAGAAGCGTTGATGGTATGGCTGATGCGCTTTATGCTCTTTGGCGCAGCCGCCATCTTGGTCGTCATCCTGGCGGTCATTATCTACCGCGGCGCAGGCGCGCTGAGTTGGGAAATGATCAGCCAAGCGCCGCGCGGCGGCTTCTACATCGGCGGCGAAGGGGGCATTCTCAACGCCATTCTTGGTTCGCTCTATCTGGCCCTAGGGGCGCTGCTGGTCGCGGTGGTGCTGGCGGTGCCGCTGGTTTTCTATTTGCACACCTATGTGCGTAGCCCGCGCATCGCCCGAGGCATTCGCCTAGTGCTGGATGTGCTGTGGGGCATCCCCAGCATTGTCTATGGAGCCTTTGGCTTTGCGTTGATGATTGCGCTGGGGCTGCGCGCGTCGCTCTTGGCTGGCATCATCACCTTGGGCTTTGTGATCATGCCCATCCTCGCGCGCACGCTGGATGAGGTGGTGCAGCTGACGCCGCCGGACCTGCGCGAAGTAACGCTAGCATTGGGCGCGACGCGGGCCGAATGGCTCAGCGTGTTGGTGCGCCAGTCGCTGCCGGGGCTGGGCACAGCCATGCTGTTGGCGTTTGCCCGCGGCATTGGCGATGCCGCGGCGGTTCTCTTCACAGCGGGTTTCACCGACCGGCTGCCTGACTCGCTGCTGCGCCCGGTGGCGTCGCTGCCGCTAACGGTCTTTTTCTTGCTTGGCACGCCATTCCCGGCAGTGCAGGCGCGCGCCTATGCTGCCGGACTGATCTTGACGGTCATGATTCTGTCCCTCAGCCTGCTGGCTCATCTGGGCATGGCGCGCTTGGGCCGGCATGTAATCCGCTAGGTCGCAGGTTGTCGGACAAGAATAACCGGATAAGAACAAGAAGGAGATTCACCCAATGGCATCGTTGGTGGTTAAGGATTTGAACGTTTGGTATGGCAAGACCCATGCCCTGAAAAACATCTCTGTTGCCTTTGAACCACGCCAGATCACGGCAATCATTGGGCCTTCTGGCTGCGGCAAATCGACGCTGCTTAAATCGCTCAATCGGCTGTTGGAACTGGATGAAAAGGTGACGGTACAGGGACAGGTGTTGCTGGATAGCGAAGATATCTATGCGCCGGGTGTGGATGTGACCGAGGCGCGTACGCGCATCGGTCTGTTGGCACAGAAGCCGTTCCCACTGCCCATGTCGATCTATGATAATGTCGCTTATGGGCCGCGTCTGCATGGCACATCGCGCCAGGATACACACGGCGTCGTCGAGCAGCAGTTGCAGGCCGTGGGGCTGTGGGATGAGGTGCAGCACCGGCTCAAGGCCCCAGCGACCGGCTTGTCGGTCGGCCAGCAGCAGCGTTTATGCTTGGCGCGCACACTGGCGGTTGCGCCCCAAGTGGTGCTGTGTGACGAATCGACCGCCTCACTCGACCCCATCTCGGCACGTGGCATCGAATCGCTTTTGCGTGATCTGGGCAGCACCTACACCGTCGTAATGGTGACGCACGACATTGAGCAGGCGAAGCGCCTCGCTGACTATGTCGTCTTCATGTGGCTGGGCGAGGTCATTGAAGCCGGTTCCGCCGACCGCTTTTTCCACGACCCGCAGCATGAGTTGACACAGGCGTATCTGGCCCACCGCATCGGCTGATATAAGCGAAGAGCGAGACTTCCAGGCCACCGAATAATGGGGTGCAGCAAACTCCACCCACCAACTGCAAGCGCGGCCCGGGCTGCTAAGATCACCAAAGACGATTGGTGCGCTTCAGGCGTAGGCGCTAGGTGTGAGCAACGTAGGACTTGACAAGCGGGCCGATGCGCTCACGCCATAGGGTTGCAGCGGGGAACAACTGCGTCATCTCGCGGGCGTTGAGCAGGCGCGTCTCCCGGCTGTTTTGCAACGCTCGCGGGGGATAGACGCCGCACCGAATGCCAATGCGAATGGCTGCGTCGCGCGCCCAGCCGGGCCAAAACTGAAACCAAGGCAGCAGATAGTGCGGTTCCAGGGGAAACGAGCGTGCGGGCGTCTGCACCCAGTAGGCGCGCCCCACGCGGGCGATCTCCGCTGCCATCGCCTGTTGGCGCTGCCATGTGCCCACGTGCTCGATCACCGAGTTGGAGAAGGCCAAATCAAATTGCCCGTCTGCGAATTGGGGCATAGCGCAGGCATCGCCGCCAATGTAGGACATATTGGGCGGTAGGGCGCGCGGGCCTTGTGTGCCGCGGTTGAGCAGGGTGATGGTCGCGCCGTCGGGTATGCCATAGCGCCGCCAGTAGAGGGCCGTACCACCTACGTCGAGAATGGACAGCGGACGCGGCAAGTTATCGAGCCAGGCCATAAATTTGGCGTGGCGACGCTGGCGGAAGTGGGGAGAACTGGAGTCCACGAAGTTGCTCCTATCGTGTGGTAGGTTGGCTGCGTCCAGTGTAGACCCAGCAGCAGGCGGACGAGATTCGCAGCCTGCTGCTTGCATGACAAACGCCCGCCAGGGCCAGGGCGCGTTAACTATGCCGTAGTCTCAATTTCTTTACAAGGTTGGGTGCTTTCAGACATAAAAACAGGAGTCAGGATAAAACCTGACTCCCGCCCGAAGGAGGCCGTAGATGGAAGTACGGCCCTGCCAATACTGTAGCAGGCCGCTGCCCGCTTGTCAATCTTTCTAAAGCCACTCCTGTGCTATGTCCGAACTGCCACAGCAGTGATGGATCCTCCTACACCGTCTGCGATACAGGTGAGGACAACGGTGCTAGACCGTCATTTTCGCTGGGCGTTTGGCCGAATCCGCTGTTGCGGGTAGACTGTTCTCTATCTTCGTCTCTATCCACACGACGCAGCAATTGAAAGGTTCCCCGGTCATGGCGGATTCGATCGCCTGTCTGCACGCGCGAGCGACGGAGGGGGCAGTCTCATTGCACACGCAAGCAGATTCATGGCGAATCTGCCTGTGGCAATTCGGTCAGCTGCCCTAACACATTCAGGACAAATGCTTGTCCCACAAGTTGCTGTCAGATGGTAGGCTGTACGCCAAGCGACCATCGCGGCCTACATCAATGCGCAGCCAATCTGTTAGAAAGTCAATGCCCTCGTGCATCCCTGCAATCATCGCACCAGCATCACCGCTCCACAGGCGACAGCCAGCCGATTGGCCGGTCGCATGAGCTGGCGCTCTATTATGGGCTGGCCGGGCTGGACTTTCCCTTTGGTGTGGACTTGACTGCCGCCGAAATTGACGAAGTGCGCGCTGGATTGGACCCCGTGCTGCGCGTTGTGCGCCCCGGCGATGGCGCAGAATTGGGCATTGCCGACCGACAGCAGGAGCAGATTGCCAAAGAGGGGCTGCCTGCCGCTCGGAGCTGCGCCAGGCAGGTATAAGTGCGGTCAAACTGCCCCACGAAATCACGAATGCGCGGGAAAGTCTCCAGTTTGCCACCATGCACAGCGCCAAGGGACTGGAGTATCGGGCGGTGTTCATTGTGCAAGCGCAGATGCTCTTTGATCAGCCCGACCAGCCCATTCGTTTTGACGAGCGGCCGCGCTTCTTAGCGGATGAACTGCGCCTGCTCTATGTCGCCATGACTCGTGCACGCGAGTTACTCTACATCACTCATCAGAACCGGCTACCCGACCCGATCAACGCCTTACAGCATCACCTGACATCCCTGGGCGAACGCGCCGCGTGACAGTTTACTTAGCGCAAGGAGGCCACAATGAGTCCTGACATCCAACAGATTGCTGCCGTCTACGACATCGGCCATAACGAGGCTGAGGTGAGACCAGTATCTTCAGTGTGGTTGACCTGCTGGGCCAACTCATTACATTCTGCAAGCAGGCAGGCCATCAGCTGACAGGGTTCTTTGCCTGCAGGAAACTGCGTGTCAATCCCGCGGCGACTTCTAGTCGTGGCGCGTGCATGACTCCCCATCGTTCAGCCTTCTGCCATTTCGCTGGCACTTTAGGTCGCAGTTGGTCGTCCGAATCGCAATGAGGATATGTGTGCTGTGGCTGACAGCATCGCATAATCCCCTCCTTGTTTAGCCGCAGCAATTATGCCAGAGAAAGATTGTTCCCTGACAACTGTGTGTGGTGGCCGGGCCATACGGCTGTTGTCGGCCCGCGGCGCGAGTCATAACCAAGGGGCACTCCACGCGGAAGTGCCCCCATGACTGAACAAGTATTCTGTTACAACCAGCCTATCGCTGTGCAGGCTCGAACAACTCTATCGGATTGCCGTCAGGGTCTTCCACTTGAATCTGTTTGCCGCCCGGGCCGACTTCCATCTCATTTCTAAAGTTCACCCCTTGCTGCTTGAGGTCGGCAATGCGTGCAGGCAAATCTTCCACTTGAAGAACTACCCGATTCCAACCCCTTGGCTCTTGCTGTCGTCCATCGGGCATGGGCCTCGAACCAGAAGCCCCAGGACCGCTGAGAATCAGTTTGAGATTGCTGATTGAAACCTGGCCGAATGCGGGCAAGTTCTGGTGATCTAATTTGAAACCGAGCATTTGGGTATAGAACGCAATGGCGCGCTGAACATCTTTGACTTGATAGCGAACGCCCCAAAGACCTAGAATGAAGCTCTGTTTTGTTGTCTCCATTGGGTTGTCTCTCCTCATGAGCGAGTACCGCGCACGTTTCGGATCAGCCGAGGCTGCGCGAGCGGGTCCAAGCCAGCCCACCGGCGGTCATGGCGACCAGCCCCAGCACCAACGCCCCGGCGGCACCGACTACGCCGTTGCCGGTACCAGGCCCCCCGGTCGCGACGGCCAAATTCAGCCCACCGTTGACTACGGCGATCAGCCCCGCCGCCAGGGCCATGCTGATTCCCAGTCGCCCGGAGACGACGCCGAAATGACCGGCCGGTCGGGCGAGCGCCAGCCCACCGATGACGACACCGGCTAGCGCCAGCCCAGCGGCCGTGGTGGCCCAGAGTCGCCGGAGGGTCAGGCCGTGTACCGTAGTGGCGGCCGGCTCGGAAACGCGCGCGACCACCAGCACGACATACACAAGCCCCGCGAACAAGACGGCCGCAGCCAGGGCGGCGAGAATAAGGGCGAAGGTTCGTTTCATAGGTTTTGTTCCTTTCGAGAGAGTAGTTTCCCTCTGGGGTGTACCGAGAATCGGTCTAGTCTGACTCATAATCACGCTTTCCTTCTCGCCGGTTCCTGCCTGACGAGGACGCTTGTCAGGAGCCGATCCTCCACTCCTGGTCTAACGTGGGGGGCAACTCGAGATGCGCCAGTTTGTCCGGGTTTAGGACGGTGCGCACAGTACGGATGAGAGCCCCTTCTACTTCCAGCATGATGACATTCACGATCTGCCCTTTGACCCGCTCCACTAGCGCAGGCAGGCCGTTCACTTCGATCATTGCAATGGTAGCACCCTCCGGCTCGTGCACTAGATGGTCGATAATGCCGCGCGCCACCATGTCGCGCCCCTGAACCATCTGACGCGCCCCTGCTGTGACCTTGCCGCCACTATCCATCCAGACCGTGACATCCTCTGCCAGCAGGCTTGACAGGCCATCTATATCGCCGGCCAGGCAGGCGTCCATGAACCGACCAACCATGTTGGCGTGCGCTTCCGGCGAGGCGGTAAAGCGAGGACGATTTTCCCTGATGTGCTTTTTTGCCCGACTGAACAGCTGGCGGCAAGCTGCTTCGTTGCGCCCGGTAATCTGTGCGATTTCGGCATACTCGTAGTCGAAAACTTCCCGCAGCAGGAACACAGCCCGCTCCAGCGGAGACAGGCTTTCGAGCAACACAAGGAATGCCATCGAAATCGACTCCCAATCTGTAATTTGATGCAGCGGCG
The DNA here is from genome assembly GCA_964655505.1 of uncultured Litorilinea sp. Taxonomy (GTDB): domain Bacteria; phylum Chloroflexota; class Anaerolineae; order Caldilineales; family Caldilineaceae; genus QEUY01. The sequence goes on along the minus strand of CAZZNG010000042.1, from coordinate 13,807 downwards.
ACATCAGCGCAGTGCCGTCACCTGTAATGATCGGCTCTGGCAGCCACGGACCGACGTAGTTTTCTCGCTGCGCTCGCGCAGATTTCAGATGGTCGATGCACAGATGATGCACAATGGTTGTCAGATAACTCTTGAGGTTGCAAATCGACTGCGGCGACGTGGTGTGATAGCGCAAATACGCTTCCTGCACAATGTCTTCTGCCTCCATCGCGCTGCCCAACATGCGATAGGCCAGGGCGAACAACAGCGAACGGTGTTCTTCAAATGGATCACTCTGCACAGCATCTCCTTTTAATCGGCACGGGCGTTGTTCACGCCAACGCTCGGCGTCATCTTAATCTGGAGGTAAGACGAACTCGTACTGTATTTTGTGACATGGCAGGAAAATTGGGGACTTATCGAAGCGGTTGGTGAGGAGTTGGCTGTCTTTGTTTCACTGCCTGTCCAAGGTTCGACCACGCCAAGATGTTTGTGCGCATAAAGGCCGGGGGAAAGCCTTATGCGCGTTCTTGGGTGGCAGGTGTGGCAGCGTCTACTGGATGATTTCTGGCAAGAAGAGATAGTAGGTTGAATCGGTTTGGGGCGGGTTCGTCCCATCTGCCAGTTTGACCAGGACTTCAACGGTGACGCTGGCCGTATTGCCCGCATGGTCTTCGGCGACGCAGGTTATGGTCTTGACACCCGCGGCACTTGTATCAAGCGCGTCACAACTTTGGTTGGCAATGCCGGAAAGCAGATCCGTCGCGCCCGCGGTAACGGTCGCCGGGCTGCCGACGACGATCTCATTCGGGCTGACGACCGGGTCGAGTGAAGGCGGTGTCTTGTCAATCTGCACTGTCACGACATTGCTAGGCTCGCTGATATTGCCGGCCACGTCCGTAACTGTCAGCGCGGTCGAGACCACCATCTCCCCGTCTTCCCCGAGCGTTTGCGGGGATGGGCAGCTGCCTTCAACAATGCCGGAGAGCGTGTCAGTGCAGGTGAATTGCACGGTTACGCTGCCGGTGTACCAGCCCGCGGCATTGGGCGCACTGGTCGCGGCTGCGCTGATCGCGGGCGCTGTCCGGTCGATCTTGAGCGGATAGCTGGCGTTCCCCACATTCCCCGTCACATCGGCGCAGGTGGCTGTGAACTCGACTTCACCCTCATCACCCGAAGTGCTGATCGCTGTGCAGTTGGCCGCGTCAATGCCACTGCCGCCCGCATTATCCGCCCAGTTCCAAGTGATGGTGACAGGCGTGCTGTTCCACCCATTGCCATTCGCCGCGGGCGCTTGCGTGGGGTTGGCTGTGGGGGATATTGTGTCCGCGCCGACGTTCACAGAATACATGGCGTTCCCCACATTGCCTGCGAGATCGGCACAGGTGGCGGTCAGCGTGACCGCCGCTTCATCACCGGCTGTGCTGGTCGTGGTACAGTTGGCTGTGTCAATCCCACTGCCTTGTGCGCCATCTGTCCAGTTCCAGACGATGACTACCTCACTGCTAGTGGCATCGGTGATTGGCGTCTGAACAGGGCTGGCCGCGGGGGCCATCGTATCGATCCGGACGATTGAGCGGGTTTCGCCCACATTGCCCGCCAGATCCGCGCAGGTGGCCGAGACTTCGCTCTCCCCTTCGTTGCTAGAAATTGTCGTCGTAGTACAGTTGAGCGGGTCAATGCCGCTTAAGTTGTCGGCCCACTCCCAGGTGAGTGTGACGGGCGAAGTGTACCAGCCGTTCACACTGGCGCTGGATTCGTGACTCAGGGTCGCTGTGGGCGCGGTCTGATCCACCTTGATCGTGTAGTCGGCACTGCCCTGGTTGCCCGCCAGATCCGTACACATCGCGGTTAGTTGTATTTCGCCTTCACCGCCGGAGCCGCTGGTTGAGGTGCAATTCGTTGCGTCGATGCCACTGCCGCCCGCGTTGTCTGCCCAGTTCCAGGTAACGGTAATTGGCGTGCTGTTCCAACCGTTGCCATTGGCCGCTGGTACTTGGGTGGGGGCCGCGGTCGGCGCGATGGTATCACTGTATTCATACGCGCCGATGTCCACTGCGCTGCCCAGAGAACGTGGAAAACCCGTGCCGCGCTGGTCAGTGGTCAATGGTTGCCCCGCGGCGTCGAGTGCGCCCGCATCGCTGCCCGCGTCCATCGCAGAGCTGCCGCCGAGCAGGGCATGAGTAAAGGTACGACCACCGTTGTCTTGCAATGGGCCAAGCTTCGGATCGCCGGCCAGGTTATTGGTACTGGTGCCATTGATACAGCCTAAGCCTATGCCGTCTTCAATGAGAGAATAGCTGGCGTGGAGCGTTCCACCAGCTGTGATATCACAGTCGTCATGATTGTCGGCAATGAGCGTGTTGACCAGCGTTGTCGTGCCGTCGTGTGTGCGAAGTCCACCGCTACCAGCGGCATTGTTATTCGCAATGGTACTGTTGGTCACGATCAGGATGCCATTATTAATGATGCCGCCACCACTTTGCTGCGTGGCTTTGTTGCCGCTGATCGTGCTGTTGATCACTCGCATCATGCCGCCCGCAAGGGTTTCGTTGTAGATGCCGCCACCTAACCGTTCGGCTGTGTTGTTGCTGACTGTGGTGTTGATCAGCGTCATCTCGCCTTCGTGATTGCGAATCCCGCCGCCATTGCGGCTGTCATTGCCATCCACCGTGGTGTCGATCAAGGTCACGACACCATTCACATTGTGAATGCCGCCCCCTCTATGTATCCCGGCTGTGTTGTTCATGATCTTGCTATTCGCCAGCGTCAAGTTGCCATAGTTGAGAATGCCGCCCCCTCCGTCGCTGTTGCTGGTCACATTGCCACGGGTAAGGGTAATAGCCTCCATCGCCACGATGGTATCAGCATTGACTGTAAAGGGGCGCACACCCTCGAGGTTCTGACCATCCACAGTGTGGCCGTTCCCCGCCACGCGCAGGCTGATTGCCGGGTCTGGATTGTTAATGGCAGTAGGCGAACCATCCAGCGCAATGTCGTCGGTCAAGGTGATCCCATACTCACCTGCCGCAGTCTGCGCGTTAAAGCAGCGGATGGCAATGTCCAGATCCGAACTGCTGCCAACAGGAATCGGGAAGGCCACACATGAGAATTTTTCATATGCGCCGATGTCCACCGCGTTACCCAGGGAGCGCGGGAAGCCCGCGCCGCGCTGGTCGGTGGTCAATGGTTGCCCCGCGGTGTCAAGTGCGCCCGCATCACTACCCGCGTCCATCGCAGGGCTGCCGTCGAGCAGGGCATAGGTCAGGGTGGGGCCGCCGTTGTTTTGCAGTGGGCCGAGATTCGGATCGCCGGTCAAGTTGTTGGCATTGGTACCGTTGACGCAGCCTAAGCCACCTTCAATGAGGGAATAGCTGGCGTTCATCGTGCTGCTGCCTGCGAGCCCACAGTCGCCCCCAAGATTGTTGGCAATGAGCGTATTGACCAGCGTTGTCGTGCCATCTTGGGTGCGGATTCCCCCAGCCTCAGGGGCGTTGTTGTCGGCCACGGTACTGTTGATCAGCGTCAGGACGCCGTGACTGGCGATGCCGCCACTTTGGTCCGTGGCTGCATTGCTGCTGATTGTGCTGTTGACCAGCGAGACGGTTCCGCCGCTGCTGTTATAGATGCCGCCGCCTTCGGCGCTTTGGTTTTGATAGATTATGCTGTTATTCAGCGTAACTGTGCCGCCATTGTTGTAAATGCCTCCACCGTTCTCGAGCACGCTGTTGTTGTCGCTTACCAGGCTATAGTTGAGGGTCAGCGTGCCGCTGTTGTGGATGCCCGCGCCCGCCAAATCAAGACCATGCGTCACCGTGATCGCCTGCATGGTGACGGAGGCGCCCGCTTGGATGGTGAAAGGTCGCACACCGTTGAGGTTCTGCCCATCGACACTGTATCCATTGCCGTCAATCCGCAGGCTGATCTCTGGATTGGTATTGGCAATGGCGACGGTCGATGCATCGAGGGCGATGTCGCCGCTCAGGTTGATCTGGTATTCGCCTGCATCGGTCTCGCTGTTGAAACAAGTGATGGCCTCGTTCAAACCCGTGCTGTTGGCTACGCTACGCGGGAAGGGCAGACAACCTGCATACGCTTCAAACGCGCCCATGTCCACCGTGTCATTGGCAATGCGCGGGAAACCGATGCCGCGCTGGTCGGTGGTCAATGGCTGCCCTTCTGCGTCGAGCGCGGCCGCATTGCTGCCCGCGTCAATCGCAGGGCTGCCGTCGAACAGGGCGTGGGTAAAGGTAGAACCACCGTTGTCTTGCAATGGGCCAAGCTTCGGATCGTCGGTCAAGTTATTGGTATTGGTGCCGTTGACACAGCCTAAGCCGCCTTCAATGAGGGAATAACTGGCGTGGATTGTGCCTTCCGTGTCCCAACCGAGGTAACACTGTGTGTCGCCCTTGTTGTCGGCGATGATCGAGTTGGTGATCGTCAAGACACCAGGGCTGGCGATCCCTGCACCATAGTAGCCATCGGCCTTGTTGCCGCTGATTGTGCTGTTGACCAGCGTCAAATCGCCATCGTTGTAAATGCCTCCGCCGTGCCACACGAGCGCGGTGTTGCCACTAACTGTGCTGTTGACCAGCGTCATATCGCCTTCGTTGTAAATGCCCCCACCGCCATTGCTACCTTCTTGAAAGTTGTCACTGATTGTGCTGTTGGTGATGGTCATGACACCCGAGTTGAGGATGCCAGCCCCTATTCGCGCAGTCAAGGCGCCGCTAATGGTCGTGTCGTAGATGCTAAGGGCGCCTGTGTGGGCAGTCCGTAAGATGCGATACCCCTCTGAATTGCTTGTGATGGTGGCGCCGTTGCCCTGAATCGTGATGGTGCTGGTGATGAGCGGCAGTCCATTGATGCCATCATCGCTTTGGCTTAGGATGTAGACATCGTCGGCCAGGGTGATGGTGTCGGCTCCACTCCCTGCGGCACAGTCGGCATAGGTCTCGGCATCATTATTGGCATTGATAATGGCCTCGATCAGCGAGCAAAGGCCATCGTCAGCGACGACCGCGGTGGCGTTGGTGGTGACAGAGATCTCCGCGGCATGGGCAACCGGCGTGCTGCTCAGCGTCAGGGCCAGTGCCGCGCCCGCCAACGATGCGCCCAATTTGAGCCGCCAATAGCGCCGCACTTTGCGCGGTAGGCGGCGCAGACGTTGATAGAAATAGGCAAACCGTTCGGGCAGTTTATGACGCAGCGCGGAATGCGGCGCGAGCAAGGCACGCCGCGCGTCCTTCCGCGCACTTTGAGGTTCTAACGCCTGCCGCAAGAGACAGTGTAGCGAATCTGGCGATTGGTGGCGATACGGCATGAGTCATTTCCTCCAAAAACAAGAAACAGAAAGCAGGTGCGAAGGGGCCTTTTGCTGTGCTTTGCACCCTCTACACCCACTCTGCCGCGGGTGTTTCGACCAGGGCAGCATCGGGTAGTACATACGAAAAGGAGACGCGTTCATCCTCCCACTCCAATATCTCCGGAAAGCAGGTGTTGGGCAGCACCTGAACCGCGAAAATCTCTTGCACGCCGCTTTCGAAGCGCAAAAAGCCCAACGTCTGCCCACTTTCGATATGCACGATCCACACGCCACAGACGCGCTCCGCGACTTTGTCGAGCAACGGAAGATGGCTAAAGGTGGCTGATTCACGCACTTGGGAGAGGCCGACAAAGGCAAGCGGGCCATAGAAGTCGAGGCCCCGCGTAAAACCGGGCAGGTTGGCAATCGTGCGCGCGCGGCCAGCACCCAAATCGACTGCATTGAGGCTGCCGGTGCCGGACTCCAAAAACCAGAGTCGATCTTGATACCAGCGGGGAGAGTGGGGCATCGACAACCCGCGCAGCAGGGTTTGGTTGCTTTCGATATCCATTAGCAGCCCCCCATTCGCTTTGTTGCCGCGCCAACCGCCGGGCGTGTCGGTTTCGCCCAACGCGGTGACATATTTGGGTCGGCCATCGACCATCGCCAGACCGTTGAGGTGGCAGCGGTCTTCGGGAGCATAGGCACTGACAAAGGGGGGCCGCCAGCGCGGGTAGAAACTGTGCGCGGCGTCGAGCGTGCACAGGCAGCCAAAGCGCGTGTTGACAAACCACAGTTCACCATCCTCCGCATAGGCCATTTCGTGGATGTCAATGTCACCGGTAATGTGCATACGCCGCGGAACATAACAGGCGTCATGGCGGGCGCGGCCAGGGACAGGCTCGAGCTTGCGCGCTACGGCCGGCATGTTGTGCAGTTCCCAGATACTCTTCTGCCCACCGATGGCAAGTTGGTGACCTCGCGCGGCCAGACCCATTGGCCTGCGATAGTTGCGGAAGTGGGTGTTGATCGTCGCCACCGAGGGAGCGCCATTCGCAGGTGCGCCTGCGCCACCGCGGATCAAGATCACCTTATTGGCCTGGTAGGTGCTGACTGCCAGACTGATGTTGAGTTGGGCCAGGATGTTGGGCAGACCGGCTGTGTAGACGCTGCGCAGATTCTCTTTTGCTTCAATCGGGTTCGGTTCCATCGCCTTTGGCTCCACAGGGTTCATCGTTGTCTATGCACAGGTGTTGATTCACAGCAGCGCAGAGAATCCCTTCCTGACCTCCCCACAAACTAGGGGGGATGCGGTGCGATGTATGCGCTGCCAACTCATCACAGATGCCCATAGTGCCCATAGGCCGCTTTGTCGACAGCATCTTGCCGCTTGCCAAAGAGGGGCCACACAAGATAGGTGTAGACAAGACAACCGACGCAAAAATCAAAGAGTGATTCCAGCAGGGCAAAGCCCATCAGTGTGAGGCCGACGGTTAGACCGGCTGCCGGATGAAATGGATAGAGGGCAACGGTTGCCAGCGCGAAGAGGAAACCCACGCGCGCGGCAAATAGCTTGGGCGCTTTGTCGATGCGCTGCTCAGAGAGCTTGAATACGCCGGCCAACCTCGCAGCCAGCCAGCTAAAGGGGCTGTAGGCAAGTGGCGTAAAGGCGCGGATCGCATAATCGATCACGCACAGCTCCAAAAAGAGGAGGTTACCTGTGAGCGCAAAGAGCGCGAGCAGCATCGCCATCAGCAAGCCTGTGAGACGAACGACGCTGCGGCGCAGTCGTTGGGAAGAAGTCGGACAAATCAGGGAGCGCAAGGTGGATCCTCCTTTGGGTCTAAAGGGTGCGCGGGCGCACAACGGGCTTGTAGAAAGGCAAAAAGCGCTGACAGCGTGGCGAAATAGGTCGTCTTGCCACCACGCACCGCGGTCGCCGAGGCACGAAAAGGCGTATGGGGGCCATCTTGCCAAAGGCGCACCAGGTACGCCTCATACAGGGGATAAACAGTGCTTTCCGCGTCTTGTTCAGGTTTCATGAGCAACCCTTGATTGTATCCGCTGCTCCGCGGGCGGGCGCATGTGGTATACTGGGGCAATTTGCCTCACCGTGCACAGCATACGCACCGAACGTACCAAACTCGTTGCAAGCGCGACAGCCGTTCGCACCCACCCTGTGCCAAGTGCGCGTTGTCGCGCGCCCCTGTATGCAGGAAGCCATCATGTCCCGTATTACACTCTCCTTCCTGGGGCCGTTTCATGTTGAAGTGGATGGGGTCGTGGTTCGCCACTTCCCCACCGATAAGGTGCGCGCCCTGCTCACCTACCTCGCGTTAGAGCCAAGCCGCGCCCACAGCCGACGTGAATTAGCCGCGCTCCTTTGGCCGGAACAAGCGGAAACCCAGGCTTTAAGCAATGTGCGCAATTCGCTCCACCGGCTGCAGAAGACCCTCAACCATGCCGCCCCCAACCTCAGTGCTCAACTGCTGACCATTACGCGGCAGACCATCCAACTGAACCACACCTCGGCCACCCTGGATGTCACTGAATTTGAGGCACTACTAGCCGCCACCAACGCCCATGCCCACCAAGCTTTGCGCCACTGCTCCACCTGTCTTGCCCACTTGGAAGAGGCCAGCGCGCTCTATCGCAGTGAGTTGCTGACCTCCTTTAGCCTCCCCGATGCCTCGCCCTATGAGGAATGGCTTGCGCTGCGCCGCGAATTACTTCACCAAAAAGCGCTGGTCGCGCTCAAGCAGTTGACGGCTGCCTATGAAGCGCAGGGCAATGCGGACAAAGCCTTTCAGTTTGCTGCGCGCCAGTTACAACTTGACCCCTATCAAGAAGAAGCGCACCGCCAATTGATGCGCTTCCTTGCCCATCGCGGGCTGCGCGAAGAGGCGATTGCCCAATTCAAGCGGCTGCGTCAACTGCTGCACGACGAAATGGGTGTCGAACCAGATGTGGCAACAATGGCGCTCTATGAAGAGATCGCCGGGGGCAAGCGCCACCCCATGGGCCAGCCACTACACGAGACCGCGCCCGCTACACCACAGATGGCACAGCCCCCCGCGCTGGACTGGAGTGAAATCCCCTTCGCCGCTTCTTTCTTTGGCCGCGCCTATGAACTGGCACGGCTAGAAGAGTGGTTGGTGCACGAAGGCTGCCAGACGGTGACCTTGCTGGGGATTGGCGGTGTGGGCAAGACAAGCCTGGCGGCGCAAACAATTCACCGTGTCGCGCCCCATTTCCAGAGGCTGATCTGGCGTTCACTGCTCAATGCGCCGCCATTGGAAACGCTGCTGCCAGGGTTGTTGCAAACACTGGCCGGGGGGCAATTGAGCGAGATGCCCAAAAGCCTTGACGAGCAGATCGCCCTGTTGCTTGTCTACTTGCGCCAGACGCGCGTCCTGCTGGTGCTGGACAATCTGGAGAGTATCCTGGACGCAACGCAAGCAGGGCGTTTTCGCCCAGGATATGAAGGCTATCAGCAATTTTTACAGGCTGTGGCGATCTACCAACATCGCAGCGCGCTGCTGCTGACCAGTCGCGAGCAACCTAGCGACCTCGCCCGTCTGGAGGGGGATACGCCGCGGGTGCGTTCGCTCCTGCTGGAAGGGCTTGACGAAGCAGCAGGGCGTGACTTGCTGGCGACGCGCGGCATCGCTGGCAAGGGAATTGCAGAAGCCACCCTGGTTGCGCGGTATTCGGGCAACCCGCTGGCGCTCAAATTGGTGGCCGACACGGTGGATCAACTCTTTGCCGGAGACATTCACAGCTTTCTGGATCAAGATAGCTTTGTTTTTGACGACATCCGCACCGTGTTGGACCAACAATTCCAACGCCTCTCCGACTTAGAACGCGAACTGTTTTTTTGGCTTGCCATTGAACGCAAGGCAACCAGCGCACACGTTTTGCACCAAAATCAGGTGCGGCCCGTGCATGGTCGCCTCCTCTTGGAAGCACTGCACAGCCTCCAGCGTCGCTCCCTGATCGATGCACACCCGGCGGGCTTCACTCTACAAAATGTGGTCACTGAATATTTGACTGCCCGCCTCGTTGAAGAGGCTTGCGCCGAGTTACAGTCGCAGCAGTTTGCCTTGCTCCATCGTCATGCGCTGCTTAAAGCTGATGGCGAGGATGATGTGCGTCAAAGCCAAGCGCGCTTGCTCCTGGCTCCCGTTGCCGTGCAATTGTTGAATGGGCTGGGCAGGACAGCCCTTGAAAAGAAATTGCGCCATTGTCTCGCCACATTGCGCCAAGAGGCGCCGCGCCAGCCGAGCTATGCGGCTGGCAATTTGCTCAATCTCTTGTTGCACCTTGAGATCGATGTGAGGGGCTATGATTTTTCGCGGCTGAGTGTTTGGCAAGCAGATTTGCGCGGTGCAAACCTGGCTGAGGTCAATCTTGCAGACGCTGACCTTGCCCACAGCGTCTTTACCGAAGCGTTTGGGCGCATTTACGCGCTGGCGATTAACGCCACTGATCAGGTCTTGGCTGCGGGTGATACACAGGGCAAAATCCGTCTCTGGTCACTCCCCGCCGGGCAGAGCGCCGGAGAACTTGTCGCCCACACAAACGCTGTCATGTCCGTTGCTTTTCATCCCGACGGCGCGCTCATTGCCAGCGGCAGCTTGGATCGCACTGTTCGACTCTGGGATTGGCAAACGGGGCGTCTTATCAAGCTCTTTGCCGAACATGGCAGCGGTGTCTATGCCGTCGCCTTTAGCCCTGATGGAGCATGGTTGGCAAGTGCCGGCCAAGATTGCTGTGTGCGCCTATGGGATGTGAAAAGCGGCCACTTGCTGGCGGTCATGCAGCAGCACACGCATACCGTGTGCGCGCTTGCCTTTCATCCGTCAGGCGATATGCTGGCTTCAGGCAGCATTGACCAATCAATCTTGTTGTGGAAGCTGACTCCTTTGCGGCATGCCGCTGTGCAAGAGGATCGCCCACAAGCGGAAATTTTGTCGGGCGAAATTTTGCAAGCCGGTCGCTTGCAAGGGCACAGTCACCAAGTCTTATGCCTTGCATATAGTCCAAATGGGGCGCTACTTGCCAGCGGTAGCGCGGATAGCACCATTCAACTGTGGACAACGACAGAATATCGCAACGTGGCGACGCTGCGCGGCCACAGCCATTGGGTGCGCAGCCTTGTCTTTAGTCCCGATAGTTCACGCTTGTACAGCGGTAGTGCAGACTGTACCATCCGCATTTGGGACATTGAGCGTCGCAGCCCGCTCCATCTCCTGCATGGTCACGAACATGTTATCCGCGCCATTGCCCTCCATCCCAACGGTGCGCTCTTGGCAAGTGGCGGTTTGGATGACACGATACGGTTGTGGGATTTGCAGCGCCAACAAAACGACCCGGCGATACGGACAATCCGCGGCCACGTCACTGCCATTCGAACAATTGCCTTTCACCCTGCTGGCAATACGCTCGCGGCGGGCGATGGCAAAGGATCGGTGCGCCTCTGGTCGCTTGATCCCAAAGGCATGCCAACATCGCCGCCGCGTACGCTGCCAGGCCGCGGCGTCCAAGTCAATGCCGTCGCCATAAGCGCGGATGGCAGATGGCTTGCCAGTGCCGACGATGATTGGCTTGTGCGTCTTTGGAACTTAACAACACTGCAAAGCCCAATCATCCTGCAGGGACACCGCGAGGCCGTCCACAGCGTGCGCTTTGCGTCGACAGGCAACAGACTTGTAAGCGCCGGCTATGCAGGGGAGATTTACCTTTGGGATATTATGGGGACGGGCGGCATGCACGGCAAAGTGCTGAATGTCCTGACAGGACACACTTTAGAGATCAACGATCTGCGCTTTACGGCTGATGGCAAACATCTGATTAGCGGCGCCGCCGACGATTCGATTCGCGTGTGGGAGCTAGCCACAGGGCGCTGCATCCAAATCGTCGAGGAAACCAAGGGGCACTGCAATACAATGGCGCTCAATCATGACAAGTCTCTCTTGGCGGTGGCAGGTTCGGCGGGGATCATCCGGCTCCTTCACGTCGACACGCAGAATCAACTCCATCCCGTTCGAAGCATCCACGCCCACGCCACCCCTATCTTTCAAGTTGTCTTCAGCCCAGACGGGAAATACCTAGCTAGCGCCAGCGAAGAGGGGAAGGTCCGTCTATGGGAGGTCGAGACAGGAAAAGAACTTCTCTGTTTGGTCGGTCATACCCAACCACTGCGCGCGGTAACATATCACCCCAACGGTATGCTCTTGGCGAGCAGCAGCGATGACGAAACCGTGCGCTTGTGGGCAGTAGAAGGGCCACAGCCATCGGGTGATAGTGTGGGCATCTTGCGCGTTCCAGGCCCCTATACGGGCATGAACATCGCTGGGATCACAGGCATTATTCCAGCCCAGCGGTCAGCATTGCTCGCCTTGGGTGCGATAGAGGCTCACCAACAATCTTCATACTGCTAGGCAAGCGAATTTCCGATAGAATTTTAGAATCTCCCTCAGCGCAGTACTCAAGCCGTCACCGTGTTGTAATAACTCAAACACCTGGCGTAGCCCGGTTTGTGGCGCATAATGATTTCGTTGTTGTCCATAGGTGAGATAGGCGTAGATCAGCCCGGCCTCATCATTGCGGTGGCGAATGGCAATACACAGGGCGCTAAGATCTTCTATGGCAGCGGCCAATTCTCCATAGACTTTAGCCGCGAGCAACTTCCGTTGGGGCAGATCGTCGGTCGATTCGATTGCTGCCGCCATTGCTTGGGCTGCGGTGAGGTGGCCTCGGCTGCCGAACTCCTGGTAGTGGTCCAGGAAACGCACGATCACCGAATCGCCATTTGCCTGATCTGCCACGCACAAACCTCCTTGAACCCAGCGGTGGTTTCGGCTAGACGTCGAGCTGCATAGTCGCTACCTCGCCCGTCTCCCGATCCACATAGGAGAAGGAGGTCAGTGGATACTCGTGGGGGGCAAGGGGTGCCAGTCGCCGCGGTTGAAGTAGCTCTGCACGCAGGCATGGATGCGTTTTTGCAGTGAGTCACCCATCCTGTGCCTTACCCATCTAGTGGCTCACTATGTGGTTGGAACCAGGTGGTCATCTCGTCCAACGAGCGCTCGCCGCGCGCGACAGAGAGCGTGAAGCATTCCACCGCGTCATTCGTTGCTGTCAGCCGCTGCCCATTGAGGCGTAGGAACAGCCCAGCCGCGGCAATGCCTGTGCGCTTGTTGCCATCGACAAAGGGGGGGGCGCACAATGGATTCCATCAGCGCGGCGGCTTTGCGCGCCAGGTCGCCGTCTTCAGCGCGCACGCGGTCGGCCCTGGCCGGTTCGCCTGCTTCGATCTGCTTGAGTCAGCGGTGGCCGAGCAGGCGCAGCATGATCACGGTCAGCCGGTCTTCCTGCAGCCGCTTTTCCTCGGGCTTGCAGCGCGCCCACAGCCGCGCAGCTCCTCCAGCAGCCAATAGACGCTGATGGGTGGATCTAGAGCTTGACGCTCAACTCTTCCAGGAAGGTCTCGGTGGGGATGGGGATGTACGCGCCCGACGCGCCTGCGTTCTCGTCGTCGTGGTGGTCTAATTCTTCTAGGTCGAGGTCGTCGACCTTCGCCCCCGGCCCGGCTTTATAAAGGGCTTGCAGGTTGGCTTTATGGTGTAAGCCCAATATCCTCTATCTCATGGACGCTATTCCTAGCTGCAAGGTGAAGCCCTCGTGGCCAACATCAGCGTGTCGGCAAGCGTGCACAGACGGCTTGCCAGGTTGTTTGCTGCCCTGCGGACACCAGCCCGCAGATGCGCTGCGGCTCACCCCCTATGGCTAGCGCCGTCAGCCCCCTGCTTTGCATTGGCATCTTTGCCTGAAGGACAAGCGTGCACCCCTCCCACAGCCCCATATGAATTTCTGCTTCGGCTCCGGCCATATTCCAGGCCAGGGCCAGCGGCGTATCGACCCCCACCGCGACAATGGGCGCACCGGCTTCATCTTCCCCGCTCAGCACATCTGCCTCACGCCACGCCATGTCCCCCTCCAGACACTGGTGGTATGCCCCATATACACTCCCACCTGGCACTGGCACCGTGGCCCGCCACGTCAGGTGCGTCGCCCCTTGGTTGTCTACGACAAGCGTGCGCGACGTGACCTCTACCTCAATATCGGGGTTCTGCATCAAGAAGGCCCCATCACGCCAGTAGGAATAGGCTGTGCGGCCACCCCAGCCGTCGCGAAAAGGATCAAGCCGCCGATGAGGCTGCCGAGCATGGCGAGCACGTAGAAGAAGCGCATAGAGGATTTCCTTTCTTTGTGTTAAGGCGAACAGCAGAACTTGTCCCCAACATAGTTGCGGCGCGCCCACGGCCGCGCCAACGATGGTCGCGACTGGTCGTCGCATCCGTTAGCGGATTCAACAGGCTTAATCCCCTTACGGGGATTGGGTCCTTTCGGACATGGCACGGCGGTATCAACAGTGGCCATCCCACGGAGGATGTGTCTTAATCCCCTTACGGGGATTGGGTCCTTTCGGACAAAGATTAAGGAGACGTGGACTCACAA
>CAZZNG010000041.1:1726-27504 GCA_964655505.1 uncultured Litorilinea sp. | reverse complement strand
GGGCCTGCGCTGCCGAGCCGGAGCCTGCGCCAATTGGCATGTCTGGGTGTGGCGATCCAGCATCACTTTGGCGCGCCCCAAGATGTAGAATGGGCTTGGGCAGGGGGCAAGCTGTTCATCCTCCAGGCGCGGCCTATGACTGCGCTGCCCGATCCGCTGCCGAAGGTGAACCGCTTGCAGCGGCTGCAGGCGGGCAACTTTGGCGAGATGATGCGCGTTCGCCCCTACCCGCTGGATATGGATACGTGGCTTGTCGCAGCGGGTGGGGCAATCGAGCCCCTCGTTGAACTGATGGGCTTCAGTTGGAGCCTTGGCCGCATGTTCGAGGTAGAAGATGGTGTCGTCGTCGGGTTCAATCTCACCTTGCCTCGTCCCACCTGGCGGGCACTGTTGGCACCGGCGCGGCTGTTCTCGCTCGCCTCGCGTTACAACCCGGCGGATTGGCAGTCCGACCCGCTGCTGGCGGAGGCACTGACGCGCACGCGCAGCTTGGAAGCGCCTGACCCGCGCGATCGTTCTTGGCATCAATTGCTTGCCACTGTGCGCGCGGCCATGGAGATCCCGCGGCTGGCGGGCGAGTTGCGGCGGCGCTACTTCCCCAGAGCGGCCTTTGCCGCGCTCCGGCTTCGTCTGCTGCTCAGTTTGCTGGGCCATGCAGATCAGCTAGGCACGCTCCTTTCGGGCGCGGCCAACAAGACAGCCGAGGCCAACCGCGTCCTTGAGCACTTGGCCGGTTTGGTTCGAGCCGACGCCGAGCTAGCGCGTATTGTTGCCGCCCACGAGCCGCAAGAACTGTGGGCCGCGTTGGAGGAGCAGCCGTCGGGTCGGGCTTTTTTGGACGAGGTGCGCGCCTTTTTAGACGAGTATGGGCATCGCGAAACCATGCTCAGCACCGCGCTGTCTCCGAGCTGGCGGGATGCGCCGGAGGTTGTCCTGGGCATCGTGAAGGGCTTTGCGGCCCACCCGCCGCCCCCGCGAACGGATGCACCGGCATGGCAGACGGCGCGGGACAAAGTCTCGCAGCACCCGCTGCTGCGAATTGCCCGTCTGCGATCTGCGTTCTTGGCAACGTTGGCAGAGGCGCGTCTCTTGCTCCAAATCCGCGAGGATACCCACTTTTATGCGACGCTATCCTTGCCCCTGTTGCGGCGTATCTTGCTTGAATTGGGCACGCGCCTTGCTGCTGTCGGTATCGGGGATGTGGCGGAGGATGTATTTCATCTGACACTCGACGAACTGGAACGCGTGGACGGCAGGCTGCCGCCGCCTGCTAATTTCACCGCTGCTCTGCGCAACGCCATTACGCGGCGCAAGGCGGCACGCGCCCGGCTGGAGGGCACGCCTCTCATCGACCCGCGGCTCTTTCCCCAAAGCACTCCAACCGGCGATGAACTGCTGCGGGGGATGCCGGGCAGCCCAGGCGTGGCGGAAGGACCGGCGCGCATCGTGCGCGATGGCTCCGAGTTCAGCAAACTGCTGCCGGGGGATGTGTTGATCGCGCCCTACACCAATCCTTCGTGGACACCGCTCTTCCAGCGAGCCATTGCGGTCGTCGTAGACAGCGGCAGCGTTGCGTCGCACGCGGCCATCGTGGCACGCGAGTATGGCATCCCCGCGGTCATGAGCACCGTGACGGGAACGCACACGCTGCACGATGGCGACCTCGTTCGTGTAGACGGCAGCAAGGGCGTTGTCTATCGCGTGGACCCTACGCCGGGGAAAGGGGATGGCAAGGAGTGAAGAACGACCTACACGAATTCCCACTACAACAACACTGTTAGGAAACCATGGCGAAGCCAAACTGTCACGCATGAAAATCTCATCCAACGACGCATTGATCGAACGCGGCAAATTGACCCGTTACTTGCTTGTGCCCAAGCCCAAGAATGACAAATCGCACTTCTTGGTCCAAGCTGGCTTCACCGCAGCCAATCCCGACGCGCTGGAGGGAGCTATTCGCCGGTTGATCGGCGAGGAGAAAGCTGTACCGATCGCCAGAACGAGTGGGGAACCTTCTATCAAGTGGTGGGGGAGCTGCATGGGCCACATGGTACACTACGAGTTGTGACCGTATGGATTATGCAGCGTGTAGACGGTGTGATTCGCGTCGTGACGCTGAAACCAGCGAGGGGATAACCATGCGATTGGAACTATATCAAGAGATCGTGTTGACCCGGACGCTGCCCGACGCCAACCTACAAGCCGGTGACGTTGCCACCCTGATCGACTATGTGCCCCATCCCGCGGGCGGCGAAGAGGGGGCTGTGCTTGAAGTTTTTAATGCGGTCGGTGACTCACTGACTGTCGTCACCGTGCCCGCCTCAGCGATTGCTCCCCTGCGTCCTGACCAAGTGCCCACTGTGCGCAACGTGACTGGGAGCGCAGCATGAGTGGCCCGATCGCAGCTTCCGGGAAGATAAAAATCACGCAATCATTAGGATTCACGATTGGTTAGAATGACCATGTAGCGCAGCGGCCCATCTCCGCTGTTGACCAGTCCGTGCAGTTTCTGTGGATCAAAGACGGCAGCTTCATTCGCCTGGAGGACTTGACGCTCGCCATCGATCTCCAGCGTGCCTGTGCCGTGTAGAATATAGAACGCTTCCAGGCCGCCATGTTGGTGCGGCGGGTGGGCGCGTTCACCTGGGCCGACTTCGGAGATGTGTACGTGGAGCGGCTCTCCATCCAGCGCATCGTCCAGCAGATAGCGCGCAATCCCCTTGACTGTCTGTTGCGTAAAGGCCATTCACTTTCTCCTGATTGGGTGATGGGGCGCGACAAAGCCGGGGATCGCTACCAGCATGGCAAAGGCGTTCTCGAAGGCATGGCCCATGACGCGGTCGCGTGTAGCCGGTGTAACCACGATAGAGCCGGGGCGGACGGGGATCACGATTTGATCGGCTGGATCGTCTGCGGGGCGGCAGTAGATGACGACGCGGCCTGCATCGGGTTGGTCAGGATCCGGTAGGTTGTAGACGCTGCGCGGCAGCACGATGGCGGTTTCCGAGTGGTTCACAACCTCATCTTGACCGAGCGAGACGGGGCCATGATAGTGGGGCACAGGCAGCGCATCCCGATCCTGGCGCATGTCCAGCGTGTGCTCGTTGACCCGGTTCACGCCGCGTTGATCGCCTGCGCCCGCAGGCGGCTTCTCCGGCGGCAGCGCCTCGCGGCGAAACGCGCCTGTGTAGGCCGCGCAGCCACCGGGCTTATCGGGCAAGTGTCGCAGCATCACCAGCCGCGGCGCTGTGTATGCCGTCGCCTCTGTGATGACGTCGAAGTAGGTTCCCGACCCGCTGAGAATCGGCTCCACCCCTTCGCCATCGGCGATACAGGCCACATCGCCCGGCCAGAGCGCTTCCCGGTGTGGGGCAGTGACCTTTGCCAGGGTTGGCCCTATTAACTGATAGGGGCCGTTGGCAGGAACCCCGCGTACCCTGTCGCCAGGGTGGAGATCGATGGCTGCCTGCTCGGTAGAGATGACGAAGCGGTGGAGCACCCGTCCCCGCGGCGGGCGGAGAGAGACGCGGCCAGCCCAGGAACCCACGGCAAAGGCATAGTCCGGCCCGTGCAGCGCCTGTAGCACATCGAGTAGATGTTCGATAGCGCGTGCATCGTCTACATGAGCGACGGCTATGTCAGAAGCTAGATGGGTTGCTGAATTGGTCACTGCGCCCCCCTGCCTGCGATAATCTATCTGCAGCACCTGGCCGCCTAGGCCGGTACTTGTGTCTGCCGCGCGGTCAACAACGCCTTGCCGCGCTCGTCATATTGGTAGTGCGCGGCCACCTCCTCATTGCCGGGCATGGCGAGCACATCCTCCAACACGGCGACGGCTTGGTCATAGGAGCGAGTCTGCCCGCTGTGCAGCACGTTGTAGAGCAGCATCGAGCGATCGCCCGTATGGAAGGCCAGCAGATCGCGCTCCATGTCCAGCCACTCCGGCAGGATCTGCTCAAGCATGATCTTGGGCGGGAGCGGATGCACGCGCAGCGGCTGGATGCCTTTTTTGTTGACAATCGCGGGCACTTCCACCACCACATCGTCGGGCACACCGGCCAGCGCGCCGCGGTTGGGGATGTTGACCTGGAACTGCCCCTCGTTGTCGTTGACCAGCCCATCGATGATCGGCACCTGCTGTTCGCGCGTCTTTTGCGCGCCAAAGACCTCGATGACGCTGGCTTTCGGGTTCTCGACCAGATGACGAATCTGCGCCAGGCGTTTTTCCAACTGTTCCACATGCACAGGCCGCCCCAGGTGGGTGTCGGGGCCGCCCCAGGGTTCGCCGAACCAATACTTCTTGGTGTCGATATCCGTGTGATACCACCAGCCGCCGCGCCGCGGCGTGTCGCCGATGGGCATGAGGCCAAACATGCGGTACTGGTGGATGGTGCCGCGCGACATTTGGATGTCGTGGGTGCGCTCGGCTACATGGGTCGCCCAATAGTGTTCGGCTTCCTCGTCGATCCACTTCTCCAGCAGGGGATAGGCATCTTCGCCCTTGTAGTAAAAGTGGGTGAGCCAGATGTTGTGATTCAGCCCAGGCGCTTGCCAGGTGATCTTGTCCTCCTCATCCAAGCCCAGGACACGCGCAATGTTATAGACGCCGTAATGACCGTGACAGAGGCCACAGACTTTGATACTTGTTTCGCGCGTCATCAACGTGCAGCCCTCATAGACCGGGTTGCCCGATTGGATCAGCCACGCGTCCGGGCAGATCTGCTCCATGTCGCGGGCCACGTCGAGCATGAGCTGTAGGTTGCTGTAGCTGCCCAGGCCAATGCGCCCGCCATAGTAGTAGCCGTGTTTGTCGATCAGTTCGCGCGACGCCCGCTGATGGTAGTGGCTTGAGGCTGACGCGGTGTTGATCACAAAGTCGGCGTCTTGCAGGGATTGGCCGCGGTCGGTTGTGCTCTCGAAGCGCAGATCCGCGCCCAGTTCGGCGGCGTAGCGTTCGCCCAACTTGTGGATCGCCTGGAGCCGCTCTTGGTCGATGTCCATGAAGCTGATCAGACTGCCGTTGAGCGAATCGGTCAAGCAAATGTCTTTGACAAGGCCCAGGGAAAAGGTGGCGCTGCCCGCGCCGATGACCGATAACTTGATCGGAGTCGACATACCAAACTCTCTCCTTCGTCGGTGTTGTGCAGATAAACGGGTAACCAGTGGCCCGTTGTTGCACAATCTCACAGATGGTTTCACAAATGAATGGGTTTAGTGACCCTCTAGAACAAAATCGTTGTTGCTGGGGAGCGCGCTGCGCTTTGGCGTACAAGTGGGCTGGTTTTAGGCCGCCTGCTCCGTCTCGGTTTCGGGCACAAGCCAGGGGGGCGGCGCGATGCCTTGATCACTCAGGTGGCTGGCGTAGAGGAAGCGGTACACATCGCTGGCATAGAATTGGGGGTAGCGTTTGCTCGGCAGCGCGGCGATAAAGCTCGCCTCCACGCGTTCGGCCATGGCCGCGTCCATGCCGTCCGCAACTTCATAATCGAAGTAGATGGCGAGGTCTTTGTCCGGACTCTCGACAATGCGTGTGACGCCATAGAGGTCGGGGAAGCGATGTGCGGGCGAGTAGCGTTCCATGAGGAAGGTTCCCAGCGCAGCGGAATTGACATAATTCTTGTGCTGGTAGAGAAAGTTGACCGTCTCCTGAGCGTGGTCGATGGTCTCGCCGGGAAAGCCGAAGAAGAGGAAGGTATGGTTCCAAATGCCCGCTTGCGAACTCTCGCGCAGGATACGGCTCATGTGCTCTAGTCGAGTGCCTTTCACCATGTGGTCGATGACAGGCTGCGACGCGCTTTCCAGGCCAAAGAGGATCATGCGGCAGCCGCCCGCGGCCATCTGATCGAGCAGTTCTTGGTTGAGAATTTTTTCAAAGCGCACGCAGCCGCCCCAGTGGATCGGCTTGTCGCGCGCGGCAAGGATAGCCGACAGGTGCTTGAGATTGCGCGGGGTGACGGCTTCGTCGGAAAAGAAGATCTGATGCACGCCATACTTCTCTTGTAGCGTCGTCATCTGCTCGGCCAACTGTTCGGCGCGCAGTTGGCTGAACGACTCGGCCTCGCCGTAGCCCACGTTGCAGAAAGCGCACTTGCCAAAGTAGCAGCCGCGCGCGGTGAGCAGGGGCAGGGCTTGGCTGGGCGCGAGATAGCGCCCCAGGGGCATACCGTCGAAGTCGGGCAGGGGCAGATTCTGGATCTTTTCCGGCTCCTTGCGTTGGTTGGTCCGCACCTGCTCACCATCGTGCCAGATCAGGTTGGGGACGTGGGCCAGGTCCGTCTGCCCGCGGTGAATGGCCTCTGTCAACTGCAGGAGCGGCACTTCGCCGTCAAAGACGACTGCGCTGTCGAAAAGTTGAAAGATGTGCGGCACCTTGGACAGTTCATCGCGCAGCATACTGATGTGCGGTCCACCCACGACCACATGGCAAGCAAGGCCCGCCTCTTTGATCAAGTGCCCCAGGGTCATGCCCGCCAACATCTGCGGCATGGAGGGGATGGAGATGCCGACCACGTCGGGCTGTTGTCGCCTGATGTCTTGCAGCACGCCGCGCCGGAAGATCTCCAAGAAGATGTTGTGCTCTGTATCCTTGACTAGCTGCAGCAGGCTGCGGCTGCTGTCCACGGGCGCGGCCGCGGCATAGCTCTGGAGGGTCAGCGCGGCGGGATAATAGGGCAGATTGGCGATCTCCAGGCATTGAACCACGGTGCGAAAGGCTGCCAGCCCCACTGGGCCATCGAAAAAAGCCTGGCTGCGCATGGTTGCCTTGGCTTGTTCCACCTGGCGCGCCAAGTTGGGACCGTGGGTCAGCGCCCACAGGACCGACTCGCGCCGCGGTACGCCCCTCCGGTTTGGCCGCCGTGTGGCCTTTGGCCCATAGAGCTGGCGTAAATGAGCCAGGGCTTGTTCCATGTAGGATCGAGTCAGGATTTCGTCGAAGATCTCTAGATTCAGATCGCGCAGCGTGACCTCCACACCGTGCCCGCGCAGATAGGCCGCCAGCGTAGGCAGCGCCAAGTGGGGCATGGTCGGGGTCCAGTTGGGTGGGAAGAGCAGCATGACTTTCATCGAAAACTCCAAATTTGCCCAAAGGGGCGGCGCAGCAAGCGCACAGGAAAGGTGCAGACACCCGCGTCAGATAGCTTGATATCAGACACCTTGTAAGCTCAACGTATCGGCATAGTGGCAAGCGGCATAGTGGCCGGGGCGGATTTCGCGCAGGGGCGGCTCTTCTCTGGTGCAGCGTTCGCCGTCGTTGTAGCGACAGCGGGGATGGAAGTAGCAACCGCTGGGCGGGTTGGCCGGGTCGGCCACGTCGCCTTCCAGGATGATGCGCTGGCGCTTGGCGCGCGGGTCGGGCTTGGGCACGGCGGAAAGAAGCGCCTCGGTGTAGGGGTGCAGAGGGTTGTTGAACAACTCGCTGGACTCGGCCATCTCCACCAACTTGCCCACATACATGACCGCTACCCGGTCGCAGATGTGCTTGATGACGCTCAAGTCGTGGGCCACGAAGAGATAGGTCAGGTTGTATTCGCTCTGAAGCTGCTTGAGCAGGTTGAGCGTCTGCGCTTGGATCGACACGTCGAGCGCGGAGACGGGTTCGTCACAGATCACCAGTTGCGGGTTGAGCGCAAGGGCGCGGGCAATGCCGATGCGCTGGCGCTGGCCGCCGCTGAAGGCATGGGGGTAACGGCTCATGGTCTCCGGGCGCAAGCCGACGACGCGCAGCAGTTCCGCCACGCGCTCGCGAATCTCTTCCCCTTGCGCGATGCCATAGTTACGCAGCGGCTCGCCCACAATTTGCAGCAGCGTCATGCGCGGGTTGAGCGAAGAGTAGGGGTCTTGGAAGATCATCTGGACATGCCGCCAGACCGGGCGCATCTCCTCCTGTTTCAGTTTGGCGAGATCGATCAGCCCCTGGTCGGCGTCGCGGAACAGAATCTCGCCATCGGACGGGGTATAGGCGCGCATGATGGTACGCCCTGTCGTCGTCTTGCCGCAGCCGCTCTCGCCCACTAGCCCCAGGATCTCACCTTGTTTGATGTAGAAATTGACACCATCCACCGCTTTGACATGGCCGACTACGCGGTTGATGAACAGGCCGCGGCGGATTGGGAACCATTTACGCAGGTTGGAGACGCGGAGCAGGTAATCCTCCGGCATCTGGATCGTGCCGTTCGAGGTTGGTTTCTCTGCTGTTTTCTCTGTTGTTGCTTTCGCTACGGGAGCCGTCATTGTTGACTTTCTAGCGCTGGTAATCGGCAGCTTCGGTCACTTGGTCTTCACTCGCATCTTCAATCTCATAGACGCGGGCACAGCGGGCGATGTGCCCTGGCGACACTTCGATCAAGGGTGGTGGGTCGCACTTGGCAGGGATGTAATGGGGGCAGCGCGGATGGAAGCGACACCCTGTGGGGATGTGGTAGGGATCGGGAACCATGCCCCTGATCGTCTCCAGGGCTTCTACCTGCTGATCCACGCGTGGGATTGAGCGCAGCAGCGCACGGGTGTAGGGATGCTTGGGGTTATAGAAAATCGTATCTACATCCGCTTGTTCAACCTCTTGGCCCAGATACATGACCACCACGTTGTCGGCCATCTCCGCGATCACGCCTAGATCGTGGGTGATGAACATGATCGCCATGCCAAACTCTTCTTGCAGATCTTGCATAAGTTCCAGGATCTGCGCCTGGGTCGTCACGTCGAGGGCGGTGGTCGGCTCGTCGGCAATGAGCAGCGACGGCTGGCAACTGAGCGCCAGTGCGATCATGGCGCGTTGGCGCATGCCGCCGCTCAACTGGTGGCGGTAGCGATCTACCATGCTCGACGGCTGCGGCATACCGACCCGCCCCAGTATCTCAATCGCCAGATCGCGTGCTTCGCGCTTGTTTACCTTGCGATGGAGCATGATGGCTTCGATGATCTGATCGCCAATGGTATGAACCGGGCTGAGCGAGGACATCGGCTCTTGAAAGATCATGGCGATCTCATTGCCGCGTATGTTGCGGATTTCCGAGCCTTGCGGGTGTAGCTGCGCCAGATCGATTGTTTCGATCTGACCATTGCCTTGTGAGTTGGATACTTGGCGATGATAGAGGATTTGGCCCGAGACAATGCGCCCCGGCGGGCGCACCGTGCGCAGGATCGAGCGCGCGGTCACGCTTTTGCCGCAGCCGCTTTCCCCGACCACGCCCAATGTCTTGCCGCGCTCGATGGTGAAACTGACCCCGTCCACTGCCTTGACCACTCCCTCGGTCAGAAAGAAGTGGGTGTGCAGATCTCTGACTTCGATTAAAGCGTTTTGTTTGTCCATGAATCGTCCTGAACTTATCTAATCTGATGGCTGGACAGCCTGGGCGCTTGCGTCCTGTTGGGAACTGCGGCGGCGCACTCGCTCGATGCACTCGCTCAATGCGTTAAGTGTCGGGGCATTCGGTCGATGCATTAGGTTGGTGCGAACGGATCGGCGGCATCGCGCAGGCCATCGCCCATGAAGTTAAAGGCCAACACCGCGATCACCACAGCCACGCCGGGCAGGAGCAGCCACGGCGCAAGGGCTACGGTGCGCACATTTTGCGCTTCCTGGAGGAGTACGCCCCAACTGATCACCGGCTGGCGCAGACCCAGGCCCAGGAAACTGAGCGAGGTTTCGGCAAGGATGATGCCGGGGATCGAGAGCGTGAGCGAGGCGATGATGTGGCTCAGGAAGGAGGGGACCATGTGGCGCAAGATGATGCGCATCTCGCGGTTGCCGGTGAAGCGCGCGGCCATCACAAAGTCCTCTTCGCGCAGGGACAGAAAGCGTCCGCGCACCACACGGGCCAGCCCGGTCCAGGCGATCAAGGAGAGGATGAGGGTGATGCCAAAGTAGCGCAAGGTCTGCGGCCAGTCAGGCGGCAGGGCCGCGCTTAGGGCCATCCACAGCGGGATGCTGGGGATCGAGCGGATGAACTCGATGATGCGTTGGATGATGTTATCGACATGGCCGCCGTAGTAGCCGGAGATGCCGCCCAGCACAATGCCAAACACCAAGCTGAGAAAGACGCTGACCAGCCCAATCGAGAGGGAGATGCGCGCGCCATAGACAATGCGCGAGAACATATCGCGGCCCAAACGGTCGGAGCCTAGCAGGTAAAAGGTTGCATCCTCCGGGGCATCTTGCCCCAGGCCAAAGAGGTGGATATTGGTTTCCCAAAGCCCCCAAAGTTTGTAGGGCGCGCCCGCCACAAAGAACGAGATGGGATACCAGGTGGTTTCGTCGCGTGTATAGTTCATGCGCAGCGTTTCTGGGTTGCGCTCGCCCACCATTGGAAAGACGACAGGGCGCAAGGTGAAGTTGCCATTGCCGTCGATGAAGCTGGGAACCTGGGGCGGCATGAACTTGGCTGCGCCGTTGTGGGCATTGGGGTCATAGGGCGCAACGAACTCGGCGAAGGCCGCGGTCAGATACAAAATGATCAGCACCACGACACTGAGCATGGCGACCCGGTGACGGCGAAAGCGCCACCACATGAGCTGCCCCGGCGTAGCGTAGGCATACTCCTCCTTGCTCTCCCCTTCGCTCGCATAGTCTTGTTCCGCATAGCCTTGGGAGGGCGCTTCGACGACATGCTCGACGATCTGCTCCCTGGGATTGCTTCGTTCAAAGCCGGATTCTGAACTTTCGACTGTCACGTTTCTATCCTTTATTCATACCGGATGCGCGGATCGAGCCAGGCCAGGAGAATGTCTGACAGCAAGGTGCCGACGACAGTAAGAATGCTGACCAGCAGCAGGATTGCTCCAGCTAAGTACATGTCCTGTGAAAGCAGCGCGCGCAACAACAAAGGGCCAACGGTGGGCAGGCTCAGCACGACAGCCGTGATGGTCGAGCCGCTGATCAATTCGGGCAAGGCCCAGCCTACTGTGCTGACAAAGGGGTTGAGCGCCACGCGCACCGGATACTTCCAGACCGCTTTGCGCTCGGTAAGCCCCTTGGATCGCGCGGTCTCCACATAGGGCTGGCTGAGTTCGTCCAGTGTGTTGGCGCGCATGGTGCGGATCAGGCCGGCAGTGCCTGCGGTTCCAAGCACGATCATGGGAATCCAGAGATGTTCGAGCATGTTGCCGATCTTCGCCAGACTCCACGGCGCATTTTTATATTCGGGGGAGAAAAGTCCCCCCACATCTTGCCCAAAGTAGGCGAATCCTACCCACATCAGCACCAAAGCCAACATGAAATTGGGGATGCCGAGGCCCAGGAAGCCCAGGAAGGTGGCGATGTAGTCTGGAATCGAATATTGATTCGTGGCGGAAAACACGCCAATCGGAATCGCCAATGTCCACACAAAGAGAAATGTGGACAGAGAGAGCACCACTGTCAGCGCCAGCCGCTCCCAGATCAGCGCCTGCACTGGCATCATCCACTCCAGCGAATAGCCGAAGTCACCCTGTAGAATGCCGGCGATCCATTTGAAATATTGGACATAAATGGGTTGGCCCAGGCCATAGTAGTCGCGCAGGGCCTGCAATTGGGCCGCAGAGGCGCTGTCGCCCTGTGAGGCCAGTTGAGCAGCATAGGCTGTGAGGAAGTCGCCCGGCGGTAACTGGATCAGAACGAAGGTGACAATCGAAATGACGATGATGGTCGGGATGGCAATTAGGGTGCGTCGAACGATAAACTGTAACACGTCTGCTCACCTCGAAAGTCTACTCACCTCGAAAGGAGTGTCATGCAAAACGTGAAACGTAAAGACGGCATGGCCCCCTCCACGTTTCACGTTTTGCGTACATTTGCTACATCAGCGCGCATCCATCAGTGAGAACACCGGCGTCAACGCGCTTATCCCTGACGAATGAAGCACTGTTGCGGATTCAGCAAACCGACATCGCGCAAGGTGTCGTCGGCGATGTAGCCGTCGAGGAAGTTGCGGAACCTGTTGCTGACAATGAGCGGCCGCGGGTTCTCGCCCACGTAGCCGATCATCCACGGGTGTTCCTTGTGGATGTCCAACAGTTGCTTGAAGGTCGCGTTGCGCTTGGTCTCATCCGGTTCAGAGCGGGTCTGCTCCCACAGATCCCAGATCTGGCGGATGATGTGATCTTCCGGCGGTTCCAGTTTCTTGTACTGTGAACTGACGTCGTACCAGTGGCCGAAGAGCGGCGCCCACGGCCCGTCGTCGATGGTTCCCAAGTAGCGGCCCGGGTCGGCCTTGACCACAGAGTTGCGGTCCGCGCCCCAGTGCCCCACGTCGACCTCGCCGTTCTGGACGCGTGTCTCATAGAGCGAACGCTCCACAACTTCCTGGCTGACGTCCAAGCCAATATCCTGCCAGTAGCCGGTGACCAGGTCCATGGCGTCTGCGCCTGGCGTGCCGGTTAGTTCGCGGTGGAGAATGGTGAAACTCAGCGGCTGACCGTCCGGGCGCAGGCGGATGCCATCCGGGCCGCGCTCCAGCCCCAGATCATCCAATAATTGATTGGCGCGCTCCGGGTCGAACTCGGCCCAGCGTGTCTCAAATTCTGGGTCGTATTCAGGCGAACCTGTGACCGGCGATGCTTGCCGCGGTTCACCCAGGCCATCCTCTGTGAGCTGGTTGATCTCGTCGCGATTGATAGCGATCGACAGCGCCTCGCGGAATTGGGGCGTATCGAAGAGTTCTGCCAGCACCGGGTCCGGGTTGTTGATGTTGGGGTGCAGCGCGCTTGTCGAGGCGTTGCGCCAGATAAAGACGCGGTAGTCGCCCGTCGCCTCGTTTTCTTTGTAGAGGGTGTAGCTTGCGGTGGAGGTGTGGCGCAACTGCATATCGATGAGGCCCTGGGAAACCCAGATATCAAAGACCTCGTTGGAATCGAAGAAGGCGTGGGTGACCTGATCGATGTAGGGCAGTTGGTTGTTCTCGGTATCCACCTGCCAATAGTAGGGGTTGCGCTCCATCACCATCGGGTCGGCAGGGGCAGGCGTCTTCATGCGCCAGGCATTGATCACCGGCATATCCGGGTTCGAGAACCAGAAGGCGATAGGCCCTTGCAGGTTGCCTGCTTGGCCGAAAAGCTCTTGCCAAGTGCTGACGCCGTGCTCTTGGAGGGCCGCGTCGATCATCTCCTGATTGGCGTTCTCGTGGTCGGGGATAAACTGGCTTAAATAGTGTTCGGGCGCGGCCATGGTCGGGCCGCCAGGAAGCCCGCCGGTCGACTTGGCAATTGTAATGGGCAGCAGCGGATTCGGCTCGGGGAAGCGCACCGTCCAGGTGATTTCATCGACCACCTCCAATTCCATCGGTGTTCCGCCAAGCGTGTAGTACTCCTGCCGCCCGCTCAACTCGCCAGGCAGATAGATCCACTCATACCAAAACTGCACGTCCTTGGTGGTGAAGGGCTGGCCGTCGGACCACTTCAAGCCCTCGCGCAGGGTAAAGGTGAATTCGCTGGCGTCTTCGTTCTGCTCCCAACCACTGATGTAGTTGGGCACGACATTGATCGTGTCCGGGTCTGGCGCATCCCATTCGATTGCCATCTCTTCCATGATCTTGGTCGGTCCCCAACGGTCGGAAACGCCCTTGTAGGCGCGCCGCCAAGTGCCGCCATATTCGCCCACCTCTTCCAACGGGGTCAGCACGCGCGGGTTCTTGGGCAGCCGTTCGT
This sequence comes from uncultured Litorilinea sp., assembly GCA_964655505.1. Taxonomy (GTDB): domain Bacteria; phylum Chloroflexota; class Anaerolineae; order Caldilineales; family Caldilineaceae; genus QEUY01. The sequence goes on along the minus strand of CAZZNG010000041.1, from coordinate 13,884 downwards.
CCACCGGGGGCAGTTCGCCCGCGGCCACTAGATCGCGCAGCATGGGCGCTTCATTGTACTGACCGGCAGGCACTTCTTGCACAGCCGCGGCGTCGGGCACGGCTGTCGCGGCCGCGCCTTGGGCGTCTGGGGCTGGTTCAGCTACGCCAGGAGGGGTGCGCGCTGAACAAGCCGCGGAGAGGGCCGCCGCCGCGCTCCCGGCTGACATGATCAAGAAATCACGTCGGGTCAACTTTCCAATTGCCATCGACATTCTCCTTCCCTGGGTGACCTGGGTGGTAAAACGGATTGCACATAACGGGAATCAGTCCTGGTATGAAGCAGCATTGTGTGGATGGACGAACACTTCTGCCCGCTACCCAAGGCCCCTCCTCCCATATGTTCACAATATCAATCGTTCACAGCCTGTTGAAGGAAACCGAATCCGGCATGAATGGCAAAAGACTTGCGCGATAAAATTTGCTCATCGAGCCTCTCGCGCATCGAGAACAGGCGCGCCGCCCTGATTCGCCTTTGCAGGGAACACAATGGCATGCCGCCTCTATGTCACAGCGGCAAGAGTTCATATTGGGCGCAATCGTCGCGCTCTGGGTGGCTGCGATACAAGGTTGCAGCACTACATGGCGCGGATCGGACAAAACGAATGAGCAAGCAATGAAGGGCAGCATCTGTGCCGATGGATAGGGAGTGCGGCACAGTGAACAGATCACGGTGAACAGATCACGGTGAATGATGCAGACGAACCGTAGAAAGCAGCGCCTTATGCGCCCTGCCAAAGCAGGAAGCAGCATGCATTGGGCAATCTGCCGAAGGCTTCATTTATACGCTATTTACATCTGTATCTACTATTTGCGGCGCCTGTCATCTATGTGACATCCATGGTCGAGTACGAACCAGAGCGGGGAGCGGCGCCACGATGGGAGCGGCCTCAAGATAGCGGAAATTAATCCGCCTGTCAACTACGAAAATTTAGCTCCCCGCGGCGTTGGGCAGCATCGACCGACGCAAAAACAATTGAAAGTGCTGGCGGCAGTAAGCATGCAGAAGCCATCGGCTGAACATGCCGACAGGTTAAGGCGGCCCCACGACGGGCGATTGCCCGATTCACGCTTGGTGCATCCAGGCCCGAAAAACGCGTTTTTCGATCTTTGGTCGGGCATCTATACTAAGGCGCAGCCCACAGTGAGCATTGCCCACATCCCCATGCCCAACAGGGTTCCCAAAATAGCCTTGCTCAGATATTGCTTTCATTGAGACTGCTTTCATTGAGATATTGCGTTCAAAGGAGTAGGTTGTCATGACCGAGCGTTCAGCCGCTGCACCCCGCAAGCGTCCCGTCTTCAAGGGTCTCTCCCTGCACAAGGAACCTTATCTTGGCTTCTCCTTCTTCCGCCCGCTCGATTGGCACCGGTTTGAGTGGACGGATGAGCGGCAGGGGGTCTTGTTTGGCCCACATGTCGCGGACAACGCCACCCTCTTGGGCGTGGCGGTTCAAGATCTGGACCTGACTGTCACCGCGGCGGATATACCCGCTCTGCACAATGGGTTCCTGGACGCGATCAAGCAGTTGCCCGACAGCCAGATTGAATGGCAGGAGCAGTGGCAGGTGGGCGATTTGATTGGGCTGGAGGCGAAATATACCTTCCGCGAGGGGGAAGAGACGCGCAAGCGTTGGGTGCGGGTGCTCTATCAAGACACCCGGCAGCTTACCGTAACGGCGCAAGGGGCGACCGTGGCCGACTATGAGTATTGGCTGCCCATGTTCTATCAATCGATCATGACTTTCCGCATCTACACGACGCCAGGCTACAAGCTACAGCAACCGGCGGAGACAAGCTGAGACGACCGCTCATGACAACCCCACTTGTCCTGCCGGAGGAGTTCAACCCTGTCACCTTCATGCTCGCGCGCACGACCGAATTTGGTACGTTCCACGAAAGCCGCCGCGCAGCCCGTTTCGCCGCGGATCTTGTGGCGAACGGCACACCAGAAGATCTGGCGCTGGCAGAGAAGACCCTAGAGGCTGTGCTGCGCTGCCAGGAGACGGACCCCAACGATCCCCATGTGGGGAATTTTTACTGGATGGCCGAAGACAGCGTTGTCGAAGATCTGAACGCGGTCGAGTTTGTCCTAGAGGCGTTGATCCCCATGGTGCGCGGCCACGCCGAGCGGCTGTCACCCGATCTGCGGCGGCGCGTCCTTGCCGCCATCCGCCTGGGCTTGGAGGAGATTCGCCGCCTGGATGTGTTGGTTGCTTATACCAATATTACCGTGCTGGATATTCTCAACTCCTGTCTGGGCGGCGAACTGATTGGGGATCGGGAGATTGCCGAGCGGGGCTATGCCAAACTCCAGCGGTGGATGGACTTCACCAATCAGTCGGGCCACCCCTATGAATTCAACAGCCCTACGTATATGGCGGTAGCGCTGCGCGGATTGAAACGGCTGGCCGATCATGTCCAGGATGAGGATACCCGGCTGCGGGCGCGCGCCATGGCCGCGCGGCTGGCGCTCAGTGTCGCCCTGCACATCCACCGCGGCACAGGCCGTTGGGCCGCGCCGCATGGACGCGCCTACCATCCTTCGGTCATCTGCGAAACGCCGCCCGAAGAGACATTGCTGCGGACTTGGATCGCGGACGGCGTTGTGCCCGATTGGATCGCAGACGTGCTTGCCGATACGCGGCTGCCCTTCTCTGTGCTCGAGACGGCCCACCGCGAGCAGGGCGTTGTCCTGACCACCTATCAGGCGGAGGCGTTTGCCTTTGGCACAGCCGGTACTGCCTATCACCCCCAGGCGGATGTGTGCATGGTTCACTACCGGCGGCCTGGAGCCGAGCGGCCAGGTGTGCTTTATACCCGCTATGTACTTGACGATAAATGGTTTGGCGACAGCTACCATTCCACAGACCGCACCAAGACGCGCAATTTGCTCGATGAAGGATCGTTTTACAGTGTGCAGGCGATGAATCGAGCCATCGGCGTCTATTCGCCTGTCGGGTTCCAAGCCGGGTCCAGCGCCAAAGCCTGCTTTATCTGGACAGGGTTCGAGCAGATTGACGAGGTGTGGATCGGTTCGCAGCGCGTCCATTCGCTGCCCGCGAGCGTGCCGCCGGGCCAAGTCGTCGTGGTGGGCAGCGGTGACGCCTATTTTGCCCTGCGCCCGCTCACCGTCACGCGCTTGAGCCGGGAGACGCCGATCCGCCTGGCGGAGAAAGAGGGCGATCTCGTCCTGGAGATCTACAACTACCAGGGGCCGGAAAAGCGCTTTTGGGAACTGCGCTCGCCTGGATTCTTTTTCCAGGGTCATCCCATCGTCGCTTTCTACCTTGAGGTTGTCCCACGCACGGCGTATGCGGATGGCCGCGGCCTGGCACAGGCTGTTGCCGCGGGGCGCGTCGAAGAATCGCTCGCGCTGCCTGTAACGTCTACTGCGGACAGTGTAGATGGCGAGCGCGTCTACAGCGCACGCTATGAGCGAGACGGCGAACAGGTGGGGCTTGCCATCGACCTGGTCAAGTGGCAACTGCTGCGCCGGTGGACACAGGACGGCGAATTAGGCTCCCCCATGTTGGCTTCGCCCCTGGCGAACCAGAGCCGCAGCGGGCGGGTCGTGGCAGGGGATGCGGTGCTTACCTGCGCGCCGGAACCGGCTTGGCTGTGGGCCGCGCCCGAACGCGGTTGCTGGGTCGCGGGCTACTTAGGCAACTGCCCCACGACCTTGATGCTGGAAACACCGCGCGGAACCGTCCAAGTCGAGTCCATGGGGCCGGGCACGCTGATCTGGGACAACGGCCAAGCGCATGTGGAGGCAGTGGGCGAGCCCACAGTCAAAATCACTACACAATCCACATAGCGCCACCATCAAACGCTGTTCTGATGCTGTTCTGAAATGATCGATGACAGACCGATGCCGCGATAGGCGCGGATCTGAAAGGCATGATCCACAGGCGTCCAGAAGGTGAGCAGCACGCGCACATGATCCGGGGCCGGTTCCGCGTCGCGCATCTGCCACATGCTGTGGCTCATCGCGCCGGGGCCAATGCGGATGGTGTCGCTGCCATAGCGCATTTCCCCATAGCCGCTTTTGAGGAAAATGACCTGGCCCGCGGCAGGCTGCGTGCGTGTCTCTGACGTCTCCCAAATGCCGCCCGGTGGAAAATCGAATGCAATTTGGGCCGCGATCCCTTCTAGCCCGTCCAACAGGTGATAGCGCAGATCAAAGCCGCCTGCCACTTCTTCGACGTGCAACTCTGCGGTGAGCGGCGGCAGGTCGCGCAGGGACCGCTCGTCAAAGGTTTCGCTCCAGCGGTCGGGTGGCACCGCGCGGCCAAGCGGCAGTTCGTACCCTGGGCGGCGTGGACGGCGCAGCCCGTGGTTACGCAGCACCCCGCGCCGCCCCTCTACGTTCATTTCGTCCCCAAAGAAGCGTCCGCAGTCGCTGCCAAAATAGGTCAGGCTGATCTTGAGGCTGGTCAATTCCGCCTGTCCATGCACCAGCGAGAGCAGGCGCGTTGCACCGGCAAAGAAGGACGCGCTCAGCCGTTCCTGGCGAATGCGCCAGATGCCGTTGTGGGGAAAGTGGCGGTTATAGCGGGTGGGCAGCACAGTGTTGGTAGACGCGGCATCAACGGGCGCGGGATCGCCAAAGCGCAGCAGCGCGTAGACTGTCCATTGCAAATGGCTGGGCGGCATCTCGGCGCGTGCCCAGAGCCATTGCGCCGCGGCCACAAAGATGGGATTGGGCGCGAGATGATGCGCGTGCAGATAGCAAGCCACTAGCCCCAAGGCGACCGCACGCGTGCCGTAGTCCTGCCGCCGTGAGAGTCCGGTCTCTGCTGTGCCGTCGTCGTGGAGCAAGTAGAGGTCAAAGTCCAGGCTGCGCTGCACAGCGGGCAGCGCGTCCGGGCAATCCCAATGCTCGGCGATAAAGAGCAGCGAACGATTGTTCACCGCGTCATAGACACCGACGCTGCGCTCGATGAAACAGCCCTCGTCGTCGATGTCGATCCCCTCGGCCAGATAGCTTTCGACGGTTTGGGCAACCGCCAGATCCGGGAATAGCGCCTTGGCCTGCACCAGTGCAGAGACGATCACCCAGCGATGGTTGGGCGTGTGAAAGCCGCCGGAGAGCATCCCCGGTACGGCTCGGCGGATGAAGGTTTCCAACTTGGCGAGTAGTTCGGCTCCTTGCGTGTCCTGTTTGAGCGCGCCCGCGCCTAGTTCAAAGACAGTGCAAAGCTGCTGTACGGTGAAGCCGGTGTCGGGACCTGAATCGGGGTTGACCGAGAGCAGGTCAATGTTGCCGCTGGGGCGCTGGGCACGCAGCAGGGAGTCGGCGGCAAGGTTGGCGCGGGCCAACAGGGTTGCATCGCGCGCGTCGCGCCCCAGCCAGGCATAGACGGCTTCTGTAATAAAGAGGCTGCTGGCTTTGTTGTCTGCACAGCCGTAGCTGGGATTGACAATCGCCCCGTAATCCGGATGCGCCTCGTCCAGGATCTGCCAGGGCAGCATCTCGTCGAGGTGCTGTTGCAGATAGAAGAGGGCATTGGCGAGACAGAGTTGATCGGGCGCGTACATTTGCGACTTGACAGTCATCGGGAAGCTCCTGGCTGTGAGACGGTGAAATGGGTTGGTTTGATAGGAGGGGTACGGGCTAGGTGGCGTGTGATTCCCCTGTTTCAACGCTGGCGTTTGTCCCTGCTGACAACCTGCGCCAGCCGATTAGAAGCAAGATGAGCGCGGCAATGCTAAAGACCGCATTGCCGACCGTGTCGACGAGCGGGCTGGTATCGCCTGCGGAGGGGACTTGCACGAATCCATACCAAGCATAAACCAGCAGCAACCCCCCTGCCGCGGCGAATTCGTGGCGTGCAGACCAATCTGCCCGCCTGGACCAGCGCCAGAGCAAGAAGCTGCCGACGATGAGCGCGCCGACCATGCCGCCTACACTGAGGATGACCGGCGTCTGATCATGCACAAGCGCCAGGAGCATGAAGGCTGACCCCAGCACAAAGAGCACGCCGCCAACCACCGGCACGCTGGGCGGCGGTTGTGGATCGGTGTGGGTGTCTTGTTTGGAACGGCCCAGGAGGATGGCGACGATGATCAATAGCACGACAACCACGGCGCTTGCCGTGAACTGCGCGGTCGAAGCCATAAAGGGAGAATCTTGCTGCTGGGTCACGAACGTCAGCGCGCAGCCGATGACGAAGATCAGCGCGGTGACGGCAAACCCCCACGCGCCCAGCCACGGTGTGCGCCGTGCCTGCGGCGTGAGGTTCTCGACCAGGGCAATCGGTACGGATGTACTCCAAACCGTGTGAAGGCCGAGGACAAAGGTTGTCCACCATGCGCTAATGCCCAAACTGCTGATATAGCCGTAATCCAGCAAGCGCAAACCTACGTAGTTGGGGTTAAAGAGCGATTGGGTGACAAAGGCCTCTTCGACAATTGCGTAGACCAGGCCGAGGATGACAATGCTGGGCCATCCCCAACCGAGCCGACGCGCCGTTTCACGGATCAAGAGCGCGCCGCCGCCATAGAGGGGCGCTAGGACGAGCAAGGTCCACAACCATGTGATAGACAAATTGCCCAGTAGGAACTCGCCAACCAGCGGCGAAAGAAAAAACAGGCCCAACGCGGGCAGGATGTATTTCTTTCCGGCTTGTGATGTCGTTTCCTCCTGTTTGCTTGTTTGCATGGGTGTATACGCCACAATTTATCTCCTGTTCGCTTTCCTCAACCAAAATTCACTCATGTTCATGATTCCAAGCGCAGAATCCCGCGCGTCACTGCCGCGGTCACCGCGGCGGTGCGGTCCGACACGTCAAGCTTGGCAAAGATATGGACCAGATGAGTCTTGACCGTCGCCTTGCTGATGTGCAGCGCCTTGCCGATCTGTTCGTTGCTGTTGCCGCGCGCCACCAATTGCAGCACCTCGATCTCGCGCTCAGTCAGCGTCTCTTCCGCGGGCGCGCGCACGCGCCCCATCAGGCGCGAGGCCACGGTGGGGGCCAGCACCGTTTCGCCGCGCGCGGCCGCGCGCACCGCGCGAAAGAGGTCCTGCCGGGGCGCGTCCTTGAGCAGGTAGCCTGTCGCGCCTGCCTCGACCGCGCGCATAATGTCCGCGTCGCTGTCGTAGGTGGTCAAGACGAGCACATGGCTTGCCAGCCCGCGCGCCTGGATCGCCTGGATGGCGGCGACACCGTCCATGCCAGGCATACGCAGATCCATCAGGATTACGTCCGGCTGAAGTTGTTCGGCCAGCAATACGGCTTCGCTGCCGTTGTTGGCCTCGCCGACCACGTTGAAATCATCTTGCCCGACGAGCATCCCGCGCAGCCCCTCGCGCACCACTGGATGATCGTCTGCGAGAACAATACGGATTTTTGAGGTCATGGTTCCCCCCTATGGGTTGCCTAATGCGTTGGCGGCCTTATGCTTGCTCGGGCGCAACGGGTTCGGATTCGACAAGGGCGTTTGCAGATAGGGCGTTTTCAGATACAGTGGGCACTTCCACCACAAGCGTCGCACCCTCGCCCGGCTCACTTTCGATCATGAGCGTGCCGCCTAGATTCTCCACCCGCTCGCGCATGGAGCGCAGGCCAAACCCCGCGGAGACAAGTGCGTCAGCCGGGCCATCCTGCACGCCTTTGCCGTCGTCTTGCACATCCAGCAGCACCCTGTCGGGCAGGTAGGAGAGCGTGACGTTGGCGATGTGGGCATCGGCGTGTTTGGCGACATTTGCCAGGGCTTCCTGCGCCACGCGCAGCAGCGTTAATTCCGTTTCCGCGTCCAGCGGGCGCACAGTGCCGGTGACCGTGCTCCATGCATTGATCCCGCTGCTCTCCTTCCACGCCTGGACGACAGCGTGCAGCGCATCGGGCAGGGCGCGCTGGTCCAATATCTCTGGGCGCAGATCTTGCACCACGCGCCGCGCTTCGCCGAGGTTGGTGCGTGCCGTGCGCAGCGCTTGGGCTAGGTGATGTTGCAGCGAGGGGCCGTTGCGCTCTAATGCCTGGTCGGCGGCTTCCAGGTGGGTGATGATGCTGATCAAGCCCTGGGCCAGTGTGTCGTGGATCTCCCGCGCCAGCCGCTGCCGCTCCTGCAGCACGCCTGCTTCTCGTTCTGCGCGCGCCAGATCGCTCTGTGTGCGGCGTAGGTCTTCGATCAACGCCTGTCGCTGGGCGCTTTGATCGATAATGGCATTGAGCCAAAGCGAAATCAGCGACCCGCAGAGGCCGCCCAGCACCCAGAGCCAAAAGACAGGTTCAGCCAGAACTGCTGGAAATGGGCGATCGTTCAGCGTGAAGAAGCCCAGCAGCACATTCGTGAGCAGCGCTGCCCCAATTGCCAGCCGCGGTGGGAGGGCATAGAAAAGCTGGCTAAAGAAGCCGAGCAGCACAAAATAGAAGATGGGATGAATGAGCAGCAGACCGAAGGTGATCGCGCCGAGCGTGGCGACATAGGTCAACCCAAACAGCGGATGCTGGCATACATGCGTGTTCCAGCGTGGCATCCCCCAGATGGCAACGAAATGAAGAAGGAGCGCGCTCCCTGCCAACACCGCTGCCGTGGACCATCCCGCTGCAGCCGCCCTCTGCTCCCCAACGAATTCAACCAGAGGCAGGACAATGGAAGCACAGAAGACCACAGTCCAAACCCATCCCCAGTGTTCCCAAGCGTGGGTCGGCGCTGTACGAGGCCGGCTGCTGTTCATGGTAACTCCCTGCTCCCTGAATAAATCATCCAAACCTCATGAACCCTGGGGTGGTGAGCCACAGGACGCATACCGTTGTTGACGGCGATACGCACCTGTTGGTTCACTCCCCAGTCTATCACGCCTATTCCCACCGAAAAACCCTTGATGAGATGAGCGTCCCGACCCCCAGCACACCCGCCAGCACTGCCAGGGCCGTAAGATGCCAGCCGCCGCCAAACCAAAGACCTTGGAGCAGGTAGACGGCATAGGTGAGGGGCAGCCATTGGGCAATTTGCTGTACATTTGCAGGCATGATGGCGAGCGGCATCACCGCGCCGGACAGGAACATCATGGGGAAGAAGATAAGCTGGCCCATGACCTGCGCCACGCGGCTGGTGGGGGCAAGGCTGGCAATCACGTAGCCCACGGCAATGAACGCAAGCGCGGCAAAGAGAAAGGCGAGCGTGACCGCGGGCCAACTGCCTGCAAAGCGCAGCCCAAAGACCACCTTGCCCACACCCACCAGCGCCGCCATGCTTGCCAGCGCAATGAGCAGATAGACGGTCACGTCGGCGGCAATGTAGACCAGCGACGGCAGCGGTGTGGCTTGGAAGCGGCGCAGCAACTTCTTTTCGCGCGCGGTCGCGGTGGCGACTGGAATGGTATTGAACGCCACACCGCCAAGTACGAGCGCGGCCAGCGCGGGCACTTGTGCGTCAATGTAGCCATAGTGCGGGCTGAAGATGGAACTGCCCGGCGCATTGCCCCACATCAAGCCGAATAGCAACAGCAGCAGCACTGGGAAAAAGATGTTGAAGAAGAGCGCCACCGGCTCACGCAGGAATAGCTTAAACTGCACGATGGTCAGCTTGACGAACGCACGCAGGTTGCTGTTCGCCCGATGGCGGGTGCGCACTGTCTGTGGCATTGTCGCGATTCTCATGGAAATCTCCTTTTAATTCCGTTGCGTATCTTTTCGTATTTCTTCGCTGGCGAGAGCGCCGCGCGGCGGTTGACGTACGGCCAAACTTGCCGGTCGGGGTCAGTCTCGTAGTGCCCGGCCTGTCAGGTGGAGAAAGACATCTTCTAGGTCGGGCTGTTCGGTTCTTAGGTTGCGAAACGGCACATGCTTGGCATCCAGCCAGTTGACGACAGCCGCCACAAGCCCCCCACGCGCGCCGGAGACCGTGATGCGTAGGCCATCCTGCACAACTTCGTCCGCCTGCGTCTGTGCAGACAGCGCCTGCAGATCAACAGGTTCTGCGCTGTCGAAGCTCACGCGGATTTCCCCTTCGAGTTGCTCCACCAGAGCCGCCGGTCGATCCAGGGCAATGACGCGGCCCTGGTCGATGATGGCGAGCCGGTCGCAGAGCGCCTCCGCTTCATCCATAAAGTGTGTGACGAGTACAACTGTTTTGCCCTGGCTGCGGATCGAGCGTACCAGGTCCCAGGTGTTGCGGCGCGCCTGGGGGTCCAACCCAGTGGTCAACTCGTCGAGAAAGACGATTTCCGGATCGTTGAGCAGTGCCAGGGCAATAAAGAGCCGCTGCTGTTGCCCACCGGAGAGATTGCCAAAGAAGGTGTTGCGCTTTTCGGCCAGGCCCCATTGCTCCAACAAGGGCGACCAGGGAATGGTGCGCGTGTAGAACGACGAAAAGAGATCGAGCGCTTCCCAAACGGTGATGCGGTCGGCCAGCGCGGCGGACTGCAATTGAATGCCGATGCGCTGGGCCAATTGGGTGCGCTGACGCCGCGGATCAAGCCCAAGCACGCGGACCGATCCTGCATCGGGCTGGCGCAGCCCGACCATACTCTCCACGAGTGTGGTTTTGCCTGCCCCATTGGGGCCGACGATGCCAAAGATTTCTCCCTGTGCGACGGTCAAGGATAGATCGTCGACGGCCAGGGTGCGGTCATAGCGTTTTCGAATGTTTTGCACTTCGACGACAGGTGTCATCTTCTGCTCTCCCTTTTTTATTAACCGCATGTCTTATTAACTGCATGTCTGTCGAGTACGCCATCGATTGGTGTTAGATGTTGTCAGGCGCATCGCGGCATGACGTTTACGACATGACGCTTGCGACAGTTGTAGGATAGCCATGCACAGCGAGCCGCACATCGTTCGCTAGGTGGGGAGTGGAAAGCAGTGGGTGGATTCGCATATCAACCGTTCGGTTGATGCGCGAAAAAAGGGTTGTTTGGTAGCGCACCATGCAGTATGATAGGGGCCTACCCACGCGAAAATTGAATCGTTCATCAGGGGGACGCTCATGCCCGAAGCCACGCGTATCAAGGTTACTCAGAATGGCCCCTATTACGTCACTGGTGGCGTACCGATCCGCATCCAAATCATTGCCACAGACGCGGACGGCGAACCCAACCAATGGATCGAAGGTGAATCCCTCGACACCCCTGAGAGCTACTTACTCTGCCGCTGCGGGAACTCTGGCAATAAGCCCTTTTGCGATGGAACCCACAATAAAGTCCACTTCGACGGCACAGAAACGGCCAGTCGCGCGCCTTATGTACAGCAGGCGCAGGCGTTTGATGGGCCGGAAATGGTCTTGAGTGATGTGCAGGCCCTGTGTGCTGCTGCCCGCTTCTGCCACCGCAACGGCACTGTGTGGCGGCAAGTGGGCCAGACCGACGATCCGGCAGTGCGCGAGCAATTTACGCGCCAGGTGGGCGACTGTCCATCGGGCCGGTTGGTGGCTTGGGACAAAGCGAGCGGCCAGCCGGTCGAACCTGTGCTGCCGCCATCCATCGGGCTGGTGCAAGACCCGACCAAGGGGGTGAGCGGCCCGCTGTGGGTACGCGGGGGCATCACCGTCGAATCCGCCGATGGTGATGCCTACGAGGTGCGTAACCGGCAGACGTTATGCCGCTGCGGTGCATCGCGCAATAAACCGTTCTGTGATGGGAGCCATCTCGCGGTGGGATTCCGCGATGGACGCTAGGGTAAAGGGGGACGGTATGAACGCGCTCGAAAGTCACCCTGCCGCGCCCACGCCTCAGCAGGTGAGCCAGCAGGACGCGGCAGAGGCTGGTCGCTTTTTCCGCTACATGGCGGAGTATGTCGGCTTCACCTCAGCCGACGCGCAGACCATCCGCCAGACTCGCCCCATCATTGCCAAACACCTCCCCACGATCGTCAGCAACTTTTATGCTCATCTGCTGCGCTATCCGCTCACGCGCAAGCTCTTTTTAAAGCCGGACGGCACCATCAACGAAGATTATTTGCTCCTGCGTATGCGTCACCTCTCCAATTTCTGGCTGCGGACCGCGGAAGGTGTCTATGACGACGACTATGCAGGCTATATCGATTACGTTGGCCGCGCCCATACTTCACGCGGGGCCGATCCGAATATCTATGTGCCTGAACGATCTGTAATCGGCCAGGTCGGCATGATCCAACATGCCATTAGCCAGGCAGTCAGCAGCGAACTGCGCGACCA
>CAZZNG010000041.1:0-1716 GCA_964655505.1 uncultured Litorilinea sp. | reverse complement strand
GTTAGAATTCCGCGCGGTTGAAGCGTGGGACAAGTTGATGATGGTGCTGCTGGAGATGCTGTCCCGTGCCTATGGGCATGAGCAGCAGGCCGAAGCGGATGGCGTGCCTGTTGCGGTGGATAGCGCCTGGGTGCGCGCGCTGGCGGATCAGGCCATCCACCTAGAGCATGGCGATGACCTTGCCCAGCCGCTGCGCCGGGTTGCTGTGGCAACAGTCGACGAGATTCCCAACGGACAGCGCAAGATCGTGCAGGTCGATGCCCTGTCGATTGGCGTGTTCCACCATCAGGACGCGTGGTATGCCGTCCGCAACAGTTGCATCCACCAGGGCGGCCCGGTTGCAACGGGTCTCTTGGAAGGCGATGTGCTGATCTGCCCCTGGCATGGCTTCCGGTATGACCTGCGCTCCGCTCGCTGTTTGACCGACCCGGACGCGGAACTGGATCGCTATACCGTAACGGTTGAGGGGGGCATCGTCTATCTGGATGTGCCGCAGAGCAGCCCACAGCCGGACCCCCAAGCACAACAGACCCAAACACAGGGCGAGGAACAGGGCAAAGAACAGACGCTACTAGCGAATGAGTTTCGCGTTGCCGACCTGGCCCCAGGCCAGATGTTGCCCCTCACCATCGACGGACACTCGATTCTTGTTTACAACGTGGATGGCAGATTTTACGCGACGGCAGAGTCCTGCACCCACGCACAAGGGCCGCTGCGCGTGGGCAAGTTGGAGGGGCAGACCATCACTTGCTTGCTGCATGGCTCATGCTTTGACGTGACCAACGGCGCGGTTACGTGCCCACCGGCCACCGAACCGCTCAAGGCTTATCCCGTGACGGTCGACGGCGCAATTGGACGGGTGGCGCTGACCCAATAACCTGCACCCGCCTGCCCGACCTGGTTGCGCTGACGTATTGGACGATCTTTTACCGCGATTTCTGGTAGACCCTTATCTCAAAAGAAAGGAGGGGCGCCGATGGTATCTCAGCGCGGCGGACCACCACAGAGCGAGCCGCTGGTCGCGCTTGACCAATTGCGGCAGGCCATCCAGGAAGAGTATGCGACTGTTGCCGAAGAGCCGGATCGCGGCTTTCACTTTCACACAGGCCGCCCTCTGGCGCAACTGCTGGACTATGACGCGGCATGGCTGGCTGCTGTGCCCGAAGGTTCGATTGCCTCGTTTGCAGGGACAGGCAATCCATTTCGGCTTGGCCCCCTCCGCACGGGGGAGCGCGTGGTGGATGTGGGGTGCGGGGCAGGCATCGACAGTTTCATTGCGGCCCACATGGTCGGCCCCAGCGGCCAAGTCATAGGCGTTGATATGACACCGGCTATGTTGGCAAAGGCGCGCCGCGGCGCGGCCGAGGCTGATGTCACGCAAATTGAGTTCCGTGAGGGGTTGGGTGAAGCGTTGCCAGTGGACGACGGCTGGGCGGATGTGGTGATCTCCAACGGCGTGCTCAATTTGATGCCCGATAAACCTGCCGCGCTGCAAGAGATGGCGCGGGTGCTCAAGCCGGGCGGACGGCTGCAGATCGCCGATATTCTGGTGCAAAAGCCTGTGCCGGATAGCGCCAAGCGCAAAATCGATCTCTGGACGGGTTGAATTGCCGGCGCTCTGCTGGAGGCAGAGCTTGAGGCCACGGTCGTGGCTGCCGGTTTTGTGGACTTTAAAATCGTGTGGCGCGGCGATGTGTTTGCCGGTGCGCCGCAGCA
>CAZZNG010000040.1:0-28103 GCA_964655505.1 uncultured Litorilinea sp. | reverse complement strand
CCCGCGGCTTGCATCCGCGCGATCAAGCGCGCTTGCAACTCGTCGGCTACTTCACGATATGCCTCGATGTTGATCAGATTTTGCAACTCATAAGGGTCTGAGTCCAGGTCGTACAAATACTGTTCAACGTAATGATCAGAACCTGGATGGGTGCTGCCGTCCTTGTCCGGCGCGTCCACGCCATACTTCCAGCGGTGCGTGCGGATGGCGCGGCCCACCTGGGATTCGCTGATCTGGATCAATACCTCTTGCGGCCAATCCACTGTCTCGCCGCGCAGCAGCGGCATGATCGAGCGCCCCTCCATGCTGTCGGGTATGGGCAAGCCCGCGGCATCCAGCAGCGTAGGCGGCAGATCGACCAGGCTGACCAGTTGCGTGAAGCGCCCCTTGCCGTCGAAACCGGGGCCGCAGAGCGCGCCCGGCACGCGCACCGATGCTTCATGACAAGAGCGCTTGTATTCGCTGTTGCGCGTCTTGAAGTGGTTGCCGTGGTCGCTGGTGAAGAGGACGATGGTGTCTTCGTGCAGGTTGAGGCTCTTGAGCGCGTCAAACAGGCGGCCAAGCGCTTCGTCCAGCCGCTTGACCATGCCAAAGTAGCCGCCCAAGTGCTGGGCCGATGAACCGCCCAACGCTGCTAGATCGGGCGGCGTCCAGCGTCCGGTATAGCGCTCGCGGTAGCCGTCCGGCGGCGGGTAGTCGTCTACATGGTTCTGGTGATGCGGCTCCAGGTAGGAGATAAAGAGAAAGAAGGGGTCGTCTTGGTGCGCGTCGATGTAGCGAATGGCCGCGTCGGTCTGCGCGTCGACACGGTAGCCGGGCAGCTTGACCGGCTCGCCGTCGTTGTTGTAGAGCACCGTGTCGTAGGCGTCGGATGTGAACTCCAGCAAGTTAGCGCCCAGCCATGTCTGATAGCCGCCGCGCTCATGCTCCGGCACAGGGTCTTGCGTGCCCAGATGCCATTTGCCGATGTAGCCGGTGGCATAGCCCGCGTCGTTGAAGCATTTGGCTAGTGTCACCGCATCTTGCGCCAGGGGAATGCCATTGCGGTAGACGCCGGTGTTGGTGGCGTACATGCCTGTTTGCAGGCAGGAACGGGCCGGGGCGCATACCGGCTGGCAGGTGATGTTGTAGTGCAGATCAACGCCTCGTCGCGCCATGGCGTCGAAGTTGGGGGTCAGGTCCAAGGGGCAGCCATGTACCCCGGTGGTGTCCCAACGCTGTTGATCGGTGAAAAAGACGATGACATTGGGCCGGTCACTGCGCTTTCTTGCCATGAGTCACTCCCAAACAGTCTGGTTAAAGATGGAAGGATGGATAGAAAAGGGGCTTGCGCGAGCAGATGGCTGGATACCGCTGTTTAGCGGATACCGGCTGCGGCGAAGGCATGGTCTACAATCTCGCGCGCTTCGTGTTGGATGCGCTCTAGATGATCGGGGCCGCGGAAACTCTCGGCATAGATCTTGTAGATCTCTTCCGTGCCGGACGGGCGCGCAGCAAACCACCCGTGGTCGGTGACAACCTTGATGCCGCCGATGGGCGCGCCGTTGCCCGGCGCTTTGCTCAACTTGGCGGTGATCGGGTCGCCTGCCACGGTATCGGCTGTGATCTGGTCGGGCGACAGCGCGGCCAGGGCTTGTTTCTGTGCGCTGGTGGCGGGCGCGTCGAGGCGTGCATAGACGGGGCTGCCAAAGCGCCTCTCCAACTCGGCGTAATGTTGGCCGGGGTCGTTCTCGGTGACGGCCAGAATCTCCGCGGCCAGCAGGTCGAGGATGATGCCATCTTTGTCGGTGGTCCAGACGGCGCCGTCCTGGCGCAAGAATGAAGCCCCCGCGCTTTCTTCGCCGCCAAAGCCGAGAAAGCCGTCGAGCAAGCCTTCCACAAACCACTTGAAGCCGACCGGCACTTCGACCAAGCGCCGATCCAGCGCGGCGGCCACCCGATCCAGCATGGAACTGGAGACGAGCGTCTTGCCCACGGCGGCGTCGGCGCGCCAATGGGGACGGTGCTGGAAAAGGTAGTCCACGCAGACAGCCAGGTAGGCATTGGGGTTCATCAGCCCGGCGCTGCGCGTGACAATGCCGTGACGGTCGGTGTCTGGGTCATTGCCAAAGGCGATGTCAAAGTCATCTTTGAGCCGGATCAGCCCGGCCATGGCGTAGGGCGAGGAGCAGTCCATGCGGATCTGCCCGTCCCAATCCACGGTCATAAAGCGGAAGGTGGGGTCAATGGTCGGGTTGACGATCTGAATGTCGAGGCCGTAGCGCTCGGCAATCGGTTCCCAGTAGGGCAGGCCCGCGCCGCCCATTGGATCGACGCCAATGCGCAGCCCGGCCTGGGCAATCGCCTGCATGTCGATCACATTCGCCAGGTCAGCGACATAAGGCTCGACGAAATCGACCTCGGTCACGGTATCAGAGGCGAGGGCACGCGCCAGCGTCATGCGCTTGACGGCTTTGCCCCCATCGGCCAAGATGGCATTGGCGCGCATCTGCACAGCCTTGGTCGTGCCTGTGCTGGCTGGGCCGCCCTCCGGCGGGTTGTATTTGAAGCCGCCATCGTCGGGCGGGTTGTGCGACGGCGTGATCACGATGCCGTCGGCCTGCGCTCCCGCGCCGCGGCGGTTGTGGGTCAAAATGGCGTGGGAGATGACCGGCGTCGGCGTCACCCCGCGGCCTGCCTGGATACGCAAGTCTACGCCGTTGGCGGCCAGGACTTCAATGGCTGTGTTGTGGGCCGGTTCAGAAAGCGCGTGGGTATCCATGCCCAAAAAGAGCGGCCCGCGGATGCCTTGCTCGGCGCGATACTCGGCAATCGCCTGGCAGATGGCCGCGATGTGATCGTCGTTGAAGGTCGTCTTGAGCGAGGAACCGCGGTGGCCCGATGTGCCAAAGCTCACCTGTTGGGCCGGGTCATTGGCGTCGGGGTGCTCGGTGTAATAGGCCGAGACCAGGCGCGGCACGTTGACAAGCAGTTCGGGCGGAGCCGGTTTCCCGGCGAGCGGGCTGTTGGGCATAGCTGGTTTCTCTTTCTACACGCGGCTATCGACAATCAACACTAGCTTGCTCTATAAGACAATCCGGCGAGGGTTTGCTGCAGCGCTGCCGGTATTCACGATGAAGTTGGGCACGATTAAGTTGGGTGCGGTGAAGTTGGGGCGCGGCGAGCCGTGAAACGCTGGACGATCCCGTCAAATTCATCGTCATAGGCTTCTGTGTAGTGGCCGCCGGTATAGTCGTGAATTGTCTTGCGCCAAAAGGCTTGGGCTGCGGTGTTCAGCGGCAATTCGCCGACAACCCACGCACCGGGAAAGCGGTCAAAAACCGTGTGGGCCACATGCCTGCCGATCCCCTGACGGCGGAAACGTTTCATGATGAAAAATTCCGCGATGTGGTGTTCGGCCTGCCCATCGTCGCCCTGATTTGTGCGTACCAACACAAATCCGGCCCACGCGCCATGAACGCGTACCAGGAAGGGGGTGCGTTCCGCTTCCGTCCAATAGTGGTCGAGATATTGATAGCCGTACAGTCCATGCGCATCGATGTGCTCACCGTCGAACTCGCTCATGTCATAGCAGTAAAGCTCCAGCAAGTTGCGCAGCACCGGCTTGTCCGCATAGGCAGCCTGGATCACCTCGACTTTAGCAAGATCGACTTTCGACGGTGGTTCTCCTGTGGGCGGTTCTTCTGTCGGCATCTAGGAATCCTCCCTATTGTAGCATAGCCACAACGCCATCCAGTGTGGTTCAATCCAGTGCAGGTGTACACCTAGCGTGGCACTTCCAACTTGGCGAGGATGCGGTGGATCACCGCGTCCGCGTCCATCCCTTCGATCTCGGCTTCGGGGCGCAGGATGATACGGTGGCGCAGCGCGGGCAGCGCCACCGCTTTGACGTCGTCCGGTGTTACGTAGTCGCGGCCTGCCAGCGCGGCGTGGGTCTTGGCTGTGAGCAGCAGCGCAATGCTGGCGCGCGGGCTGCCGCCCAACATCAGGTCGGGGCTGCGCCGTGTGGCGGTTGCCAGCGCGGTGATATAGCGCAGAATGCCGTCTTCGACGGTCACGTCGCGCACGGTTTGGCGCAGGCGGGGCAGGTCGGCAGGCTGGATCACAGGGACAATGCCTGTGGCGTCTAGGTCATGGGCATCGAAGCCGTGATGATAGCGGCGCAAGACCTCCTGCTCGACGCTCTCTGCGGGATAGTCCACCACCACTTTAAACAGGAAGCGGTCAAGTTGTGCTTCGGGCAGCGGATAGGTTCCTTCGTACTCGACCGGGTTCATGGTGGCGAGCACCATGAACGGGTCGTCCAGCGGGTAGCCTGTGCCGTCGATGGTCACTTGGCGCTCTTCCATTGCTTCGAGCAGCGCGGATTGGGTCTTGGCCGGGGCGCGGTTGATCTCGTCGGCCAGCAGAATTTGAGTGAAGATCGGGCCGCGCTTGAGAAAAAACTTGGCTTGATCCAGGTCAAACACCTGTGTGCCGACGACATCGCTGGGCATGAGATCCGCGGTGAACTGGATGCGGCCAAAGTCGGCGGCAATCAGCCGCGCCAGCGTCTTGGCGAGCAGCGTCTTGGCTGTGCCGGGCACGCCTTCCAGCAGCACATGGCCGCCCGCCAAGAAAGCCAATACTACTTGGAGAAAGACCTCGTCTTGGCCGACGACAACCTTGGCGGCTTCGGCGCGCAGACGTTCATAGAGTTCAGCCAGCATATTTCTTCCCTTTGGACAGCTTCCGGCGTAGATCACCGGCAGCAGTGGGTGGATTGGTTAGGATTGTGCCCCGCCAGCAGCCTGGCTAGGCGCGGCGGTGGGCTGTCTGCCCGGCATGGGTGCGCGGCAGCGTTGCAATGAGCGCGTCCGCGTCGCGCACTAACTTGATCAGTGTGGCCTCGTCCGGGTCGCGTCCGAACGCGGCCATGAGCGCGGCGGCCTGCTGCACAGTCTCGGCGGGCAACCGGTCACTCCGCTGCAGCGCTTCGATCCAGGCGGCGTCGGTCAACTCTGGATCGACGCCACCGGCGCGGGCCAACGCCGCCTTGAGCCGCGCGCGGTGATGCGCGACCAGGGCAGAACGCTGGCGCGCGCGGCGTTGCAGCGTCGCCATGGCGTGTACATAGTCGGCCGCGGGCCGCGGGTGCGCCGGGCCGGTTTCGACCAGCGGCGGGCCGAGTCGCCAGCCCTGCAGCACCAGGTAGATCAGAAGGATGGCGGTCAGCGCGAGCAAGCCCCAGCCAATCGGGCTGGCATAGAGCCAGCGCTGCACGGTCATAGGAAGATCGGGCCGGAACGTGCCCGCGCCGCCCAGGAGCAGCACCGGCGCATTGGGCGCGACCGTGCGCAACATGGCCGGGACAAGCGTGGCAATGCGTTCATCGCGCAGATGCAGGTTGGTCAGCGCAAAGTCCTCGGTCAGATGCCAGATGCGGCCCGCGCCCGCGGGTTGGATGGCGACGACAGCCTGTGCATAGGTGTTGACCAGGACAGGCAATAGATCCGCGTCGTCGAGCGGTTGCAGCGCTTGGGTCGTCAGGATGCCGCTCCATTCGGCCTGCACCTCTGGCAGCAGCGGCTGGCCCTGGCGCACTGACAGGGCTAGAGCCTGGCTGCCCACTTGTTGCACCCCGAACGTATCGACCAGGGCATTCTCTTGCACATTCGGCCCCACCAGCACCAGCGTGCCGCCTTGTTCTACCCATGTACGCAGCCGCCGCGCCGTTCCTTCCGGCACAAGGTTGACGTTGGGATGCAGCACAATCAGCCCGTCATGGGGCGGCAGCGTGCGCGGGCGCGGCGTCGTGGTGACCGGATGGTCTAGCGCCTCAAGCCAGAGCACCAGGCCGCGCAACCCCATGTTGCCGGTGTCCGCCGGGTCATAGGGAACGCGCTCTTGGCGGCTGCTCTGCCACCAGGCCACCCCCACCAGCGCCAGCACCAGCAGCAGCGCGATGCCTTGGCGCGGGGAAGGGCGCAGCCTACGCCATGCGCCTGTCATTGAGTGGTTCATTTGGGCGTGGCTCATCGGGGCGCGGCTCATAGGGCTTGTCCTGTGGACGCGGTGGCCTGCCGTGCTGCCTGCTCCAGCGCGTCGATGGCCGCGGCATAGCGTTCGAAGGTGGCCTGATCCGGTTCGTGCATGCCATACCAGACGCTGTCGAAGGTGGCGACCACCGGCTCCAGGTAGGCGCGCACAGGGCTATCCTGGCGTAAGCGCGCCAAGACTTCGCGGTTGGTCAGGCTCGGGTCAAAGGGCAGCAGCCGCGCCTCGTTCAATTGCAGCAGCGCGGCCAGGTAAAGACGGCGCACGGCATCGCGATACGCGCCGCTTTGGGCGGCGCTGTGGGCTTGCTGGCGTGCTTCGGCGGCTGTGCGCGGCAGGTCGGCGAAGAACGCCTGGCGCTCTGCTTCGGCTTCGTCCAGCAAAGAACGGGCCAGCCGCCGAACCCATCCCGCGAGCAGCACGACAATGGCGATCAGGCCGATCCCGGCCAACAGCCAGAGGATCGTCTCGATGACGCGCGGATCGATTTCACCGCTGCCGCCAAGATTCAAGTTGGGGAACCAGCGGCGCAGCAGATCGCGCAGCCAAAGGGCGATCCGTTCGAGCAGGCTGACCGGGGTATTGAATTCGGGGCGCGCCAAGATCGCTTCCAAAGTAGCCAGGCGCGCCGCGACCTCATCCCCTGCGGCTGCGTCGAGTTGCGTTTGGACAGTATGCAGCCGCGCCAGGGCTACATCTAGGGTGAGGGACGCTGTTTCTTCTGCAGCCGCGCCCGTCTCCGCCACCTGGCCCAAGAGCGGCTCGACGGTCACCGTTGCGCCCGATGGAAGCTGTACAGTCTGCACCGCGGCCAGCCGCTGCACCTGTTCAGCCAGGACGGCTTGCGCCTGATCCGGCGCAGCGCGGGTTAAGGCCGCCTGCGCCGACTCGATTAGCTCGACATAATCGGATAGGGGCAGCGGCTCATCTTGCCCGTGCGCGACGGTCACCATGCCCAGGAGCGCAGCCAGCAGCAGAGCCAGCCCGGCGCATCGGCTACACACCTGCACCCCGATCCCTCAATTGTGTCTCTGTCAGTAGTGTCTCCGGCTGCATACCCAACTGCGCCTCGAGCTGTTCCAGGCGTACTTGTACGTCGTACCCTTCGCGGCGCACGCGCAGATCATAGTAGAGCAAGACCATCCCGATCATATAGAGCGGCTGCCACAGCACGCTAAGGAGGTAGCCGGAGACGGTGGAAATGATGAAGATCAGTTGCAGTTGATCGGGCATGAGCAGCGTGGCGATCTGTTGGACAACGGCGACCGGCATACTCAGCGCCAGCGTGCCGAGCAAGGTGAGCAGCAGCATGACGCCCACGCTGCGCCAGAAATGGCCCTGGGTCAGATGCCAACTACGCCGCAGCGCTGCCACCGGTCCTAATCGTTCGAGCATCAACGCGGGGATGGCAGCAACCCAGCGCGCCGACAGGTAGAGGGCCGGGGCAAAGATGACCAGCAGAACCAAAATGTAGGCCACTAAGATGAGCGCGACCAGGGCGATCATGCCGACCACGCCCATTGGCCCGTCCCCGTTGGAGGCGTTTAGCCCAAGCCCAAAGAGGAGCGCGAGCAGGCCAAAGAAGAGAAAGACGACCACCAGAATCGCCAGGGTAACCAGCGCAACGGCGAGCCCGCGCACAATGTACAACCCCAGGAGCCGCCAGATGTGCGGCCGCGCCGCGGCCCAACCGCTGCGCAGATCGCTGGGCATATTGTGCAGCACGGCGTGGGCGTGGTAGATGGCGAGCAG
The DNA here is from genome assembly GCA_964655505.1 of uncultured Litorilinea sp. Taxonomy (GTDB): domain Bacteria; phylum Chloroflexota; class Anaerolineae; order Caldilineales; family Caldilineaceae; genus QEUY01. The sequence goes on along the minus strand of CAZZNG010000040.1, from coordinate 20,315 downwards.
CGACACAAAGGTATTGCCGACAACGCTTAAAATCGAGAGCACCAGCAGCCCCCCCAGATAACTGCCCATGGAGCCGAGCATTTGGGAGAGCATGACATCGGACGGGGCATCGGGGTTGGCAATCGCCATTTCGAGAAAGTCCAAATAGCCGGTCATGAACGTGCCGGTCATGAGGGCAGAGATGATCCCCAGCGGGATCAAAATCATCCCCGCGGAGAGGATGAGCACGCCAAAGCGCGCGCGCAGGACGCGAAAGGTGCGGTCTAACAGTTCTCCCACGCCCAGCGGCCCTGTGATCTGGGGCGTGGCAGGAGATGCGTCTGCGGGGCCGCTGCGGGCCGGATCGACCGGCGAGTTCTGCTCTGTCATTTCTGTCCTTGCGGGGAGCCAATGGGCGCGTGCACGGCGGCTGCCAGCTTGCCGCGATCCAACCGCGCGGCCAGTGCGTCGGCCACATGCAGCCGTCCCGCGCTGAAGGGCAGCGGACGGTCCAGCAGGTCGGCGTGCAGCTTGAGCGGGAAACTCAGTTCGGACGGGTGCTCGACGCCGGGCAGCGCGGCGAAGATGGCGGCATGGCGCGTGCCCAGGCCGGTACTCGCCTGGGAGCCAACCATCACCCCTTTGCCATGCTGCCGCGCCAGGCTTAACATGGCAGCGGATTCGGTGAAGCCGGTGCGCGCGGTTTTTATATTGAGAATATCAAAGGTGTCAAAGGCCAGTTCGCGCTGCAAGTCGCGCAGGGTGAACGCGCTGTCATCGGCAATGAGCGGCATGTGTTCTCCTGCACGCAGGTCGCGGCGCGCGGCAATCGCCTCCACCTGCAGCGGCTCTTCACAGTAGAGCAGGCCCAGATCGGCCAACTGCGCCAGCTTGCGCGGCGCTTCGTCGGGCGTAAGACATTCGTTGGCGTCGGCGTAGAGGCGCACATGGGAGCCGAGCCGCTCTTGCAGCAGGCGAATGCGCGCCAGGTCGCCTTCCCAATCGCGCCCTACCTTGACCTTGAGCACGTTGACCCCTTGGCTGACCACGGACGCGGCCTCGTCCAGCACGGTTTCCAGGTCGCCGATGCCGAGGATGTAGCTTACCTCGATGGCATCATTTATTTTCCGGTCTGTATTGTCGTTTGTCTCCCCGTCGAGCAGATGGTCGAGCAGCGACAGGCCGCGATGTTGGGCCAAGGCCTCATGCAGCGCCATGTCAATCGACGCTTTGGCTGTGTGGTTGTTCTTCAGTTCGTGCAGCCGTGCCTGGACCTGCTGCAAACGCGGGTTGCTCCAGAGCGACGCGTCCGCATCCTCCTCGACCCACACGGGCAGGCCGACCACGCGCGGCGCAAGTTCGTGCGCGATGGCGCTGGTGATGGAATGCACCGTCTCGCCGTAGATGGTGGGTCGTGGCGGCGCTTCGGCCCAGCCTTCGCTGCCGTCGTCGAGCGCAACCCGCACAGCTACATGCACGGCTTCGGTCAATGCGCTGTGCTTGCCCCATTGCAGCGCGCCGCGCATGGGCAGCCGAAAGACGTGGGTATCGATGGCGGCGATGGTGAGTGGTTCCGGTGTGTTTGATGGGGATTTAGATAGGGACTTTGATCGAGACATGAACATTCGGCGACTAGGCTAGCGGTTTGGCTGGCGGGTTGGCTGCTGCGTGAGCCAGGCGATCAAGGCGCGCGCCAGGGCCGCGGGCGGATGGGCGACGGTGTCAAGGTGCAGCAGCCGTCCCGGTGCGTGGGCGCGCAGCGCGTCCAAGGTAGCTGCCGGGTCATAGTTGCGCCGCTCCTCCGCAACGATCTGCAGCTTGGCGCGCAGTTCATCCGGCGGGATGGCCTGTTGCACTGCCCACTGCACAAGTTGTTCGACTTCAGCAGGCGGCAGCAGGCCCGCGGCCTCCGGCAGATCGTAGCCGGGCCGGGCTTGGCCTGCATCGGCCAGCGTCACTTGGTCAAAGGCGTCGTTGCGGCCCAACAGCCGCTGCACACGCACCCGATCGGGCGCATCCAACAGGACAAAGCGAGCCGCGGGAAGCGCAACCGCCGCGGCGGTCACTTCGTTTGCCCCGCGCAGCCCGTCAAAGACCCAGTGCCCGGCCGCGGCCTCTGCCGCGACCCACAACTGGGCCAGCGCGTGGGCCATGCCGCCGGGGTACTTTTGACGGTAGGCGCGCGTATAGGCAAAGCGCTGCCGCCGGTCGTTGACGGGCGCGATGGGTTCGCCTGCTTCCGCCTGCATCTGCGCGATGATGAGCCGGTCGGTCAACTCGCGGCGGTCGGGCAGCAGCCGGTGGGCCAGCCCCTGTTCGGCTAGCTGGGCCAGGAGCGTGCTCTTGCCCACGCCGGTGACGCCGACCAGGATGAGCAGCGGCAGTTCGGCGATGGGCTGCCATGTGGGAGGCGCGGCCCCGATGGCAAGCGCCGGGGCAATTGGTTGGAATCTCAAGCTCTGCATAGGGGCATTATACCTTGTGGCGAGAGGGGATGAAAGCAAGACGCGCTGGCGCGTGCATGTGATCCACGCGTATCGAAGGCCAATCATCTGGACTGTCGTGTGGTAAAATCGCAGGGTAGGAGCACTCGGCATATCCGGTAGTTTGCGCGCAGTCTGTCGCGTCCAGCGGAGGGGCTTGGGCGGTTCGCGCCTGGATAGCCGAGGCTGTGAATGGGGTTTCGACTGGAATTGTGTGAAATTGTTTGAAAACGGCGTCATCGCCGCCCAGATGCAGATTGTCTTTGCTATGCCCGATTTGCTAGAGCTATTGAATCAGTGGTGGGAGGGCCTCAACCTAGATCGCTTCCCTACGCTGGCGCGCATCGTCGATTCGATGGACCCGATCGCGTGGACATTGGTCGGCTTGCTCATGGGCGCTGTGATCGTGGGAATCTTCTTTAGCATCAGTACGCGTCGCGTTTTTCTCGCATCAGACGACACAGAGGCTACACCGGAGGTTCTGCTGGCCCGGCTCAAGCAAGACCCGACGCGCCTTTCGCCCGTCGCCATCCTAAGCCGCTTGGGCGCGGAAGCCACGCTGGAACTGCTCGAATATGGCGACCAGATCCAGACAAACGAATGGCGCTACCGCTGGAATGGGGTGCGCGAGGAATTGCTGCGCCTATTGGGTGAGCAAAATGCGTTTGGCCCGACCTACGCGCTGGCGCGCTACTATGGGGCCGCAGACCCACAGGAGCCGGATACCATCCGCATTCGCCGCACCGCGTTGATCCACAAACTGGGCCAACAGCGCTATTTGGAACCGAATGCCGATGGAATTCCGTCTCAACTGCGTATTCGCTGTCATGCTGCCGAGGTACAAGGGGATCTCGGCTTTGCGGGAGACACCTACTGGTTGATGCCCGATGAGCCTTCTCCCCCAACTGAAGGGCCGCTGATCGAGATGGAGCCGATTGAGTTTCAGACGCTCAACGACGCAACGCTGCAATTGCACATTCGGCGCACGCCAATGGTCGGCGGCGGGTTCCGCTTGCAGTTCAAAAAGCGTCGCAAATTGTGGGTTGTGGTGGATGAGCAGGTGGAGTGGGTGAGTTAAGGTGTTTGGCGATTTTTGGGCGCTTGTGCCCGCCGCGCTGGATTTTATCAATATTGCGTTGGCCTCGGTCTTGGCGATCCTGGCCTTTTCCTTGCTGGCGTATACGCTGACTTACAACTTCCGCGACACGGTCGCGCGTTGGTTTGCGTTGGTGTTGGCCTGTGTCGCGGTCACCTACGCTTCGGAGGTGGCGCTGGACCGGGTGGTTTCGGCTGCTTCGGCCAATCGTTGGCTGCGCTTCCAGTGGCTAGGGATCGCGTTTCTGCCGGTTGCCTATTACCTCTTTTCGTTGGCTGTCTTGCGCACCACCAATTATCGCATGGGGCGGCGGCATTGGGGGACGTGGCTCGGCGTGGTGCTTTCGAGCGCCAGCGCGCTGGCCGCGCTCTTTGGCGATCAGATTGTGCGCGATGTGCGCTACCAGCCGCCCATCAGCTACCTCGAACCTGGCCCCTGGTTCTGGCCCTTTGCCGTCTACTATGTCGCGGCCATCTGGTTCTCGCTGGCGAATGTCGCCAAGGCGCGCGCCCGCTGCTTGACCGATAACTCACGCCACCGTATGACCTACTTGCTCCTGGCCTTCATTGCGCCGGGCGTGGGCATCTTTCCCTACTTGATCGGCCTGAGCCGCATTGCAGGGGATCGGCCTTCGGGTGCGGCGATCTTGCTCATTGCCATCTTGGTCAATCTGGCCGTCGCCATGATGCTGGTCGTCATGGCTTACACCGTGGCCTATTTTGGCGTGCTGACGCCGGATCGGGTGGTGCGCTATCGGCTGATGCGTTTCTTTGTGCGCGGGCCGCTGGTGGCGATTGTGGTCATCCTCGCCGTGCAGACGCTGCCGCGTGTGGAGCGTTTGCTGGGGCTGCCGCGCGACATTATCCTCTTCAGCGTGATCACCGGCGTGATCGTGCTCAGCCAACTGATCCTCAGCGTAACGAAATCGTTGGTGGATCGTCTTGTCTATCGAGAAGATCGCGATGAAATCGCGTGGCTGCGCGAGTTGGATCGGCGGCTGCTGACCAGCAGCGATGTGCGCCAGTTCCTTGAAAACAATCTAGTCGCCCTGTGCGAACTGTTGCGCGTGCCCGCGGGCTTTGTCGCCGCTGTCGTCGGCCCTGACATTATGCTCGAAGTGGTGGTGGGGCCGGATGCGACACGCGACGCGGTGACCGCGGTCACGGATTGGGACGATACGCTGGTGCGGGCGCTCAAGCAAGAGACACCTCGCTATCAGCCGCTTTCACACGCGGGCTTCTGGATCTGGCCGTTGATCGAGCCGGAGGCCGAGGACAAAGAGGTGCGCGTGTTGGGCATCCTGGGCGTGAAGGCACGCACAGAGACGCCCCTGCTCAGCGCCGACGAGCGGGCTGTGCTGGAACGGATGGTGGAGAGCGTGGCGCGGGCCTTGATGGACCGGCAGCTTCAACAGCGGGTCTTTGTGGCGCTGCGCCGGATCATCCCTGACATTGACCGCATCCAGGAGATGCGCAATGTCGTGCCCTATCGCACCAATGAGAGCAACGATCCGCCTGCCGACGCGATCCTCAACCCAAGCCCGATTCACAGTCCGGAGTTTGAGGCTTGGGTCAAAGATGCGCTCAGTCACTATTGGGGCGGCCCAAAGCTGACCCGCAGCCCGTTGGTTCAACTGCGCGTGGTCGGCGATGTGCTGGGCCATGCCGATGGCAACCCAACCAAAGCCCTGCGCTTGGTCTTGGGCAGCGCCATCGACAAACTGCGCCCGGAGGGGCGGCAAAACTTCAACGCCCCCGAATGGCTGCTTTATAACATTCTTGAGATGCGCTTCATCCAGGGGCGCAAGATCCGCGAGATCGCCGACCGCTTGGCGATCAGCGAGAGCGATTTATACCGCAAGCAGCGTGTCGCCATCGGCCAGGTGGCCCACGTTCTGGCGGAGATGGAACAAGCGAACGGCATCGACGCGAACGGTCGTGCCGACCCGAACCTCTCTCCTGCTGCCTACGCATCCGAGGCTGATTCAGCCGCAGCACAGACGCACGAGGATTCCGTGGCCGGCTCCACCTAGCCCATGCCGTTCATGGCTGACGGAAGGTGGTGCAATGGCAAAATCTGAACTGCGTATGAATCGTGGTTCCGGTGCGCCGTCCCTCCCCAAATGGGACGTGGACTGGCAGAATCAAGTGACTGTACAACTGCTTGGGCTGGGCGTGGCCGTGGTGGGCGCGCTGCTCTTCTTTTCGCTGCGCAGCGCGGAAACACTGCCCTGGCTGGTACGCATGGCCGGGTGGACTGCGCCGCTGGTGGCGCTGGGGCTGCTGCTGGTCGGCGGCGTGATTGTGCTGGGCGAGCGCGCGGGGTATTGGAGTCCCGAAGCGCTGGTCGGCGGCGAATTGCTGCTGCTGGGGCTGCAAATCGGCACGTACACGGGGCAAAATACCACGTTTAGCTGGAACTTTCCGGCGGACGGCAGCAACGGCGGCTTGATCGGCACGATCTTGGGCGGGCTGCTGGTCGCTGGGTTCGGCCAGGGCATTGCCGCGACGCTTGCCTTCCTCCTCTGTGTGGCGGGCGCTCTTTTGCTGATCCGCTATTCGCCGCTCATCTACCCCGCGGCCATCTTGGTGCGTATTGTCCAGTGGCTGCTGGCTTGCTGGGCGGTCTTTACCGCGCCGCGGCCCCACGCGGCACGACCGGCGCGCCGCGACGTGCCTCCCCCGCGCACAGCCAACTTTGTCGCGCCGGAGCCTGTGCGCCGGGTTGCCGCGGCAGACCGTTACGACGGCTATGCCTACGACGATACCTACGATGACGGGGAGGATGATGTAGATGGGGCAGCGGATGCGCCTGCGCCGCGTCGCCGCACCAAGTCAAAGCCCCTGCCTGTGGCCGCGGCCCAGCCCAAGAGCAAACGCCGGGGTCGTACCCCCAAGCCGGTCGCCCGGTCTGAAGAACTGCCGCCGCTGGAACTGCTCCAGCCCGATCAGGGCCATTTCGGCATGATCGATGTGGAGATGCTGCAAGAGTTGATCGAGGGCACGCTGGAAGATTTTGGCGTGCCGGTGCGCGTGGTGCATGTGGAGAGCGGGCCGACCGTGACCCAGTTTGGCGTGGAGCCGCTTTACCTCGAACGGTCGGGCCAGCGGCGCAAGGTGCGCGTCAACCGCATTGTCAACTTGGCCGATGATCTGGCGCTGGCGTTGGCCGCGCCCGCGGTGCGGATTGAAGCGCCCGTGCCGGGCCGCCCCTATGTGGGCATCGAAGTGCCCAATTCGAGCAAGGTGCTGGTCTCCCTGCGTGGCATCCTCGAAAGCTCAGCCATGCGCCAGTCCGCGGGCAAGTTGCGCCTGGCGCTGGGCCGCGATACGTCGGGCGAGCCGGTGGTGATGGACTTGGCGCGCGCGCCCCACTTGCTCATTGCAGGGGCAACCGGGTCGGGCAAGTCGGTCTGTATCAACACGATCATCACCAGCTTGCTTATGCAGCATGGCCCCGAATCGCTGCGCCTGATCATGGTTGACCCTAAGATGGTCGAACTGCCCGGCTATAACGGCATCCCCCATCTCTTGGGCAAGGTGATTACCGATGTGAATCAGGTCATGGGCGCGCTGACTTGGCTGCTGCTGCAAATGGACGACCGCTACCGCGCCTTCCGCGAGTTGGGCGTGCGCAATATCGAGACGTACAACGAATTGGCACGCAAACGGCGCAAGGGCAAGAATGCGTTGGAGCCGCTGCCCTATATCGTGCTGGTGATCGACGAGTTGGCCGACCTGATGATGACCGCGGCTGAAGACATCGAGCGCCAGCTTTGCCGTCTGGCGCAAATGGCGCGCGCCACGGGCATTCATCTGATCTTGGCGACGCAGCGGCCCAGCACCGATGTGGTGACCGGCTTGATCAAGGCCAACTTCCCGTCGCGCATCGCCTTTGCCGTGACCAGCCAGACCGACAGCCGCGTCATTCTCGACACGCCAGGGGCCGAGCACCTGCTGGGCCAAGGCGATATGTTGGTGCTGCGGCCCGACGCGGCCAAACTCACCCGGGTGCAGGGCTGCTATGTGGCAGACAGCGAGATCAATCAGATCGTCGACTTCTGGAAGCAGCGCGGCGGGCAGGAGAGCGGCGCAAGTGTGCCGCCGTGGAACGGGCTAATGGATCGCATGGATGAGAAGGACGAACTGATCCAAGAGGCCATCGATATCCTGCGCGATATGCAGACATGCAGCACAAGTATGCTCCAGCGCAAGCTGCGGATTGGCTATCCCAAGGCGGCACGGCTCATGGAGCAGCTTGAAGCAGAGGGGGTCGTCGGCCCCGACATGGGCGGCGGCCAGGGTCGCGAGGTGCTCTTGCACGACGAGGCGGAAGAGGATGACGACGAGTATGCATACGAGGATGAGGAAGACGCGTTGGAACTGGCCTAGCCGAGCCGCGAGCGCAAGCACCTGCGCGACCGATTAGATAGCGCCATTAGACAAAGCCAACAGAATTGACCTTCAGTGACCAATATGAAACGGGGCAGCCAGATGGCCGCCCCGTTCTGTTTTGTGTTGTGTGTGGAGCCGCTATGCGCCTGCGCCTTGGAAGACTGCTTCAAACTCATGGCGGTCAAGCGTCTCCCGGTCGAGCAGCGCCTCGGCCACAGCATGGAGCTTGTCCAGGTTGGCCGTCAGCATGGCGCGCACCCGTGCATGGGCTTCGTCCACGATGCGGCGCACTTCCTCGTCGATGTTCTCGGCCACTTCCTCGCTGTAGTCGCGCTGTTCAGCCAATTCACGCCCCAGGAAGACCATCTCGTCTTGTTGACCAAACTGGAGCGGCCCCATAGTCTCGCTCATGCCAAAGCGGGTGACCATGGCGCGCGCTGTATTGGTCAGTGCCTGGATGTCGCTGCTGGCCCCGGTGGTGATTTCGCCAAAGATGATCTCCTCAGCCACGCGGCCGCCCAGCGCGGTCGCAATGCGATCTTGGAAGTATGACCGGCTGTTGAGCACGCGATCCCGGTCGGAGACCTGCCACACATAGCCGGCGGCATTGCTGCGCGGGACAATGGTGATCTTTTGCACCGGGTCTGTGTTTTCGCACAGCCGCGCCACCACAGCATGACCTGCTTCATGGTAGGCAGTGATGCGCTTCTCGCGCTCCGACATCAGGCGGCTGCGCCGTTCGGGGCCGCCCAAGCCGACGCGCTCGACGGCTTCTTGCAGTTCGGCCATGCCGATCGCGCGCTTGTTGCGCCGCGCGGCCAGGATGGCGGCCTCATTGACCACGTTTTCCAAGTCCGCGCCCACAAAGCCGGGCGTCTGCTTGGCAACGTTGTCCAGGTCTACATCCGGGGCCATGGGCTTGCCGCGCACATGCACCTTGAGGATCTCCATGCGCCCTTTCACATCCGGGCGATCCATGGTGACGCGACGGTCAAAGCGGCCAGGGCGCAGCAGAGCAGGGTCAAGAATGTCGGGCCGGTTGGTGGCCGCGATCAGAATGACGTTGGTGTCTGTGCCAAAGCCGTCCATCTCAACCAAGATCTGGTTGAGCGTCTGCTCGCGCTCGTCGTGGGAGCCGCCCAAGCCCGTGCCGCGGTAACGACCGACCGCATCGATCTCGTCGATAAAGATGATGCAGGGGCTGTTCCGCTTGGCCTGCTCAAAGAGGTCGCGCACGCGGCTCGCGCCGACGCCAACGAACATCTCGACAAACTCCGAACCGGAGATGCTGAAGAAGGGCACGCCTGCCTCACCGGAGACGGCTTTCGCCATGAGCGTCTTGCCGGTGCCGGGCGGGCCGACGAGCAGCACGCCCTTGGGGATACGCGCGCCCAACGCAGCAAACTTCTCCGGCTCTTTGAGGAATTCGACAACCTCTTGCAACTCCTGTTTGGCTTCGTCGTTGCCAGCTACATCCCCAAAGGTAACCGTGGGCCGGTCCCCTGTGAACATGCGGGCACGGCTCTTGCCAAACGAGAAGGCTTGGTTGCCTGCGCCTTGTGCTTGGCGCATGATGAAGAAGAAGAAGACACCCAATAAGACCAGCGGCAGCAATGCCAGGAGGATGCCCCCCCAACTCTCCCAAATCGCGGGCGGTTCCACCTCGATCTCAACGCTGCTCAACTGTTGGGAGGTGACGCCAAGATTGGTGAGCGTGTCAACCAGACCGACACCGGCTTCCTTGCGCGATTCTAGCAATTCGCCGGTCTTGCGGTTTACGGCAACAATGCGGTCGTCTTTGACGCTGATGCTGCTGATCGACCCCTGGCGCACCATCTCAGCCACCTGCGCGATGGGGACCGTGGCCGCTGTGTCGGGCCGGCGCGCAAGAGACGTATAGAGGAACGCACCAAGGGCTGCGATAAGAAGAACATAGATGATGCCGCTACGGACACGTTTAGAATTCATTTTTTGTCCTGTCGAAACCCGGAAAGCCCGCTGTCGCAAAGGCCCCAGATATGGGGTACGATTTGCATTGCGCTAGAGGCAGCACTGTTCATTAAAGCACTATATAACAAAAGTACTGATAACAAAGTACTGCACAACAAGTACTGTGCAACAAGTACTGTGCAACAAAGTGCTATGCCCTCTAGGTTGAAGTCTAGCACAGCGAGCATCTGCCGTCAAACATATGAGCTAAATCTAACTTGTCGTAAACATTGCAAAGTGCATCGACAATTGCTGCTTTTATAACGATCGATGCTGTTCTACTTTAGTTGATGACGTGTTTATACCGCAGTAGGTTCGCTTCCATGAAAATCCGTGGGATTCACGGGCGCTGTTTGCCACGTAAAGATGCGCTCACGCTGCTGGTTCAAGGGTGAAGACGGTGAGTTCCGGGCGACAGTTGAAGCGGTAGGGCAGGGGCCACATGCCAAGCCCCCGGTTGGTGTAGAGCGTGCGGTTGCCAATCGTGCGCAAGCCGATTGGGTATTTGCGCCCATACTCCGGCAGGATGGGTGCAAAAGAGGCGCGGCCCGGCGTATCGGGCCTCCATGTGGGCAGGCGGACTTGGCCGCCGTGGCTGTGTCCGCTCAGTTGAACGGCAACCGGCGCATCTTCTGCAATGACCTCATCAAAATAGTCAGGCTCATGGGCCAGCAAAATGGTGGTCGCTTGTGCCGGAACGTGGCGCAGGGTAGCGCGCAGGTCAGGCCGCCCGCCCCAAATATCGTCAATGCCAGCCAGCCAGAGGCCGCTGTCGATCTCAACTGCTTCGTTCATGAGAATCCGCACACCTCCTGCCGCCAATGCGCGCTCGACTGTGGGCTGGTGGCTCCAATGATCATGGTTGCCATAGATCGCAGCCACTGGGATATCCAACGCGGCCAGGGGATCGATCAGCCCTTGTGCGGCGGATGCGTCGCGGCCCACATAGTCGCCGGTAAGCACCAGCCAATCGGGCGACAGCCGCTGCACCGTATCCAGCGCGGCTGCCAAGCGTTCGGGCGTGAAATACTGGCACAGGTGAATGTCTGACAACTGGGCGATGCGGCGACCTGCAAGAGCTGTGGGCAGGTTGGGTAGGCGCAGCGTGATCTGTTCGACGTCGAGCCAGCGCGGTTCGATCTGGCGTACATAGCCGTACGCGCCGCCGAGGGCAAGCGCAAGGCCGCCTGCTAATTGTAGAAAGCGGCGGCGTGAAAAGAAGGGTGGCTGTGTATGTGGCGATGTGTGCTGTGGTGCAGCAGGTTGTGATGGCGTATGCAGTGGCGAAGTATGCTGCAACGATGTGTGCTGTGACTGCTGTGGCAATGTGTGGTGTGATGATGAATGGCTCGACATGCTGCTAATAACGTGCCTATCTACGCGGCGGTTCCCAAGGGCACGATTGCCCGCCCGCCGCACCCGGCGCAGTAGTATACCACGAATGGGGCGGGAGAAAACGCGACGAGGGATGGGCAATTCACTCGCCCATCCCTCGTATCTTGCGAGCCGCTGAGACTCGCCGCGCGTTGGTTGTCGTGCCTATTGATCCAGCGCGCCCACGTCTTGCAGCAGTTGAAGCGTGCCCTCCAAGTCATCCAAATCGCTCAGGTCGATGTCTGGCGTGGCGATTTCAGAGAGTGGGAGGAGGATGTCGGGCACTTCGATGTCCGCGCTGGTCAGCGGGTATTCAAAGGTTTCATCCGCAAAGTATTGCTGGGCCTCTTGGCTCAAGAGGAATTCGACGAAGCGCTGCGCGGTGTCGGGATGTTGGGCTGTGTTCAAAATGCCCACACCGGCCACATTGATGATGGACCCTGCATTCGCTTCCGGGAAATAGTAGTTGCGCGCGGGGAACCCTTCGCCCTGCTCGGCCAGGTAACGATACAGGTAGTAATGGTTGACCAGACCCACCGAGATTTCACCCGCGGCTGTGGCTTCGACAATCGCGCTGTTATTGGGGTAGGCCTGGATGTCGTTGGCGATCATAGCCTCCAGCCATTCGCGCGCCCGTTCTTCGCCCTCCAACACGCGTAGCGCGGTCACAAACGACTGGAATGAGGCGTTGGTCGGCGCCCAGCCGAGGCGACCCTGCCACGCTTCATCCGTCAAGCCCCAGATCGTCGAGGGCAGGTCTGCTTCGGTCAGTTCCTCTGTGTTGTAGACCAAGACGCGCGCCCGGCCGCTCACGCCGACCCAGTCGCCATTGGTGCTGTGCAATTCTTCCGGCACAGCAGAAAGAACCGCATCGGGCAGGACGCTCAGGCGGCCAATCTTTGCCAGCGCGCCCAGCGCACCGGCATCCTGTGCGAAGAAGACATCGGCGGGCGAGTTCTGCCCCTCTTCCATGATGGTGGCGGCCAGTTCCGAAGTGCCGCCATAGCGTACCTCGACATTGATGCCGGTTTCTGCCGCAAACTGTTGAATGATCGGATCGACCAGGTTCTCGCTGCGGCCTGAATAGATGACGAGCGTCTGCTCTGCCTCGCCTGTCTCGTCGGCTGCCTCGGGTGCTGAGGTCGTTCCGGTCGGCTGCACCGGCTGGCAGGCTGCCAACAGCAAAATGGCCGCGATCAACAGCAAGATTCGTGCGCGGGTGAACAGCGCGCCGTGGGAAAAGCTCACGTATCTTTCTCCTTATGTATGAATCAATGTATGGATCAGTTGTGATGTTGCGATCGTTTGTGCGTGGATCATTAAGGTGAGTGCATCACACGCATGGTTTCTGTGTAAATGAGCGGTAAATGAGCATGATGCGTATGGGACGCTCGTTTGGTTTTGATGGACTTTGATGGACTGACCAGCAAGTGAACGCTGGATTGATCCTGGACGCATCGCCCGACCATTCAGCGGATCAGACGAGGCGACACATAAGAAATCAGCCCGACACAGGGGAGCGCAATTGCCAGCGCCAGGCCGAGTTGGATCAAATCAAGAAGCATCAGGTTTTCCTTGCTAGCTGCATGACTCTCTGCGTGTAAACGGCATCCGGACTATGGGGAGATGCGCATACCGGTTGATTGATTGGGTACCCATCTTGAATTCGTACACACGAATTCGCACACACGGAGCGACCGTGCTAGGCGTGTACACCGTAGCATAGCCAAGAGGTCGATTCAATAGGTCACACGGCGCGATTTGGCGGCAGCCCCTTCGGTGCAGTCGAAGGCCGCGCCTAAGCAAGGTTGAATAATCAGTTAAGCGAGGTTAATTAGCGGCAGGGGAAGGGGTGGTGTGGCGCTGGCGCACGACTTCATAGAGCAGCAGCGCGGTGGAGGTTGCCAGATTCAGGCTGTCCGCTTGTCCAAACATCGGGATTGCCACGCAAGCATCGGCGTTGTGCCGCCACACATCACCCAAGCCTTGCGCCTCACTGCCCAGCACAATAGCCGTGGACAGCCGGTAATCTACGCTTGTGTAGAGTTGATCTGCCTCTGGTGTGGCGGCAATGATCTGGATGTCACGCCCGCGCAGCCATTCGATGGTCGCTTGCGCTGTGGCTTCGGCCAAGGGCACGGTGAAGATGGTCCCGAGGCTGGCGCGGATCACGTTCGGGTTGTGGAGGTCAGTCGCACCCTCGACGACAATCACGCCATGAACACCCGCCGCGTCGGCAGTGCGCAGGATCGCGCCCAGGTTGCCCGGTTTTTCCACGCCCTCGATGACAGCCAGGAAGGCCGGTTCAGGTGGAGAGAACCGATCCAGGTCAGTCGGCAAGTAGGGGATGACAAGCAGAATGCCGCCGCTGTCGCCGCGATAGGCAATCTTGGCGTAGACATCGGGCGTCACTTCGGCCAGCCAGGTTTGGCGCGCAGCGTCGGCGGCAACCAACTGCGCCACAATGTCTTGGCTGGTGGGGCTTAGCAAATCGGGGCAGACGAAGGCTTCGACCGGCTGCACACCGGCAGCCAGGGCACGACGGCACTCGCGCTCACCTTCGACCACGGTCAAGCCGCGCGCTCTGCGCGTCGCGGCTTTGCTCAACTTGAGCACTTCCTTGACGCGGTTGTTGCTCAGGCTGGTGATGGTGATGGGCATGGGTGTGCAGAGATCGCGTAGACGGTGCGGCTACTTGGCCGTGAGCCAACGTGCATAGGTCCCGCTGGGCAGACCGCGGCCCTGTGCATCCTCGACGGTCATTTCGCCCGTCTCGATTTGACCGGGCAGCCTGCGCGTCATCTCTTCCAATTGGTTCTGCATGACCTGCGGCGTAAAGCCTGGTGTGTGGCAACTGTAGAGGACGAACAGCGCATCGGGCGCGAGGATTTCGCGGCATGCCTCCAGCAAAGGCAGCAGGTCTTGTTCGATCTTAAAGACTTCGCCCTTGGGGCCGCGGCCGAACGAGGGCGGGTCGAGGATGATGCCTTGATAGCGGTTGTTGCGCCGCGCTTCCCGGCGCACAAACTTGAGCGCGTCGTCCACCAGCCAGCGGATGGGGCGATCTTGCAAGCGGCTGAGTTCGGCATTGCGCCGCGCCCAATCGACGACGCCCTTGGCCGCGTCCACATGCGCCACATGCGCGCCCGCTTGGCTGGCTGCCAGGGTGCTGCCGCCGGTGTAGGCGAAGAGGTTCAACACAAACAAGTTGCGGTTGCTGGTCGTGGCGAGCCGATGGCGGATCTGCTCACGAATCCATTCCCAGTTGGCGGCCTGTTCGGGAAAGAGGCCGAGGTGTCCAAAGTTGGTCAGCTTGATGCGGAAACTCAACTTGCCGTAGAGGATATCGAATTCGCGCTTGACCTTGGTATGAAAGCGCCAACTGCCGCCGCCCGAATTGTCGCGCTCATATTCGGCGTCAATATTGCTGTGCCAAGCCGCGGGGGTGCGCGGCGACCAGATCGCCTGGGGCGCGGGCCGGATCAGCGTATAGTCGCCCAGGCGTTCGAGCCTGCGCATGTTGCCCGAATCGATCAGCTCATAGTCACCGGAAATCGGGCCGGGCCGGGTAGATGGCTTAGATTGCGTCGTGTCAACAGCTTGCTTGCTCATGGCACGAGTGTAGCACAGGCCGCGCATCCAGAAAAACGGCGCACCGTGCTAGACTACCGTGCTAGACTACTGTGCTAGTCTACCGTGCTAGACTGGGGTTCAACCGCGGGCAACTATGGCAACGATGAAGAGCGTCGGGAGACAACGCAAGGAGACGGCAACACGATGGATACAACGGTTGTGCTGGGCCATGAATTGATTGCATTGATTGCAGAGGTCGAGGCACATGCGTATCGCGCTTGGCCGGGGCTGCATGTGGAGACGCTGGATGGATGGCGGTTGCGCAGCGCCGCCAATGTGACGCGCCGGGCCAATTCGGTGTGGGCGCAGCAGTGTGAGCGAGGGCTTGCTGATCCGGCACGTTTGACCGCGGTAGAGCGTTTTTATGCCGCGCGCAATCTGCCTGCACGCTATCAGCTCTGTCCTGTGTCGCAGCCAGGCGATCTGGACGCGCAGTTGGCGCAACGCGGCTACCGTTTGACCGCGCAGACCGCGGTGCAGATTGCCGACCTCGCTGCGGTCTGGGCTGCCGCTCCCCCGCTTGCGCCGGGCCTGACCACAACGGTTGAGCCGATGCCCACGCCTGTCTGGCGCGAACTCTATACACTCGTCGAGGATGCGCCGCCGGAACAGATCGATGTGCGGCTGGCGATCATGGCGCAGGTGCAAGCACCGTCTGCCTACGCTACCGTACGGCTGGACGGCAAACCCGCCGCGATTGGTTCGGCTGTGGCCGATGGTGACTGGCTTGGCCTGTTCAATATCGGCGTGAGTCCCGCCTTGCGCCGGCGCGGCGCGGCCCAGGCTGTGTTGGCTGCACTGTACAAATGGGGGGCAGCGCAAGGCGTTCGGCGCGTCTACCTGCAGGTGATGACGAACAATACTGCTGCGCTGGCACTATATGCGCGCTACGGCTTTACCACGCTCTACCAATATCATTATCGCGAGCAGGTATAACTTCGAAGGCAGCCGTGTTGTGCGGGGTGATGATCCCTCCGCATAAATTAGCGCGAACCCGGTGAGTTTTGACACCCATGTAGGGCCGGGGTAAACTTTGTGAATCAAAGTACTTCTATATAGAGCTTCATGTAGATAGCGCTTCATGTTGCTTCTAATATATAGGTAAATGGCTGATTGATGCGTGGCTGCGGGATCAACATGGCACGCACTTACAGGACGGTTAGAGCGGTAAGCCTATCGGGGCTGGACAGCGTACCTGGCGAATTACAGATCATCATGTCGCTTGCTCCCCGGTCCTGACACAATGAACCTATTGCCGTGGGATTTTGTCCCACGGCCTTCTTTTTGCCGGTAAAGTGCAGCCGGTTATCTGTTCTTGCGCGTAGCGGGCGCTTGGCCGTACTGATTTCTTGAAGGCAATAACTGAGCAAGGGTACAAGTGGAGAGGAGCCAAATCATGCGAGGGCGACTTGGGATCTATTTGCGGCTGTTGGGCTATTTACGCCCTTATTGGCCGCAACTGCTCATGGCCTATGGTGCGATGGGCATCGCTACGCTGTTGAACTTAACTGTGCCGCAGATCATCAAGCGCGCAATCGACACCGGCTTGGCCCAAGACAGCGCAAGGCCGCTTTTTGTCGCGGCCGCGTTGATTTTGGCGATTGCCTTTGGCCGCGGCCTGGTTGCCTTTGCCCATCGCTTTTATGGCGACTGGCTGACCCATCGCGTCGCCTTTGACCTGCGCAACGGCTTCTATGCGAGCGTGCAGAGCCTGCCCTTCTCCTTTCATGACCGCGCCCAAACGGGCGATCTCATGAGCCGCGCCACCAGCGACATCACCGAGACAGAGCGCTTCACCGGCAGCGGTATGCTTGAATTGGTCGCCACAACGCTGCTGATCATCGGTGTCACCACAGCCATGCTGATGGAACATGCCGGTCTGGCGCTCCTGGTGATGCTGCCCCTGGCCGCGCTGGTGGTCACAGCCATCTACTTTGGCAACACGATCCGCCCGATGTTCAAAAGGATCCAAGAGCAGATGGGCGTGCTGGCTTCGGCCATGCAGGAGAGCATGACGGGAATCGGCGTCGTCAAAGCCTTTGCCCGCGAGCCTTACGAGTTGGAGAAGTTCGATAAGGAGAACCAACTCTGGTTCGACCGGCGCTATGAATCGATCAAGGTGTGGGCGAACTTTTGGCCGCTCTTCACCTTTATCCTGTCCAGTGCTGTGTTGCTGCTGCTCTGGTTTGGCGGCCCGGCTGCAATCCGCAATGAATTGACGGTGGGTTCGCTCTTTGCCATGATCTCCTACGTGCTGATGCTCAGCGCGCCCGTGTCGCATCTGGGCTTCCTGGTCAACATGGCCGCGACCGCGGGGGCAAGCGCCAGCCGCGTCTTTGAGATCATGGACATGCCCAACGAGGTTGAAGAAGCGCCCGATGCCGTGGCGGTGGACGGCTTGCGCGGGGAGATCCATTTTGACAATGTGAGCTTTGCCTATGCCGGGGCGCGCGCAACCCTCAGCAACATCAACTTTACTGCTAAACCGGGGGAAGTGGTCGCGCTGATCGGGCCGACCGGGTCGGGCAAGTCCACCGTTACCAACCTGATCCCGCGCTTCTACGATCCAACCGCCGGTCGTGTCTTGATCGACGGCATCGACGTGCGCACGATGCAGTTGAAGAGCTTGCGCAGCCACATCGGCATTGTGTTGCAAGCGCCGTTCCTCTTCAATGCGACCATTGCCGAGAATATCGCCTATGGCCGACCAGACGCCAGCCGCGAGGAGATCGAAGCCGCGGCCAAGGCTGCCGCGGCCCACAAATTCATTCTGACCTTCCCCGAAGGCTACGAGACGATGGTCGGCGAGCGCGGTGTCACCCTCAGCGGTGGACAAAAGCAGCGTATTGCCATTGCGCGCGCCATCCTGCGCGACCCGCGTATTCTCATCTTGGACGATTCGACCAGCAGCGTAGACACTGAAACCGAGCACCTAATCCAAGAGGCGTTGGCTGTCTTGATGCAAGGGCGCACGACGGTGATCATCGCCCAGCGTCTGCTGACGCTCAAGAGCGCCGATCAGATCCTAGTGTTGGACGAGGGACGGATTGTCCAGCGCGGCAAGCATGAGGAACTGCTGGCGCAGCCCGGTCTCTATCGTGAGATCTACGACTTGCAGTTGAAGGACCAAGAGGAATTTATGCAGAGCCAGCATGACGCGCCGGTCTGGCTCGAAGCATCGGCCCAGCAGCGCTAAGGAGAGAACAAAATGGCTCAACCCGAACAGTCCAACGGGGCAGACAAGACCGAGGCACGCAGCAACGGGACAGGCAGCAGCGCCATGATCAAGCCTGAACGCGTCCCGCTCGCGCCGCCGGTGCGCTTTGGCCCCTTTGCGCGGCGTGCCAGCGCGGAAGAGGAAGAGCGGCGCGCGCGCGAGGAGAAGATCCGCGACCTGCTGCCCGACGAAGAAGAGGACTCGATTGGCAAGGCGTATGACGGGCGTCTACTCCGTCGCCTGCTGGCCTACCTGCGCCCCTATCACGGGCGCACGATTCTGGCGCTGATCCTCATGTCCGTTTCGTCGCTGCTGACGGTCGCGGGACCGTGGTTGATCGGCCGCGCCATCGACTTGGGCATCCGCGCCGGATCCATGGAGCAGTTGCGCTGGTGGACCCTCTTGTTCATTGTGGCGGCCCTCTTCGAATGGTTTACCAACCGCGGGCGCATCGCCATCATGGCCTATGTGGGAACCAAGATCGTCGCGGATCTGCGCGCCGAACTCTTCCGCCACCTGCACCAGTTGTCGACCAATTTTCACAACAACTACAGCGTTGGCCGTTTGATGAGCCGGTTGATCAGCGACGTGGGCATTTTGCAGGATTTTGTTACCTGGTCGATCACGGGGTTGGCCCGGTCCGGCTTCATCCTGCTTGGCACGACGGCTGCTATGCTCTTTATGAACTGGCAGTTGGCCCTGGTGACCTTTGCCGTTGTGCCGCTGATGGTCATCTTGACCAACTACTGGCGCAAGCATGTGCGGTCCGCGTATCGCGCCACGCGCACGCGGCTGTCGCTGATTAACGGCTATCTCAACGAGTCGATTTCGGGCATTCGCGTCACCCAGAGCTTCACGCGTGAAGCGGTCAACTATCGCCACTTCGAGGATCTGAACCGCTCCTATTTCGACGCCAACATCCAAGCAACCTTGCTGACCGCTGTCTTCTTCCCTGGCGTCGATTTCATTGGTTCGCTGGCGACCGCGCTGGTCGTAGGCGTCGGCGGCTGGCTGGTGCTGGGCGACGCGCTGACCGCGGGCACGTTGATCGCCTTTGTGCTCTATGTCGAGCGCTTCTTTGAGCCGATCCGCGAACTGGCGCAGCGGTACAACACCTTCCAGGCGACTATGGCCGGCTGCGAGCGCATCTTCCATCTGCTTGACACGCAGCCGGAGATCCAAGACGCGCCCGATGCCTATGAACTGCCGCCTATCCAGGGGCATGTAGGCTTCGAGAATGTGGTCTTTCACTACAAGCCGGAAGAGCCAGTGCTGCGCAACGTGACGCTCGAAGCAGCCCCCGGCGAGCGCATTGCGCTGGTGGGCGAAACCGGCGCAGGCAAGAGCACGGTGATCCGCCTGATCGCCCGCTTCTTCGACGTGAGCGACGGCGCGGTCAAGATCGACGGGCACGACATTCGCGATGTGACCCAGGCCAGCCTGCGCTCCCAACTTGGCATCGTGCTGCAAGATCCCTTCCTCTTCAAAGGCACGATTGCCGATAATATCCGCTATGGCCGGTTGGATGCCACCGACGAGGAGGTGGCAGAGGCCGCCGCAGCCGTGGGCGCGGACCTGTTTATCAAGAACCTGGCAAACGGCTACAATACCGAGGTGGGGGAGGATGGCGTCAACTTGAGCGGCGGGCAGCGGCAGTTGATCTCGTTCGCCCGTGCACTTTTGGCGAACCCGCGCATCTTGATCCTGGACGAAGCCACCAGCAGCGTGGATACCGCCACGGAGAAGATCATCGAGCGCGGGGTGGAACGGTTGATGCAGGGACGGACTTCGTTCGTGATTGCCCACCGTCTCAGCACCATCACCCACGCCGATAAGATCGTCGTGATGGACCAGGGTGAGATTGTCGAGATCGGGCGGCATGACGAACTCTTGGCGCAGCGCGGGCGCTACTTCAACCTGTACACGATGCAGTGGGCCGCGCAGATGGAACCGACGTTGACGCCCAATTAGGCCATTGTCTAGGCTATCGTTGTCTAAGCTATCGTGGTCTAAGCTATCGTTGTCTGGATTATCGTTGGCAGATTGTTTGTCGCCCGGCAGGCCACAAGCCCGCAGAATTGCCACAAGTACGCAAAATTGGTAGTAAGGGCGCTCTCCGGCATAATAGCCACAACGTGGCGCGTGGTGTT
>CAZZNG010000039.1:27836-29118 GCA_964655505.1 uncultured Litorilinea sp. | reverse complement strand
TTCGATCAGCGCCCCAGTGTCCATTCCTGAGTGTCCATCCTTTCCCCGGCGATGCCTCTACGTTTGCGTACCCGCCACTACTCCCACTCGACCGGGCCGCCCAACTCCTCCAGCGCGGCCTCGGCATAGCTGGTGTTGATGTAGGGCGTGAGGTCGATAGGCTCTTCGTAGCTCAGTTGGCCCTGCTCCATGAAGAAGCGCTGCAACTCGTTCAAGTCCTCAATCGGCACATTGCCGTTGGGGTCGTGGTATGAGCGGTTCGCCCGCGCCACCACCTCGGCGGGCACGCCGGTATACTCTTCGATGATCGCCAGGTTCTCTTCATCATACCAGGCGTCGCCGTTGAGGTCGCGCGCGCCGCGCATGAACGCCTTGACAAAGCCCTTTGCTAGTTCCGGGTTGGCCTCGGCCCACTCCACGTTGTAATAGACCACCGTCGAAGTGAAGCCCTCGATGAAGTCTTGGCTCAAGCGGGTAATCAGCCCTTCATCCTCTGCCAGCGTCGCCAGCGGTTCGCCCAGGATGGCCGCGTCCAATGAGCCGTTTTCCAGCGCGGGGGGCACGTCGCGGAAGCCAAGCCCGATCACTTCCACATCCGGGAAGTCCAGCCCGCCCTGCTGCAGCGCGCGCCACAGCCAATATTCAGTGGCCGCGCCCTTGGCATTGGTGGAAACCGTCAGGCCGGCCAGGTCCGCCACTTCGGTCAGTTCGCCGCTGTCGTAGCGCGCTTTGCTGACCACCAGGGGGCTGGTGAGCGGGGGGCGTTCGGTGTGCAGCGGCGCGACAATCTCGAACTCGACGCCGCGCACCACCGCGTTGAACAGGCCCGCGCCCACGCCGCCCGCGGCTACATCAAAGTTGCCTGCCGCAACCTGCACCACGTTTTCGGTGCCGCCCTCCACCGGCAGCAACTCGACGCGCATTCCTTCTTCTTCAAAATAGCCCTTGGCCGCGGCAATGTACAGCGGCGCGTCGATGGTCACCGGCACATGGCCCACGCGCACGATGGGCAGATCGTCGGCGGGCAGATCATCGGCTGCTTCGGCTGCGTCTTCTTCTTCAACTGCTGTTGTGGCCGCGGGCGCGGCTTCACCCTCGGTGGCGGGTGTCTCCGCAGCCGGTGCGGTAGCGGTACAAGCGGTCAGGAGCATCACAACCAAGAGCAGATATAGAACCTTGCGCATCATCATCCTCCAGCCTGGTCCCTGCAGGCGGTTTAGCTTGCTTTGTTGTTCGTCTGGATATGGATCGGGATATTCATCTAGCAGTTTACTATATCATG
>CAZZNG010000039.1:0-27736 GCA_964655505.1 uncultured Litorilinea sp. | reverse complement strand
TGTTGTTCGTCTGGATATGGATCGGGATATTCATCTAGCAGTTTACTATATCATGTGCCGCCCAGATGGTTCGTGCGCCTTTGTACATTTTGGCACAATCTGTTTGGCGCGTGCGTTCAGCCCAGGATCATAGCGTTGGTGGCGCATCTTTGCCAAAATTACAACCAAAAGACAGGTCAGGCAATTCGCACAGGCAGCCGCTGCAGCCCGCGCATGATGGGATGGGTGCGCCAGCGCAGCGCCGCGGCAGGCACAGCGAGTTCAATGGTTGGGTAGCGCGCCAAGAGCGCCTCGAACGCAATGCGCCCCTCCAGCCGCGCCAGCGGCGCACCCAGGCAGTAGTGGATGCCTTGCCCAAAGGCAAGATGGCGGTTGGGCGTGCGCGTGATCTCAAAGCAATCCGCGCGCGGAAATTGACGCTCGTCCCGGTTGGCGCTGCCCAGGACGACGCTTACCGCATCCCCCCGGCGAATGGACGTGCCGCCCATCTCCATATCGCACGCGGCAAAGCGCATGGGCGCGCGCTCGACCGGGCAGTCATAGCGCAGCATCTCCTCGATTGCGCCCGGCAGAAAATTCGGCTCGTCGCGCAGCGCGGCCAGCGCCGCAGGATGTTGGAGCAGGGCCAGCATCCCATTGCCGATCAGGTTCACCGTCGTTTCATGGCCGACCACGATCAACAGCAGGATCATGCTGAAAAGCTCTTCCTCGCTGAGCACGTCGCCCGCTTCTTCCGCGGCCAGCAGCGAGGTGATGAGATCATCTTGGGGGGCGCGGCGTCGCGCGGCAAAGACCTCGCGCAGATAGCTGATGAAGTCCTCCATGAGCGCGCGCGCCTTGATCGCCTTTTTGCTGGTCCGGTCTGCATCCGCGGTGGGCGCGACCAGCGCATTCGACCAGGCACGGAAACGGTGGTGGTCGCGGCTGGGCACGCCCAGCAGGTCGGCAATGACAATAATGGGCAGCGGCAGGGCAAAGTGGTGGATGAGGTCAACTTCCGCTTGGCGGCCCGTGGCTGCTTGGCGGCCCATGCGGTCGAGCAGGTCATGGGCGATCTGCTCAATGCGCGGGGCAAGCTGTTCGACCATGCGCGCGGTAAAGGCTTTGTTGACCAGGGCGCGCAGCCGTGTGTGATCGGGCGGGTCGGTGTTGAGCATATGATGGCTCAACAGGCGCAGGGGGTAGGGATGGGGCGGCAGCGCGGCGCGTTCCGCTGGTGTCATGGTCCCGCGCACATCTTTGACAAAGCGCTCCGTATCGCGCAGCACCCGAACCGCGTCGTCATAGCGGGTGATAAAGACCGTTGCGCCGTCGCCGCGGCGGTTGACCCGGCGATAGACCGGCGCGGTGGCGCGCATGGCAGCATAGACCTCGTAGGCCTGCGCTTTGAATTTGGCCCCAAATAGATCAAACTGGGGAACAGCGTCACGGGTTGTCATACGCAAGTTGTCATAAAATCTGCAAAGCCTGAACCGTTCACATTCGATTGTAGGGGGTGGGCGCGTGCGAACCAAATCAACCGGGCCATTTTACGAGCGACAGCGCCCCACAAGCCAGTGAGTCCCGCAGCGCACGCTTCCGGTGTATACTGTACCCATCATGGCGCGCAAAATCCTTCATTTGGACCTCGACGCCTTTTTCTGTGCCGTCGAAGAACTGCACAACCCGGCCTTGCAAGGGCTGGCCTTTGCCGTGGGCGGGCGACCGGAGCAGCGCGGCGTTGTCGCCTCTTGCTCCTACCCGGCGCGCAAATTCGGCATCCATTCGGCCATGCCCATGAGCCAGGCGGTGCGCGCCTGCCCTGGCTTGGTAATCGTGCCGCCGCGCTTTCGTGCTTATCGTAACATGTCGCGCAAGGTGATGGAACGTCTCCATCGGGTCACACCGCTGGTGGAACAGATTTCGATTGATGAAGCTTTCCTCGACGTGACCGCGCGGGGTGAAAGCGCGGAACAGGTGGCGCGCGATCTACAGGCAACCATCAACCGAGAACTTGGCCTGCCCTGCTCGATTGGCGTGGCGGCCAATAAGCTTGTCGCCAAGATTGCCAACAACGTAGGCAAGGCCAATGCAGTTGACGAGGGGCCGCCCAACGCGATCCAGGTGGTTGCGCCGGGCGAGGAAGCCTCTTTTCTCGCGCCGCTGCCCTGCGATGCGCTGTGGGGCGTTGGCCCCAAGACCGCTGAACGGCTGCGCAGCCTGGGGCTGCCCACGATTGGCGCGCTGGCCGCGGCGGGCGAAGAACGCTTGGTTCAATTCTTGGGCAACAGCGGCCGCGACTTGGCCCAGCGTGCATTGGGCCGCGATGACCGGCCTGTGGAGACCGAGCGCGAGACCAAATCGGTTTCCCAGGAAATAACCTTCAGCCAAGACAAGCATGTGGAGGCTGAACTGCTGGCGACGCTGCACCATTTGGCGCAAGGGGTGAGCCGCGATCTACAGCGCAAGGGGCTGACGGGGACGACGGTCAAGCTGAAGCTGCGTTGGCCCGACTTTTCGACGCCGACGCGCCAAGTGACCCTGCCGGAACCAACGGCAGACGCCGCGGTGATCGCCGCGGCCGCGCAGGAACTCTTTGCACGGCTGTGGCAGCCTGGCCGCCCGGTGCGTTTGCTTGGCGTGGGTGTGAGCGGGCTGCGTGACAAGCCGTTGCAAATGAGCCTCTTTGACCCGCCCAATGAACGGGAGGAGCGCCTGATCGAAACCTTGCAGCGGGTACGCAGCCGCTTTGGCGACGCAGCGATTGTGCGCGGCAGCGACTTGTCCAGCGCGGCTAAGCCCCGGCGCAGATAAGGTCATAACGCCCTGGTTTCACCTTGAACGCTTGATATTAATGCTTGAGATTCACCAGTAGGGAGTAAGTCCGTAGCGAGTCAGACAGAAGCGAGTCAGACAGAATAGATAGGGAGGATCGAATGGACGTTTATGATGCCATCCGCACGATGTTGGCTGTGCGCAGCTATACCGACAAGCCGATTCCCGCCGATGTGGTGACGCGCATTGTGGAGGCCGCGCGCTTGACCGGCAGTTCACGCAACCGGCAGGAGTGGGATTTTGTGGTTGTGCAGGACAAGGAGACGCTGCGGCGGCTGGGTGAATTGGCCTCGACCGGTTCCTACATGGGCGGCGCGGCCCTGGCGATTGCGGTGGTCGTCCCGGAGGGGACAACCGGCTACATTGACGGTTCGCGCGCGGCCCAAACCATGATGCTGGCCGCGTGGGGTGAGGGCATCGGCTCCAATTGGGTCGGCAACGTCAACACGCCACAGATCAGACAGTTGCTCAAGATTCCAGAGGACAAACTGATCCTGACGCTCATTCCCTTTGGCTATCCTGACCGGAAGATCGGCGCGGGGAGGAAAAACCGCAAACCGTTGAGCGAAATCGCGCACCGCGAGCAGTTCGGCACGCCCTATTCAGGCTGATGGGCTTGCAGCCGGGGCAGCAACTGCCAAATAAGAAACAAACTGCTGCCCCGGCTAGGTGGAATCCTGGTTCACGCCCAGCCCAATCAAGCGGCGTGTTCGACCCGCGCCAATTCCTCAATATAGTCGCCCACAGCCTCGGTCACCTGCTCCAAACAACCGGGCGCGAGGCAGGACGGCTCCTCTTGATACAGTCCCAGCCCATAGCGGTCTTGCGGCAGCAGATAGGCTACCGCCAGCGACCCGGCCAACACGGTCATGACAATCGGGTGGTCTGGGAAGCGGGCGCGCAGCGTGGTCTGTATCACGTTGTAAGGCTCGCCGCCCACGCTCACCCAAAAGGCATCGCCCATGCGCCGCACGCTGAAGTCGTAGGGCATGACGCCGTCCTGCGGCAGCCGCTTGACGCGCCCGATCCAGCGGCGGGCGCGCTCGGCGCGTGCGCCATAATCGCGGGCCGCGATCTTGTCCCCGTGCGCATCGGCCTCGGCTTGCCGCGCCAGATGATCGGCCATCTCCTGCTCTAGCTGGGCCACGCTGGGCAGGGACTTGATGGCGAGGTCGAGCGTCGACGCGCCGCCGTCGAAGAGGCGCGTGGCCTGTTGGCGTGTGTCGCTGAAGGGTTCGTGTGCCCATGTGCCGACCGTCGCGCCGGAGATCACCGGGCCTTGATAGACGAAATCTTGGCCGGGCGGGTCCATGCTCGTTAGGGTCGCCAGCGTCGCATAGGCAACTTGGCGGCCATTGGCATCGGCCACAGCTTGGTCGCCCACAAAGCCCTGGCGCGGCCCCAGATCGCCACACGCGCCCAGGACAAAGATGCACGGCGCGCCGGTGGCCCGTTCGACTTCCTCGCGCAGCGCCCCCACATAATCGGGGCTGATCTCGGTGTTGTCCCAGGCGAGCGTGGTGGGATGGCACGCATAGTTGACCACGACGCCGCGCAAGCTGCCGTCTTCTGCCGTGACGCGCCCGACCAGCAGTGTATCGTCCGCGGGCGCATCGGGGTTGAAGCCGCAGGCGAAGATCTGGCGCTGCTCATCCCAAAAATCGCGGTTGGCGGCCATGTTGCAGCGCCCAGTGGCATAGGTGATGGTCGCGGGGGCAAGGGATGCGACCGCGTTGGCCGCGGCCTCGCTCAATTTCTGCTCGACTTCGGCCAGATAGGGCGCGATCAATTCGCCGCCG
The DNA here is from genome assembly GCA_964655505.1 of uncultured Litorilinea sp. Taxonomy (GTDB): domain Bacteria; phylum Chloroflexota; class Anaerolineae; order Caldilineales; family Caldilineaceae; genus QEUY01. The sequence goes on along the minus strand of CAZZNG010000039.1, from coordinate 23,123 downwards.
GGCAGGGCTTCACGCTCCCGGTTGAACAAGCCCCCCGCGTGGGTATGGGAATAGGAAACGACTATGTGTGCGGGGTCGAAGTTTGTGCCGCGGGCAATGGCCGCGACCATGCGCTCATGCTCGCCCAGGCCGACCATGTCCAACTGCGCTTGCAGCCACGGCTGCCCGTTTTCCTCTTGCGGCGCAAAGACCATGATGTCGGCGTAGAGCGGACGGTGGATGCCGGTGGCGCGGTGGTGGCGCGCCGCGCCCCACATGGGATGGTAGATGCCTACGGGTGGGGTGATGTCGGCGCGGGCATGGCCGAACCGGAGTTGTGAAGTCGGTGCAGATTGGCGCGTGCTGCTCATGGTCGAACTCCTCAGGTTGGTAGGGCAAGTTTATAGAGCCGGTTTGTACAATCTAGGTCGGGCGGGTGTTTTCTGATGGCTGGTCTTGTGCAGGCGGCTGGCGCACAGGATATGCGTGGGGTGTTAATAGCCAAGCGTTTTATCGACTTCACCAGGAATGGGTTTTCCCTCCGCCGCGGCCTGGAGCATGGCTGCCACCTCCGCCAGGCGATCCGGCTCGGCCGCGCTCAACCAGCCGCCGCGATGCGGACTCATCACTACATTGTCCAACTGGTGAAAGGGGTAGCGCGAAGGGGGTGTATTGGCCCGATCCGCTTCGCTCGCGGGGTATTGATACCAGACATCAATGCCCGCGGCCAAAATCTGCTGATCGCGCAGCGCGTGGTAGAGCGCGGCTTCGTCGACCACGCCGCCGCGACCGACGTTGACCAGCACGGCATGGCGCGGCAGCTTCGCCAGTTCATCCGCGCCAATCAGCCCTTCGGTTTCCGCGGTCAGCGGCACGGCGATGAAGAGCACGTCGCTCTGCGGCAGCAAGCTATCCAGCGCGGACGGGGGATAGATCGCGTCCGCGGGATCGCCTTCTGGGACGGGTGCGCCCGCGTGTGCGTGGCGGCGAATGCCCAGCACGCGCAGCCCCAGCGCTTTGCACGCAAGGCCAATGCGCTTGCCGATGCGCCCGTAACCGAGGATGGTGGCTGTGCGCCCGGCCAAGATGATGGTGCGCGTTTTGCCATAGCGCGAGCGCCAGTCGTTGTTGCGTAGCTCTCGATCCAGGGGCACGATGAATTTGGCCGCGGCCAACATCAAGCCGATGGCAAGCTCGGCTGTGGGGGCGACGTTGTAATGGCTGCTATGCAGCGAGATATGGGGATAATCGCGCAGCAGTTCGATGGTTTCTTTGGGTGTGCCCGCAAAGGGCACAATGACCGCACGCAGCCGTGGGCTTGCTTCAAGCAATGCACTATCTGGGAAGCCGGAGACGAGGATTTCATAGTCGGCAGGGTCCGGCGGGCTATCCGCGGCAATGATCGTGATTGAAGGGGGCAGCAGGCTGCGCAGTTCGTCAACGGACAAGTGGGTCTGCTGGGTCGGAATGTAGACTTTAAGGGCCATCCCTATCTTCTCTCGGTCATTTTTTCGGCGCGCTCATTTTTTGTCGCGGTCGTTTTTCGGCGCGGTCGAGTCACCGTCTGGTCCAACAGTGCGCGCAGAAACTTGCCTGCATTGCCATCCCGCGCCGGTGTGGTAAGATTTTAAGAGGTCGGGCCGTAAATGACAACTACCTCGCTGTCTGCCAAGCGTCATGGCAACGTATATCCACCAACCACAAGCAGCCACCACCAGCAGCGCCATGCAGCCGCTGCATCGTTTCAATCGCACGTAATCGCACGGTTTCACTCTTTCATCTCTTGCCCAAAACCCATTAGCTACCTGGAAAGAACAGCCTCATGCGAATCGCCAACGTCGAATTTTTTCATCTTGACGTACCGTTCACGCCCCACACCAACGAGCATATGCAGTATTGGCTGCCCCACTGGCGCATCACCCAACTGTGCAAGATCACGCTGGACAATGGTCTGGTCGGTTGGGGTGAGACCATTCCCAATTACACCTGGGCCAAAGTTCCGGAGGGGGTGGAGCAGTCGCTAATTGGTCGCCATCCCACCGAAGTCATGTGGGAGGATAAACTGGGCGCAGGCGTGCAGATGGCGCTTTTTGACGTCGTCGGCAAGGCGTTGGAGACGCCTGCCTATAAACTGCTGGGCAGCAAGGTGCGCGATTGGTGCCCGATCTCCTGGTGGGCGATGGACATGCCCGCGCAGGATTGGGCGCAGCAGTGCGCCGAAGCGGTGAAACAGGGCTATATGTCGGCCAAACTCAAGGCGCGCACCTGGTATGACCTGCACGCGGCGCTGCAAGCGGTGATCGAGGCTGTGCCCGAACAGTTCATGCTCGATCTGGACTTCAACGCCACGCTCGACAATTCGGCCAATGCCGTGAAGTTCTTGAGCACGCTGGAGCAGTATGCCCAGGTGGCGATGTTTGAAAGCCCGATCCCCCAGAGCGATGTGGAAGGCAATGTGCAGATTCGACGGCGCATCGACCGGCCTGTTGCCATGCACTACGGCAGCCCGCCAATTATGACCGCGCTGCGCGAGGATGTCTGCGACGGCTTTGTGGTCTGTGCTGGAGCAAGCGCCATTCTGCGCCAAGCCTTCTTGCTGGAGCAGGCCAACAAACCCTTCTGGCTGCAACTGGTCGGAACCGGCATCACCACCAGTTGGGCCGCGCACTTGGGCGCGGTCTTGATCCAAGCCAAGTGGCCTGCCATTACCTGCATGAACATCTACGAGTCTCAGCTTTTGGCCCAGCCGATTGAACTGCGCGGCGGCTTTATGCGCGTGCCCGAAGGGCCGGGGCTTGGCATCGAGATCGACGAGGGCGCGCTTGTTCGTTACCAGGTTGACTATACTTTCCTGGAGACCCCGCGCCATGTCTATCGCTATGTGCGCCCCAACGGTGAAGTGACCTATTACGGCTGCTCCAAGCAGGCGCTGCACCGCGTCTATCCGGACGACGCGCAGCCTATCTGCGAACCGGGCGCGACGCTGGATGTGGTTCCCGACGACGACAGCGCCGAATTCGCCGCACTCTATGAGCAGGTGCGCGATGGCAAGACCACTGTGCGCCGCCAGGAAACGCAAGCGGTAGAGGCTTAACATAAACTTTCAGCCAGACAATTCAGCCAGACAATGAGGAGAAGAGACGATGACCGTCTTGCTAGAAGAGATGACGCGCGATCAGATCGCGGCGATCGCGCCCAATGCGGTGGCTGTCTTGCCCACCGCGTCGATTGAGCAGCACGGCCCCCATTTGCCGGTGGTGACCGATACGCTGCTGTGCGGCACAGTGGCGCGGCGTGCGGCCGAAGCCGCGGCGGGCGAGGCACAGGTTGTGGTGGCTCCGGTGATGTCCTATGCCAATTCCCATCATCATCGCCCGTTTGCCGGGGTGCTTTCCCTGGCAAGCCCGACCTATATGGCCGCGGTGGTCGATGTGCTGGAAGGGCTGGTGTTGAGCGGCTTTCGCAAACTGCTCATCTTGAATGGGCACGGCGGCAACACCGATTCCAACGCGGTCGTGGGGCTGGACTTTGTCAACCGGCTCGGCCACCCCGTTGCCATTGCCACCGCGGCCTATTGGGACATTGCGCGCCCCGCGATTGTCGAAGCGGGTATCATGCCCGGCCATCGCATCCCCGGCCATGCCGGTCGCTTTGAAACGTCCCTGGTCATGGCAATCCGGGGCGATCTGGTCAACCAAGAGGGGTTGGCGCAGACGCGCGACCAGTCGAATGTGGAGGGCGGCCTGTTCTCGGCCGCGCTCACCGGCGGCACAGTCCAGGTGCATGGCACATGGGCGGCGGGCACAGGCTACTCCGATGAACCGGCAGCGGCCACCGCAGAGGAGGGCCAAGCCATGCTCGACATCATTGTCTCCAAGGTGAGCGATTTTTACGTCGCGTTCAGCCGCACTGCGGTTCCGGCTGCGACATAACAACCAAGTCAATCAACAACGGAATGGATCAGGACGATGGCGCACGATCAACCCCACCCTGTACAGCCCCGCACAGCCCAATCTGCGCGCAAATCTACCGCGGAAGCAGTGACGGTCGATTGGCGTCGCGTCCTGATCTTCTGTCTATTTGCATTCGGCATCTCCGGCTCGGCCGCGCTCTATCTTGCCATGAACGGCGGTTTGCAGGGCGTGGACCCCATGACGCTCCTCATCATCCTTGCCGCTTGGTACATGCCCGCGCCTGCGTGGGCCAACTTATTGACGCGGTTGGTGACGCGTGAAGGCTGGCGCGAACTATGGGTGCGCCCGCGGCTGCGTATCGGCTGGCCCGCTTGGATCACAGCCTGGTTGGGCATCCCACTGCTGGCAATGGCAGGCCCCACGCTCTACTATCTTTTCTTTCCCGACCAGTTCGACCGTGAATTTACCCAGGTGCAAGCCCTGTTAGCGCAGGCGGCACAGGCGACCGGGCAAGCGATCCAACTCACCCCTGCGCTGTTAATCGTGATCCAGATCCTCCAAGCGGTGTTGATCGCGCCGATCGTCAATGCGCTGCCGACTTTGGGCGAGGAATTTGGCTGGCGCGCCTACCTCCAGCAGAAGTTGATGCCGCTGGGCTGGCGGCGGGCCATGCTCTTGATGGGGCTGATCTGGGGCGCGTGGCACTGGCCCATCATCGCGCTGGGCTATAACTTCGGCCAGGACTACCCCGGCGCGCCGTGGACAGGGATGTTGGTCTTTACCTGGTTCACCTTTGGCATGGGCACGATCCTCGGCTGGCTCACCCTGCGCGGGCGCAGCGTTTGGCCCGCGGTGATTGGACACGGCGCGCTCAACGGCATTGCCAACTTGCCTGGGTTGCTGACGGTGGGCACGCCGGTCATTCTGCTTGGCCCCTATGCGTTTGGGCTGATTGGCAGCATCCCCACGATGTTGGTGGGGCTGTGGCTCTGGTGGCGCAAACCGGCCATCGTAGACCCTCCCGCATAGGCTCGTTGTGACTACGTCATGACTGCGCCCCGCTATATTTAAGCCCCGCTAGACCCTCGGTTTTGCGCTGCACAACGCTCCCTCCCTGCATCAAGATAGGCCAATATAGGCCGCAAAAATGCGGTTTGTGCCATATACATAGATATGTATAATAAACGCATCAACCTCTGCACGCATCGCGGGTGAACCAGTCATCCTGTGAACAGGGGCGCATCGGGGTCTTGTGCCGATTTGCGCCGGTTTCACCAGATCATGCCGCGCCGGCCCCCTCTCAGCACACCTCCAGCCAATGTGGTCATGCTGATGCCGGTGGTGCGTGATCGGACTGTAGCGTCTCTGTAGTTGTATCCAATCTTCAGCCGTCTAACCCGGCAGCCGCTCCTGCCGGACAGACCCATCTACACGCGGCCTGCGGGTTTGTCGATGTGATCAGGTTTCAGCCTGTGAACCCTAGACATGCCCCTGCCGTTGGCCGATCCGAACGTTCAGGAACTAGAGGAGCAAGCATGACCTTTGGTTACGTTGCACGTCGCTTGGGTGTCTTTCTTGTCATCATGTGGGTGGCGGCGACGGTCAACTTTGTCATTCCGCGTTTGGCCCCGGTGAACCCGATCCGGGAGAAGCTCTTGCAGGCAGTCAGCTTTGGCGGGGCCGGCAAGACGGATATGGTCGCCATCGTCAACACGTATGAGGAGAAGTTCGGCCTCAACCAACCGCTTTGGCGGCAGTATCTGCTCTACCTCAATGACCTGCTCCGCTTGGACTTTGGCGTGTCGATTGCCAATTTCCCCAGCAAGGTCATGGACATTATCCTGCGTGCGCTGCCCTGGACTATTGGGCTGCTGCTCTTGGCGACGCTGTTGGCCTTTGCGCTGGGCACGCTTTTGGGCGCGTTGATCGCCTGGCCCCGTTCGCCGCGCGCGCTCCATCTGGTCATGGCCCCGCTGCTGACCTTGTCCGCCATCCCCTTCTACCTCTTGGGGCTGATCTTGGTCTACTTTTTAGCCTTTACCTTCAAGGTCTTTCCCCTTAGCGGCGGTTACACGCTGGGGAGTATTCCCACGTTGACTTGGCCGTTTCTGATGGATGCGGCGTGGCATTCCATCTTGCCCGCGCTGTCGATTGTGCTGGCATCGATGGGCACTTGGGCCATTGGGATGCGCGGCATGATGATCTCCGGTCTGGAAGAGGATTACATCACCTTTGCCGAAGCCAAAGGGCTGCGCAACCGGGATATTTTCTTCAAGTACGCGCTGCGCAACGCGCTGCTGCCGCAGACGACCGCGCTGGCGCTTTCGCTGGGCTTTATTGTGTCGGGGGCTGTGCTGGTCGAGGTGGTCTTTGGCTATCCGGGGGTGGGGACGGTGCTCTATCGCGCCATCCAGACGTTCGATTACTTCGTCATTTATGGCGTGGTCATCATCTTGATCTTCGCCATTGGCTTGGCGACGCTGATCATGGATCTGCTCTACCCGCTGCTCGACCCGCGCATCTCCTATCAGAAGCGTTAGAGGATTATCGACTATGAGGAATTCACTCGGCGCGTGGATGCGCTTGGCGCGCAACCCGATGCTGATTGCTGGCGTTGTGCTGATCTTGGCGGTTCTGCTCTTTGGGCCGGTGATGTCGCTCTTTGTGGACACGGAACTCGCCAAGGTGGGCAAGAGTATGCCCGATCTGCGCCCGTCCGCCGAGCATTGGCTGGGCACGGATACGACCGGGCGCGACATCATGGCGGTGATCGTGGTTGGTACGCCGCTGACCCTCCGCATCGGCTTGATCGCCGGAACGATTGGCGTGGGGGTGGGGACGTTGCTCGGCTTCTTGGCCGGTTATTTCGGCGGCTGGGTGGACACGCTGATCAAGGGCGCGGCGGATGTGCTGTTGACCGTGCCTGGGCTGTTGTTCTTGGTGGTGATCGCCACCACGTTGCGCGGCGCGGTGAGCGTCAACATGATGGCGCTGGTGGTGGCGTCGCTGGCGTGGATGTGGCCGACGCGCACCATTCGCAGCCAAGTGCTGACCCTGCGTGAACGCCAATTCGTCCTGGTGGCGCGCCTATCGGGGCTGAACGGCTTTGAGATCATCGTGCGCGAGTTGATCCCCAATCTGCTGCCCTACTTGGCCGCCAGCTTTGTCAGCGCGGTCGGGGCCGCGATCTTGGCGACCATCGGCTTGGAAGCGCTGGGCCTGGGGCCGCAAAACGTGCCCACGTTGGGCATGACCATCTACTGGGCGCTCTACTACACATCCGTGCTGCGCGGGCTGTGGTGGTGGTGGGCGCCGCCCATTATTATGATCATTTTGACCTTTGTCGGCCTCTTCCTGCTCTCAATGGGGCTAGACCAAGTTGCCAATCCAAAACTGCGGAGGGCCGGATGAGCAAGCCTGTTTTGCAGGTGCGCGACCTGCATGTCTACTATCACACCCCGCGCGGGCCGGTCAAGGCTGTGGACGGGCTCTCCTTTGACCTGGAGTCCAATACACGGCTAGGGCTGGTTGGCGAATCAGGTTCGGGCAAGTCGACCATGGCGCTGGCGTTGATGCGCATGATCAAGCCGCCGGGGCGGATCGAAAGCGGACAGATTCTGCTGGACGATCTGGACCTGGCAACGCTCAGTGAGGAGCAGATGCGCTCTGTTCGCCTGAACCAGATTGCCATGATTCCGCAAGGCGCGATGAACTCGCTCAATCCTGTGACGCGCATCCGCCAGCAGATTATAGACGGGCTGCGCGCGCACCATATCAACCTCACTCAGCGCGAGGCCGACAAACGCGTGGTCGAAGTGCTGGAATGGGTCGATCTAGAGCCTGCGGTCGCCAATATGTACCCGCATGAGTTGAGCGGCGGCATGAAGCAGCGTGTTTGCATTGCCATTGCGATCTCGCTGCACCCCAAGGTGATCAGCGCGGACGAGCCGACCAGCGCGCTCGCCGTGGTGATCCAGCGGCAGGTGATGGAGACGATTGGCCGCGTGCAAGAGGAACTGGGCGCAGCCGTGATCCTCATCGGCCACGACATGGGGCTGATGGTGCAATTCGTCAACCGCTTGGCTGTCATGTATGGCGGCAAGATTGCCGAATTGGGCACGGTGCAAGATCTCTTTACCGAGCCGCTGCACCCCTATACGCAGCTGCTGATCCACAGCTTGCCCAGGCTCGAAGAGCGGGGCGAACTCCAGGGGATTCCAGGCATCGCGCCGTCGCTGCTCAACGCGCCGCCTGGCTGTCTCTTCCATATGCGCTGCCCTGAAGCCATGGAGATTTGCCGCAGGGTGACGCCGCCACCGGTGGAGTTGCGCCCGCAGCATATCGCCGCGTGCCACCTGTATGAGGCTGTGACTGCCGCGGCCAACGGCCAGCCGGTTTCCAGCCGGGCAAAGGAGCGTGCATAATGGCGGCTCCTTTCCTCGAACTACGCAACGTGACCAAGGTCTTTAGCAGCGGTCTCTTTAAAAAGAAGCGCACCGTGGCGCTGGACGACATCTCGTTTCAACTGGACACAGAGCAGCCGATCATGCACGCCATTGCCGGTGAGAGCGGCAGCGGCAAGACCACGCTCGGCATGATTCTGATGGGCTTTCTCAGCCCTTCGTCCGGCCAGGTGTTGTACAAAGGCAAGGACACGCGCAACCTTTCTGCTGACGAATATCGCAACTATCGGCGCGAGGTGCAGGCCATCTTTCAAGACCCTTTCTCGGTCTACAACCCCTTCTACCCGGTCGATCATGTGCTGGAACTGCCGATCCAGAAATTCAAGCTGGCAAATTCACGCCGCGCCGCGCTCGCTCTGATGGAAGAGGCGCTCTCGGCAGTGGGTCTCCAGCCGCAGGAGACGCTGGGGCGCTTTCCGCACCAGTTGAGCGGGGGGCAGCGCCAGCGCATCATGGTGGCGCGTGCCTTGATGATGAAGCCGCGGCTGATCATCGCGGATGAGCCTGTTTCTATGGTCGATGCGTCGCTGCGCGCCACCATTCTCGAAAGTTTGCGCACGCTCAACCGTGACTTTGGCATTTCCATTCTCTACATCACCCATGACCTGACCACCGCTTTCCATGTCAGCAACCATATCTTTGTCCTCTACCGCGGTTCGCTGGCGGAGGTCGGCGATGTGGACAACGTGATCAAGCGGCCACAGCACCCCTATACGCAACTGCTGGTCGATTCGATTCCCTGGCCCGATCTCCAACATACGTGGGGGCAAAATCGCCTCTTGCCGCCCAAAGGCACGGCAAAGATGGGCGTGAACGGCGGCTGCAAGTTCGCCGACCGCTGTCCCCATGTCATGTCAATTTGCGGCGAGGCGCAGCCACCGCTCTATCGCGTCGATTCAACGCGCGCCGCTGCCTGTTATTTACACCAGGAAGCGCCGCGGATCGATTCGGATGCGGTGACGCAGCTCTTCGCCTGAACGCTAGATACCCTATCCCGAAGGAGGTGCAAGCGGCGGCAGCTACCCCGCGCCCGAACGATTGAACGCCGGACGATAACCCCGCATCTGCGATGAGACGCTGTGGGTTGTCCGATTCCTATTCATCGCGCAACGGCTATGTCCCAAATGGACAACATGGAGGAGAAGAGGAGCATGAACGTGACTATGCCACGCCGATGGCACATCCTATGGGTGAGTTTGCTGATCATGGCTCTGATGGCCGCGTGTGCCGCGCCTGCGACCCAGGCTCCGGCGGAAGCACCGGCCGCGGACGCAGAGCAAGCAGCCGGTACAGACGCCTCGGCTGCCGCACCGTCCACTGGCGACGCCGCATCGCTGCCGGAGGTTCCGCGCGAGCGCACGCTGATCATCATGGCTGGTGGGCCAAACCAGTACACGCTGTTCGACAACCACAATCCCTACATCCCTGGCTCCGACGCTGGCTTCCACACGGGCACGCTGCCGGCCACAAATGAACCCTTGATCATGTTCAATGTGCTGACCGGCGCATATGAGAACTGGCTGGTCGAAACTTGGGAGTACAACGACGATTTCACCGAGATCACCCTGTCCTTGCGGGATGGCGTGAAGTGGTCCGACGGTGAAGCGTTCAATGCAGACGACGTGGTCTTTACCTTCAACTTGCTGCGCGACAACGCCGCCAGCATGGTCCACTTGGCGGACCTGCCGGCCTATTTGGACGAGGCTGTCAAGGTGGATGACCTGACCGTGACGCTGGTGCTCAACAGCCCCAACCCCGCTTTCTGGGCCACGACCTTGACCACCAACCACGGCGTTCACATCCTGCCTGAGCACATTTGGGCCGATGAAGACCCGCTGACCTTCACCAACTTCGACATTGAGAATGGGCTGCCGCTCGGCACTGGGCCGTATAAGCTCGTCTTTGCCTCGCCGCAGCAAAAGATTTATGACCTGCGCGACGACTGGTGGGCTGTGGAGACGGGCTTCAAGCCAGCGCCCCAGGTGCAGCGCATCATCTATTTGCCCGCGCAAGATGAAACCCAAAATGCTCAACTGTTGATCACCAACCAGGTTGACATGGGACCCATCATGCAGGTTTCGACGCTCCAGACCGTCTTTGCCCAAAACCCCAACGTGGTCACGTTCACAGGGCAAGAGCCGCCCTATGGCTATCTGGACTGGTGTCCCATTGACCTGAATGTCAATGCGTCGGTTGCGCCCTATGACAACCCGGACATCCGCTGGGCGCTCTCCTACGCCATCGACCGCGAGAGTCTGGTTGCGCTGGCCGAATCGGGCGCGGGCGTGCCTGCACTGCACCCCTTCACCCCTTATGACTGGTTTGCGCCCTTCGAGGATGCACTGCAAGAGATCTTCGCCAACTACGAGTACGGCATCACCGCCAACTTGGAAAAATCAGCCGAGTTGATGGAGGCCAATGGCTACACCAAGAATGCCGATGGCATCTGGCAGGATGCGGACGGCAACCCGTTCCAGATGCACATCTATGTGCCTGAATACTTGAAGGCCTACGGCCCGCCGCTGTCACAACAACTGATTGATGCCGGTTTCGACGCCACCTTTGACACATCGCCCGGCTTGGGTTCGGCCGTCCAGACGGGTGAGCAAGAACTGGCGTTCGGCTGTAAGGGTCCCAGCGGTGTCTTGGGCATGGACCCCTACTTCATGCTCTCGATCTACACCAGCCAGTACTTCCGCCCCACGGGCGAACCGGCTCCCATCTGGTGGGCGACCTCGCGCTGGCAGAATGAAGAGTTCGACGCCATTGTCGAGCAGATCGCGCCGCTGGAAACAGACGATCCCCAATTGATGGAGCTTTTCACCCAGGCGATGGACATCTGGGTCAGCGAAATGCCTGACATCTACGTCGGCCAACTGATCATTCGCTATCCCATGAACACCACCAACTGGACCAACTGGCCGTCGAGTGACGATCCGTACGGCTTCCCGCACTCGTGGCAGTGGGAATTGCTCAAGACCTTCATCAACCTGCAACCGGCGCAGTAAGGTTGCGGATGAATCTTCCCGACCTCACCTTCCGGGACGCTCGGAGATTTATGCCCATCTGCTCGCGGGATGGGCGTAGCGCCCCGCAAGATTAAGCGTTGAGGAACAGACGGGGGGAATCCAAGCCGGATTCCCCCCGTCTGACCGTTTCTGCTGAATGCTGGTGGGCGGCAGACTCGCGTTATCGTTTACGCCTCCAGCCCATACTCTTCCAGCATGGCTTGGCGAACAGCCCCCGCGACTGAATCTTGCAGTTGAGCCGTTAGCCCGCCGTCTGCCACAAGCGCATGGCCGGTGACAAAGCTGGCTTCGTCGGAGAGCAGGAAGCGAATGACAGCGGCCATCTCCTCCGGGCGGCCTGGCCGGCGTACTGCATAGAGCGGGGCCGACCGCTGCATGTGTTTTTCCAACTCCGGCGTGATCTCGTGGGTGATGATCCAGCCGGGGCAGACAGCATTGACCCGGATGTTGTCCGGGCCATAGTCAATCGCCATGCTGCGCGTCAAGTTGATCACTGCGGCCTTGGCTGCTGCATAGACGCCGTAATGGCGCGCGGCCATCAAGCCGTGGACCGACGCCAGGTTGACCATCGCGCCGCCGCCGACCTTGCGCATTTGCGGAAAGGCGTACTTGCCGAACAGGTAGATGGCCTTGAGCATGACGTTCATGGACTTGTCCCAGTCGTCTTCGCTCAACTCCTCCACCGTGCCATGCTTTGACCAGTAGGCGTTATTCACCACGTAGTCGAGGCGACCGAATGTCGCCACGGTCTGCTCTACACAGGCGCGAATGGCCGCATGTTGGCCGACGTCGGTGTGGATGTAGTGTGCTTTGCCGCCTGCTTCGACGATGCCGGAAACTGTTTGGTTGCCCAGGTCGTCGGTGATATCGGCCACGACGACTGCTGCGCCCTCTTGGGCGAGCCGTTGGGCTGTCGCTCGCCCAATGCCGTGGGCCGCGCCCGTTACAATCGCGACTTTGTCTTGAAATGCGCTCACAGTTCTGTCCTCAATTGACGATCCTAAATTGACGGTCTTTGTGATTGAAGCCTTTAGCCTCGATGGGCCAACTGCCAAGCGCGGCCGGGGGCTTCCACGCGGAACCATTCAATATTGCCTTTGTCGGCGACGGTGACATAGCAAGTGCAGCCATCGGGGCCGCCAAAGGCCAGATTGGTACATTTTAAACCCGCAAGCTGAATTTCGTGCAGAATCTCGCCCTCCGGTGAAAGTTTAACCACTGTGCCTTTGCCCCAGCGCGTGACGTAGAGATTGCCCTGCACGTCACAGCGCATCCCGTCCATGCCGAAGTCGTCGAAGTGGATGAGCAGCCGCTTGCGGCTGATGTCGCCCGCGGGCGACAGATCATAGGCCCAGATATTGCGCTGCACAGTCTCGTTGACATAAAGCGTGCGCTCGTCGGGCGAAACCTCGATGCCGTTGGTCGTGCCCATCTGGGTTTCAAGCAGCGTCACTTGCCCGCCGCGGTCGATGCGCCAGATCTGTCCCCAGGAGTCGGCCCAATTGGGGTCGCTGGCAAAGATGATATCTTCGGCGCTGATGGCAATGTCGTTGGGCTGGTTCATGCGCGGCTCGTGGGCATAGACCGAGATGGCTTGGTTACGCTCGGCCAGGCTGCTGGCTTGGGCGCACGCCTGCATGTCGACGCGCAGAATGTTGTGGTTGGTGTAGTCCGCGATGTACATATCGCCGCGGCTGTCGAAGCGAATGCCGTTGCCGATGCTGCCGTTGGGCAGTTCGAGGAAAACGGTTGCATGGCCTTCGGGCGTCACCTTGCCGATGGTGTGCTGGCGCTCGAAGTTCACCGCGTAGAGATTGCCATGTCGATCACAGGCTGGCCCCTCGATCCCGTCTGTGAATCCATGTTCGGGCGTAAAACGCCGGCTGATGTATGGTTGATCCAGCTTCTCTGTCATGGTTTTTTCCCTGGGTGCCGCGTGCGTCGGGCGGACAGATGCGGCCTATGGATGCGGCCTGTAGATAGCGGCCTTTGAAACGCTTTCGAAAACAGGAGCAGAAAAACAAAGGGCGTCGCAGCCACTGTCGCGACGCCCTTCTACACAAGTCCGGCACATGGCTAGAGGCTGCGCGGACAAACAGTCTTTTACTTGACTTCGAAAATGATCTCGACTTCCACGGCGTAATCCGAAGGAATCTGCATGCCAACCGCGCTGCGCGCGTGGCGGCCTGCTTCGCCAAAGACTTCGAGGAGCAGGTCGCTGGCGCCGTGGATCACAGCGGGCGTATTGGCAAAGTCCGGGGCCACGTTGACCATTCCCAGCATCTTGACGGCGCGCACGACATTGTCTAAACTGCCGATCTCACTCTTAAGGCTCTGCAGACAGCCCAAAGCGGCCAGCCGTGCGCCTTCATAGCCTTCCTCGACGGTCAGGTCGCGGCCTACCTTGCCGATGACCTGCTTGTCGCCAAAGCGGGAGACGCTGCCGGAGGTGTAGACCAGGTTGCCGGTGCGAACTGCGCCCATCAACCGGCCCATGTTCAGGTCAACAATTTCAAGGTTGTAGCCCAATTCCTTTAGCTTGGCCTCATAGGACATTGTTGTATTTCCTTTCTGTGTTGCTGTTTTTGGTTGCTGCAACCATTGCTGGTTTGGGTGAATGGTTGATTGGCGTGGGGGCCAACAGGCGCTTGGCGCGGCTTGTGGAGCGTTCACCTTTTATCGCCATTGTTCCAGGCCCATTATAGATGGTTCAAGCGGAGATGTCCATTGGCAACCCCTTTGCGCAGGAGCAAGATCGCCTGTGAGCGTCCGGCGACCGATCCGGCTGCTTGGTTGATGGTGAGCCTGCCGGTATAATGCCGCTGGAACCCCATGCCGCTAGGCTGCGCGCACAATCTTCCGCGCCGTGGCTATCCATTTGTGACTATCTATTTGTGGCTATCTGTTCTCACTACTTGTCCCATGCAATGCGCTGTACGCGGCGCGCCGCCGCCGATGCCTGCGCCGCCTGAGCCACGGCTCTATTTGGAATGATCTACCTGTGGGGTGATCTCTCTATGAGCCGCTTGATCCAACATTGAAGCACCAAGATAAAACACCGGAATAGAGAGTATCGAAATTGATGCCGATCTCCTATGTAGACAACCCCTATGCACATGACTCCTGTGTCGATCACTTTTGCGTAGATTACTTCGATGTAAGCAACGCTGCTCCTAGTAATGCTGCTCCTAATGATGATGTAGACGACCATGACCAATCGACGACTTGCCTTTGAGCCGCGCGCGCGCCAAGCCCTGCGCAGCGGCTTCAATCAACTGGCCGATATGATGGCCGTCGCCTTGGGGCCGCGCGGGCGGCTGGTAGCGGTTCGCCGTGAAAATTCGCGCCGCGCGCCCGAACTGCTCAACGACGGCGCGCTGATCGCACGGCGCTTCATGGGGCTGCCCAACCGCTTCGAAACCATGGGCGCGTTCCTAGCCCGCCATATTGCCTGGCAGGTTGAGGAGGCAGTTGGCGATGGCGCGACCACGGCTGTGGTGCTTGCGCGCGCCATTATCAACGAAACCGCGCGCTATATGGGCGCGGGCTATAACCCCATGCGTATGCGGATCGGCATGGAGAAAGCGCTGCGCGTGGCTACCCAAGCCCTGCTCGCGCAGGCGCGCCCCCTGGACTCGCCCGCGCAGATCCGCGGGCTGGCAACCGCGGTGACCGGCGACGATCTGCTGGGAGAGTATATCGAAGAGGTCTTTGACGTGGTGGGGCCGTTTGGCGCGGTACAGGTGCGTACCAACTACGGGCGCAGCCACAACCGGCGCTACATCAACGGCACATTTTGGAACCAGGGCTGGGTCTCTTCCTACTTCAACACCGAACCGGGCAAAGCCGTGGTCAAGGATGCCTATCTACTCCTGACCACGCATCAGTTGACTTCCGGCGAAGAATTGCTGCCGGTGCTGGAACTGGTGCGTAAAGCCGGTCCGGATCGGGGGCTGGTGGTCTTGGCCCCGGTCATCCGCGGCGAAGCGCTCAACATCTTGGTGACCAACAAGAGCCGCGGCGCGCTGCCCACCTTAGCCATCAAAGCCCCAGGCTTAGGCTCGGAAAAGCGCGAGGTGCTGGAAGATCTGGCCGTAATGACCGGCGGACGGGTCTTTCACGCTGAAATGGGCGACCGTATCGAGCGCGCCACCTTGGATGAACTGGGCCAGGCCAGCGAAGTGCAGGCGATCCGTTCCGGCTTTACCCTGTTAGGGGGCAAGGGGCGACCGGCGGCCATTCGCCAACGCAGCCAAGAACTGCGCAGCCGCATCCCCACCGCTGCTTATGGCCGCGAGCGCAACCGCCTGGTCGAGCGCGCGGGCAAGTTGATCGGCGGCGTCGCCTTGCTGGAGGTGGGCGGCGCAACCGAAAGTGAGCGCGACTATCTGAAAAATCGCACCACAGAAGCCGTGCATGTGGTGCGGCTGGGGCTGCAAGATGGCATCGTTCCCGGCGGCGGCACCGCGTTCCTCAACTGTATTGAGGCGATACAGGCGCTGGATCTGCCCGACGACGAGGCCGCGGGCGCGGCGATCCTCGCCAAAGCGCTGACCGCGCCAATGGCCGCGATTTTGGAAAACTCCGGCGTGGAGGCGTCGCCTATCTTGGCGTCTGTGCAAGCCGCGGGCAACGGCACAGGCTATGACGTGGTGGCTGGTAAACTGACCGATGTCTTGGCCGCCAACATCGTGGACCCGGTCAAGGTGCTGCAAGTGGCGCTGGAGACGGGCGTCAGCGGCGCGCTCATGGCGTTGACCACCGAGGTGCTTGTGCATAAACCACGCCTTAACCGCAATGAAGAGGTAGATTTCCGACCGTGACAAAGTCAGAATCACGCGAGACAGAACAATGGTGCGCCGCGGGCGCATGGACCGGCGGCACAGTTGCGACCGTCGCCGCGGTCGAAGCAGCCGTCGAAGCAGCCGTCGAAGCAGCCGAGGGCCGCGGCGTTTATGGGCTGGTTGGGGCGCGCGCCGGGTTGTTCCGCTGGCGCGCGGATTCGCCCGCGTTGATGCCCTGTTTGGATGGCATTGCCGACCCTAGCATCGTCAGCGTCGCGCTGGCCGGTGATCCCAGCGCGCCGGTTGCCTGGGCTGCCACTGAAACAGGCCGCCTTTATCGGCTGGACACCTTTGCGCCGGACGCGACCCCCGGCGAGACTTGGGACGAGGTAACGGCTTGGGCAGGACTGGGCGTTGCCATGGCGCTGGTCGCGTCGCCCGAATTTGCCACGGACCGCACCCTCTTCGCGGGCACACCGGCAGGCATCTTCCGCACGCTGGACGGCGGCGACCATTGGGAAAGCTGCAATTTTGGGCTGATCGATACCGAGGTGCTCTGCTTGGTCTGCGCGCCGACCTATGGTGAGCGTGAACTGCTGTGGGCAGGCACCGCCGCGGGCGGGCTGTATCGTTCGCGCAATGGGGGCCGTGCCTGGCGCGAATCGGGCATTGGCTTGCCCGACGCGCCGGTGCAAGCGCTGGCGGTTTCGCCCCATTTTGCCGATGACCAGACGCTTTTTGCGGGGATGGAGGAACATGGCGTCTACTGGTCGCAGGATGGCGGCGAGTCGTGGCTTCCCCTTGGCTTGGGGGGCGAAAGCGTCAACAGCCTGGCGATCACTGCACAAGGGCAACTGCTGGCGGGCACGCTCAACGGCTTATTTGTCGCGCCATTGGCTGAACTAGCCGAACCCACCTGGCAGCCACTCGACACCCCAGGCGACACGATTGTCTTGACCGTGGCTGCTGCCGGTACATGGGTGGCGGTTGGAACCTATGGCAATGGGTTGGCGCTGGCAACGCTCACGACTGGAGAAGGGAGCGCGCGGCCTGCATGGCAGTCCATCGACGCGCCGCTGCACGCGCCGCCGGTCATCGTCGCCGCGACGGCTTCCGATTGGGTAGCCTTGGACAGCGACGGCGCGCTGGCACACAGCGCGGATGGCGGCGCAACATGGACACCCCTGCCGCCCGGCAGCGATGAAGGGGTCTTTGGTGTGCATGGCAGCGTCGATGCACAGGGCAATCCGGTTTACTTCGCGGCCACGGGCGATGGGCTGCTGCGCTGGCAGCCCGGCCAAGCGTGGCAGCCGCTGGGCGCGGCCGCGCTGCAGGCTCATCCGATCTTGGCCGTTGAACTCGCGCCCGATTTTGCTCAGAATGGCACGCTGTTGGTCGTCAGCGCCAACGGCTTGATCTTGCTTTCGACCGATGGCGGCGTCAACTGGCGGGAACTGGTGGGGCCATGGCCCGGCCAAACGCTGCTACAAGCCCACTTTGCGCCGCATGGCGGGCCGGTTGGCGAACTGCTGGCGCTGACGACCCTGCCGACGCCGGAGGGCCACTTTTCCCTGAATCTGTGGGAGAGTCACGACTTGGGCGTCAATTGGGAGAACCTGGCCGCGCTGACCAGCGGCGTGCCTGCTGCGCTGACCGCGTGGCCGCGCGATGGGCAGGAGCGGGCCTTGTTCCTGGCGACACAGCATCGCTTGCTCAAGATTTATACGCCCGACGCTGCCTCTGCAGATGGCAGTGCAGATGGCAGCGGCCAAGCCGATGTGAGCGTGGCACAGCATTTCTTTGACGAGGCGACACGCGTGACCGCGCTGGCTGCATCGCCCACCTATGACGCGGACGGTATGCTCTGGGCTGCTACCACCAGTGGTCTGTTTGAATCCAATGACCGGGGCATCAGTTGGGTACACCGGGCCGATCTGCCGGGAGCCGTGCCAGTGGTGGCGCTGCACGCACAACCTGCTGAGCTGCGCGCTGTGACCCTGGGCGGCCAAGTGTGGCGTCTGTCGCGTTAACCGGCCCGGTTTATATTCGGGGAACTGCATAGGGGAGATTCGACTGTGGCAGAGACGTTTGCTGCGGAGACATTTACAACCGACGTACAGGGGTTGACGGGCTTTGGCCTGCGTAGCGATGAAGTGGAAGTGGTGATCATCCCCGATGTGGGGGCCAAGGTCTACAGCCTGCGCAACCGGCGCACCGGGCGCGAGTGGATGTGGTCGCCGCCCGATGCGCGCAAGCTCTATCCCGTGCCGACTGGAACCCCTTTCGACGCGAGCACGCTGATTGGGGCCGACGAATGTCTGCCGACGATTGCGCCGACGACTTGGCGCGGGCGCAACCTGCCCGACCACGGCGAGGTGTGGAATCTGGTGTGGGATTTGGATCGGCTGGCGTGGACGCAGGGGCGCATCGTCACGCGCATCGAACTGCCTGTGTCACCTTTCTGGTTCGAACGAACCGTCACGCTCGAAGGCAACCGCGTCACCTTTAGCTATGCGCTGCGCAACCTTGATTTCGGCCCCCAGGAATTTATGTGGGCCTTTCATCCGCTCATGCGGATTGCAGAAGGCGATCAGATTCGCCTGTCGCCCGACTGTCGCCAGGTGCGAACCGAGGCGGCCATGAACGTGCCTTTGGGCCGCCGCGGCGATCTCTGGTCGTGGCCCGCGCCGATGCCCGGCATTGCGCTGGATCAGATGCAATTGGGCGAGAATGCCGCGGTGAAGCTCTTCACCGAGCCGCGTGATGCCGTCTGGGCCTCAATCTACAATGAGCAGACCCAGGAAGAACTGCGTTTCGACTTTGACAGCCGCCTGGTCGATACGCTGGGCATTTGGATCACGCGCGGCGGCTGGAACGGCTATCACCATGTTGCGCTGGAGCCGGGCATCGGCGCGCCTGACGCGCTCGACGCAGCGGTGCAAGATTGGCGGCGCTTTGAGTTGGTCATGCCCAATGAGACGCGGCGCTGGCGCTTTACGGTTACTGTGGTATAGAAACCCCAGGGAGGATCATCGTTGACCAGGCGAATCTCAAGCAGCGTAGGGAAACGGTCTGAATCCAATCCCTCCCGTGTCTGATTGATTTGCCGATCTGCAGCGCCTTTGGTAGGATGCGCAATGTATGGACGCATCCAAACCAGCGGCGCTGCGCTTTCTGCGTATTCTGCTTACTTCCCTTGCTCTACATACTGGGCTGCTGTGGCAGCCGGCTGCCGCCCAAGACGCCGGTCTTTCGGAGGCAGGCTTGGCTATTGCCAATGCCATCAACCAAGTGCGGGTTGATAATGGCCTGGAGCCACTGGCAGTCCATCCCTTGCTCAATCAAGCCGCCCAAGGCCATGTGAACGACATGATTAGCAACTATGTCTATGGGCACTATGGCAGTGACGGCTCGACGGTAAGTATGCGCGTGGCGCGTACTGGCTACTCAGACAAACCGTGGGTCAGTGAGAACTGGGTTTCTTCCGGTTCAGCCGATGGCGCGATGCGCTGGTGGATGAATGACTACATCCACCGGGTCAACATTCTGACCCCGCGCTGGCGTGAAGTCGGCATCGGCGTTGGCACGCGCGGCAGCGAAATGATCTTCGTCACCGTCTTTTCCGCCGGTGTGGGCGCAGAAGGCGAGGCTGTCAAGCTGGAAGTGGCGGCTACACCGCCACCTCCCTCGGTGCGTATTGAACAGGAGAGCGTCCCCGCGGGCGGGCTTGACTATACCATACGACCAGGCGACACACTCCTGGCGATTGGCCTACGTTATGGGCTGCCGTGGGAGACGATCGCGACAGCCAACGGCTTGAATGAGACATCCTTGCTGCAAATCGGCCAGGTGCTGCATATCCCTAGCAGCGAGGAGGTCGCGATGGCGACCGCGCCTGTGCCCGATGTGCCAACCGAGCCTTACACCGTGCAGCCCGGCGATACGCTCTTTAGCATCGCGGGCCATCGCGGCATGAGTTGGCAAGAACTGGCCGCGCTGAACCAACTGGGCGAACACAGCCTCTTGCAGATCGGCCAAGAAATCAAGGTTCCGGCCCCCGAGGAGGCTGCTGACGAGAGCGCAGAGAGCGCGGACGCCGCTGCCGCCGTTGCACAAGCATCTTCTGCCGAAGAACCACCTACTCAAGAATCATCCGTAGAAGAATCATCCCCTGGCGAATCACCCGCAGAGGAATCCTCTTCAGAAGAACCGACCGACGCAGAATCCGCAAGCGAAGAAGCGCCCGCTGAAATGGACAGCCGGGCCGCGGCCCTCGCGGCTGTGCCCATCACCGCACCCGCCGCGACGAGTGCCAGTGAGGTTGCGCTTGCGTCGGTTGCGGCTGCTTCGCCGGGTCCAAGCGGCTCGTCCGCATCGGTTGCGTCGGCTGCGGCTGTTGCGCCGGGTCCAAGCGGCTCGTCCCCTGCGTCCAGTGCAGAGGGTGGCGAGTATTACACGATTGCCCAAGGCGACACGATCTTCACGGTCGCTGTGGCACAGGGGCTTGACTGGCAGCAGTTGATGGCGCTGAACAATCTTACCGAAGAGAGTCTCCTGCAGCCGGGCCAGCAGATTCGTCTGCGCTAAGCGGCTGAAAGGTGAATAGGGAGCGTTTCGCCTACGTTTTACCAACGGTCGATCTTTGACAGGCGCGCAGCACTGCGCTATGATTCGACACAATCGAAGAGTTTGCTCTTATCCAGAGAGGTGGAGGGACCGGCCCGATGAAGCCTCGGCAACCCGGCAAGATCGCGGCAACGGAGCCGTGTAAAGCGCCAGGGTGCCAAGTCCGGCAGACGAACGAGTTCTGGAAGATGAGAGATGGTGGCAAATGGCCCACCTCTGTTTTCTGCACACCGGCCACAGCCGGCCCATAAGACAGAATCCAGCCCGAGTACGCAGCCAACCCTCTCATTCCGATGAGAGGGTTTGTTTTTTATCTCAACTCATCACAGCTTGCGATACAATCGCATCCAATCTGCCCAAGAGAGGAATCTAAGTTATGAGTGAAGAACGCCAATTTGGCTTCGCCACGCGCCAATTGCACGCGGGACAAGTCCCGGACCCAGCCACCGGCAGCCGTGCCGTGCCCATCTACCAGACCACCAGCTATCAGTTCCGCGACACGGAACATGCTGCCAATCTCTTTGCGCTGCAAGAACTCGGCAACATCTACACGCGCATCATGAACCCGACGACCGATGTGTTAGAGCAGCGCTTGGCGAGCCTGGAAGGCGGCGCGGCAGCACTCGCCGCGGCCAGCGGTCACTCGGCGCAGATAATGGCGATTTTGACGCTGTGCGGCGCGGGCGATCATATTATCAGCAGCAGCCGCTTGTATGGCGGAACCTTCAACCAGTTTAACTATACGCTGCCGCGCATGGGGATCGATGTGACCTTTGTCGACCCCAGCGACCCAAGCAACTTTGAAAAAGCCGTGCGCCCCAACACCAAGATTATCTATGGTGAGACATTGGGCAACCCGGACATCAGCGTCTTCCCCTTCGATGAGGTCGCGGCGGTTTCGCAGGCGCACAACATCCCGGTCATGATCGACAACACCTTTGCCTCGCCCTATCTGTGCCGCCCGATCGAGTGGGGCGCGCATATTGTGCTGCATAGCACGACCAAGTTTATCGGCGGCCACGGCACGACCATCGGCGGCATCATTGTTGACGGCAATAACTTCGACTGGCGCAGCGGTCGCTTCGCCAACTTCACCGAGCCGGACCCCAGCTATCATGGCCTGGTCTATGCTGATCTGCCGCTGCCGCCCTTTATCATTAAGGCGCGCGTGCAGATCCTGCGCGACATTGGCGCGTGCCAAGCGCCCTTCAACTCGTGGGCCACGCTGCAAGGCATTGAGACCCTGGACATGCGCATGGCGCGGCATGTGGCGAACACGGAAGCCGTCTGCCGCTTCTTGGACGATCACAGCGCGGTGGAATGGGTCAAGCATCCTTGCCTGCCCAGCCACCCCGACCATGAACGCGCCAAGAAGTACTTGCCCAAGGGCGCGGGCGCGGTCATGGGCTTTGGCATCAAGGGCGGGCGCGAGGCCGGTGAGAAGTTCATCAACAGCCTCAAACTCTTCAGCCACCTGGCGAACGTGGGCGACGCCAAGAGCTTGGCGATCCACCCTGCCAGCACGACCCACAGCCAATTGTCCGCGGAGGAGTTGGCGGCGGCGGGCGTCTCCGACGATTTCGTGCGTCTGAGTGTTGGCCTGGAAGACATCGACGATATCCTCTGGGATCTGGATCAGGCGCTGTCCGCCGCAAGCAAGTAACGCGACTGGACGTAATTTGATTGGATTGGTGTCCGTCCCGTCAGCATTCAGCCCAATGGCCGGTGTGGGCGGGACGGCTTAGAAAAGAGGATCGTTGGTATGAGCGAAGAAAAGTCGGTTGGTTTGGTAACGCCTCAAAGCTTTACGTTTGCCGAAGATGAGCCGATGCGTCTGGAGAGCGGGGCAACGCTGGGGCCGATCACGCTGGCGTATGAGACCTATGGACGGCTCAACGCCAAGCGCGACAATGCCATCTTGATTGTCCATGCCCTAAGCGGCAGCGCCCACGCAGCAGGCTATCACACGCCCGACGATGCCAAACCGGGCTGGTGGGATGAATGCATTGGCCCCGGCAAGGCGTTCGACACGAACCGCTTCTTCGTTATTTGCAGCAATGTCATTGGCAGTTGCTATGGCTCGACCGGCCCATCCAGCATCAACCCGGCGACGGGCAAACCCTACGGGTTAAGCTTCCCGGTCGTGACCATAGGCGACATGGTGCGCGCCCAGGTCAAGCTGATCGACCATCTAGGCATCGATCAACTGCTGTGCGTGGCGGGTGGCTCCATGGGCGGGATGCAGGTGCTAGAGTGGGCGGCGCACCATCCGCAGCGCGTCAAATCGGTGCTGCCGTTGGCAACGACCGGGCGGCACAGCCCCATGTT